>CAXTSF010000008.1:7724-28709 GCA_964246865.1 uncultured Terriglobus sp.
GGCCTAGACTAATTGGGATTGGGGGGGGGGGGCGGGACCCAGCCCTAGTCCATGCCGGACGATGACTCCACACGCACACAGCTGTTCTGCCTTTACATAAAGACTGGACATATCGCGATCGCTTAACAGGAAGCTAAGCACGCATTTGGAATGATGGTCTCCAAGGGATTGGTCTTGATGGCTGCGACACGAGTGGCCAGCTTGTTTCTCCGATGAAGCCGTAACAGACATAAGGGTGGCCCGCGTCGTCTGCCCAAAAAGCAATTGTGAGACGTGCTATTGGAAGACTTTCATCGCAGGTGTAGTCCTAATCGGAACGTTGGGCATTTCGGGAGGATTTGCCTGCTCTGTTGGCCCCAAAATGACAGCTATACTTCATCTGTGGGCGAGTGACATCAGCAATGCAATGCTGGCCACTGCGTCAACGCACAGATCTATGCACGCAAATGGCCTTGGGGCACGTACTTGCTTCTAGGATCACTGGCACGTGCACGGCATGGGGATCGTCGATGTGAGCGGAAACCGCATGTGCACTGTGACAGGAGCCGCACGAAGTGCCGCCGGCGAGCTGACTGTCAAAGATCAAGGCGCAGGCCACACCGCGATGTTCCCACGCGACTGCATGAGTCCTGTCTCGGTCAAAACTATGGAAGACGATACCGTCAGAACGTGTGATTACTCCTCGGAGACGAAACCTGTATCTGGCCGAAACAACTAGCATGCTAACCAACTCGTGCGAGGGCATTTCAAAGATGAGCACCGCCGCTGGTTCCCCATCGAACATCACGAGACGCCCGCCGCGGAGCTGGTATCGTGCCCTGGATTCGACAGCGATGCCCTCGTTCGGAATGCGAAATGGAAAAAGAACTCGCTGCTGAAACCAAGCGTCAACTTGTTGTGATGAGGACGACGTCAGATCAAGCGGCAGGCCTGTCCCTACTAAAGTCCGGTGGACCTCGATGGCGGTCTGAAGAAATCTCTCCGTTCTTGCGCTCTGCGCGCTGAAAATAAAGGAGAGGATCGCGAAAACACAGAGTACCGCGGCGAATGCGAGAGGAAGCCAGTGCCGAGGGAAAGATAATGTGCGCTGTGGCGCTTGGAGGCTCTTGGCCATCTGAGCTTCGTCGTGGGTCTCCTGCACCAAAGCGCCAATCCGGCGGCGTAGATCAGCTGGCGCAAGGACTGCCGGTCGTGATCGTCTGACGAGACGCGAGAACGATTGCTGTTCAGTAAGCTGATAGCGGCACGTTCTGCATTGCTCAAGATGTGCAAGAAAGGCCTTTTTTTCGGTCTCGCCGAGTTCCTCGTCTAAAAACAATGGAATGCACATCAGGCAATCAGCGCAGGCGTCCACGACGGCTCCTTTTCTCTGAAATAAGGCCTTCGGTTGAAGCTTCAGCCAAGTATGCGCGGAGCTTTGATCGGGCTCTTCCTAAGCGCGACATCACAGTACCCGCAGGGCAGTTGAGAATCTCTGCGATCTCCTTGTATGAAAACTCCTCAAATTCGCGCAAGATGATGACCTGTCTAAACTCCTCGGGAAGTCTTGCGATAGCCCATCTTACGGCACGCGTATCCTCCTCACTGATCAGAAGATCATAGGCATTACGACTAGGATCCGCGGGTGCCTCGGCAGAGCGCATCAGGCTCTCCAAATTTACGGCATGGCCGGCGCTAGCGCTCTGCCGTATTTGGCTGATCCAGAGATTATGCAAGATTGTGAAGAGCCAAGCCTTTACATTGCTGTCTTCGCGGAGACGCTCGCTGGCTTTCAGAGCTCGCAGACAGGTCTCCTGCACCAAGTCTTCTGCCTGCGCAGTATTCCGACTGAGCGCTAAAGCATATCTGTATAGATCGTCAATAAAATCCAGTACGGACATCTAAACCCCAATCAAAGTTTTCACAAGGCACCCCCGAAAGCACGCGAGAGCCGTTGTCTGAAATTGATGATGATATGAAGGTCTGTGTTGGCCCCGCTGAAAGGAAAGCCAGTACAGGACACCGGTACCCGTGGTCAGGGCTTTTGAAAGGTGGAGGCAGCTACGAGATGGAGAGCGATGTCGGAAATGTCGATCCGGCCTTTCCCGATGTCAGCGGCATACAGGAAGCGCTGACCGTCCAGGAATGCAGTGCGGAGTCCCTTGTAGCTGGAGCCATCCAGGGTTGCAAGGACAAAAGCTGACTGTTTTCCCGGCGCGCGAATGACTATAAGGCTCTGCTTGATGCTGGCCCTGTGACAGAGCATGCTGACGCCTGTTTTGTTATCAGAAACCGACCAGGCACCGCCGGAAGCACGCGCGATGCCCCATGGGTCAACCAGGCTGGCATCCGTGTTCGGGGCGACACCGGCGACGTTGGCGATAAGGTTATCTGCCTGTACTGCTGCGCTGAAGCCAGAACGGAAGCGGGGAGAAGGAATGCAAATGCGGGGAAGGCAAGAACGCGTTTCATGATGACTCCAACAAAGGTCCCCGGGAAAGCTTCACTGCAGGACAGTGCCGCCGCTGATTGGATCGGGCGGCGCATGCGGGGAGTGGCATGCGCCTTTGAAGCTGAAACCGAGCCTAAGCGTTCCAAATAGGCGGCTTGTCACGCGAATGTCATCGCTTCATCTGCATGCATGATGCAAGAAGAAGTGCCGGCAGAGTCTCTAGTGAGTTGATAGACCAGACGTCAAATCGTGAAAATGGCATTTTGATGGGAATAGAAGTGCTGCAAACCCGTTTGAGCTAAGTGAGACTTGGGCGACGGAAAACTGGTGCGGCAATCCGCTTTTGGCGGCCTCGATGCTGAGAACTAGCGGTAGCTCTCTGCCGAGGGCAAGCAGGATCAACAAACCACCAGCTCGGCCGCTCGCGTGGTTCAAGCATAGAAGGTGGATGCAAAAAGCCCATTACCCAAGCGGTTTTCTGCTTGCTTTCAATAAGCTAGTCAATGCACCACAATCTCACACCATGAGCACTCACCGGAGCTGAAAGCGCCCAGCGAAAGCTCGGCGCAGAAATGACGGTGGGACGGAGATCGAGATGAGCGATCTGCATCCCACACCTTGCCGCTTCCCTCGGACGCGACGATTTTAGCATTACCTTCCAAAGGGAGAGAGACATGGCGAACAAGCTTGCGATCGTTACGGGCGCATCCAGTGGAATTGGCTTTGAGCTGGCTAAGGTATTTTCGGAGAACGATCACGACTTGGTCATAGCAGCGGACGAGCATCAAATCTTTACAGCGGCTGAACAACTAGCCACTCGAGGCACAAACGTCACTTGGGTGAAGGCTGACCTAGCCACTTTCAAGGGATGTGTAGCATTGTGGGGAGCTGTCGAGGCACTGGATCGTCCGGTTGATATCGTCGCGCTAAATGCCGGGCTTGGCGGAGGGGGGCTTTTTGCAGAAACTGATCTCGAGAAGGAGATCCAGATCATGCGCCTGAACGTGGAGTCCACCGTCCACATAGCGAAATACGCAGTTCGAAAGCTACTTGCTCAGAAAAGCGGACGGATTCTTATTACATCCTCTCTTCTGGCGGAACTCGTTGCTCCACGAGAGGCCGTGTACGCTGCTACAAAAGCCTTCGGTCGCTCTTTTGCAAAAAGCCTGAGATACGAGCTGAAAGAATCAGGGGTCTCTGTGACGGTTCTTCAGCCTGGACCAGTTAACACAAGCATCTTCGAACGCGCAGATCTAGAACAGACCAAGATTGGAGACCCAAATACGAAGAAGGCCGATCCTTATAGCGTTGCAATACAAGCGTATGAGGCACTTATGAAAGGGGAGGAACACGTCTACGCCGGCGATGTGACCTCGAGAATTGAGGGATCCATACTGGGTGCGCTACCAGATGGCTTTGTCGCCAGGCTTACTGATAAGTTAATCGATACTTCTCATACAGAGTAAGTCATAACGGGCTGAGTTGTAGCTTTCGCTACCATGCCCTTGTTGATGAAAGCATGTCTTACAGCTAAAAAGATCCGCCAGTCCATCTTCTCGCCGTAGAGGGGCTCGCGTCTAACTATCATCTGAGATCCACAAGACGCCGTCAGAGACGCATGCAATGCCCAATGTCCTATGACTTGCTGAGGCCAGCGTACGTATTAGGGGCCATACTGTTTACAGCGAGCTCCGTTTGTCGTCTGCTTGTGCTGCTGCCCCCAAAGCCAGAAAAAAGCCGAGCGAAGAACTGCGGAGGTGGCGTATGAAAAACGAGTTTCATGATCTTCCAAAGATGACTACCAAGAAGCTATGACATGCGGCTTATCACGCGCATGTCATAGCTTCACGTGCATCGATGACGCAAGGAGCAGGGCGCTGCGGAAGCCTTTTTGAGCAAGAATGAATTGCTTGCACCCTGCCCGAGGGAGATCTCCGGACCGCAGCAAGCAGAAGAGGTTCAAAAGACAATTGGCTGACAAGTCAGCGGAGAACGCTCTCTAGGCTGAATCCAGATCGCGGTGGTGGTGCGGATCGCACCTCTATATAGCCGGATCTCTGGAGCCTGATCATGTCGACTTCCAATTCCCTCGCGAAGCACGCCGTCCGGCCCGCTTCCACCTTCCTGAAGCGAGTTGCCACCGACGGCAAGCTGGCGCGCAAAATCCTCGCGTGCGTTTATGCCACGGTCGTGGTGTCGGGTGCACTCGCCCAAGCGAACAACTTTACACAGACCAACATCGTGTCGGACGGCTTTGTGCCGGCGGCTCAGACCGATCCGACGCTGGTCAATCCCTGGGGCGTGGCGATTGGGAAGGCTTTCTGGATCGACTCGCCCGGGAGCGGCATGTCTCTGGTGGATGATGCCAAGGGAGTCAAGTCTCTCTCCGTGCCGGTGCCGCCGGCGGCGATGACATCGACGCATGGAACACCCTCCGGCATCGTCTTCAACAATGATCCGGCGGTGTTCACGATCCCGGGCAGCACATCCGCGCTGTTCCTGTTTGCCACCCTGGATGGAACGATCGCCGGCTGGAACGCCTCGGAGGCAAGTGCGGTGACGCTGGTCAACAATGCATCCGCCAAGGCCTCCTACACCGGCATCGCGATTAACAAGTCCGCCGATGGAACAACCCTGCTGGCGGCGAACCTGGCGCAGGGCAGCGTGGATGTGTTCAGCAGCAGCTTTGCCCCGGTGAAGCTGGCCGGTGCTTTCGCCGATCCGCAGCTTCCAGCCGGCTTCAACCCGTTCAATATACAGGTGATCGCAGGCCAGGTATACGTGACGTACAGCCAATTCAACGCCGCGACGGGAAAGCGTGTGGCTGGTGCGGGGCTCGGGGTGGTGAACATCTTCGATCAGAGCGGCAATTTTGTGAAGCGTGCGATCACGGCGGGCGCCCTGAATGAACCGTGGGGCATGGCGGTGGCACCCGCGGGTTTCGGCCCCTTTGGCGGCAACCTGCTCGTGGCTAACTTCGGCGACGGCACCATCAACGCATTCGACAGACACAGCTTTGCCATGACAGGCACGCTGCAGGATGCGAAAGGCGCTCCGGTGGTCAACAGCGGCATCTGGGAGATTCTGTTCGGCGGCAAGAACAACGTCGGCGATCCGAATACGCTCTATTTTTCGGCTGGCGTCAACGGTGCCAAGGACGGCCTGTTTGGCTCGCTGGCCCTGACGCCAGAGCCCGCGGGCACACCGGATTTTACTATCTCCGGCACGCCCAGCACGCTGACCGTAGCCGCGGGTAGCACCGGCACCGTGCCACTCAGCCTGACGGGTGCCAACAGTTTCAGCGGACCAATCAGCTTCGCCTGCTCTGGGCTGCCGACGGGTGCCAGCTGCGCATTCAGCCCGTCCACGGTGACACTGTCCGGCACGGCAGCATCGACGGTCAATGTCACCATTGCCACAACCACGGCCGCCAGCGGCTATGCGCATCTCCGCGGGTTCGACAGCAGGAGCAGCATGGCCCTAGCGATGGGTTTGTTGTCGCCCTTCGGCCTGTTCGCCTTTGCAGGCGTTCGCCGCAGATCGGCAATGCTGCGGGGAGCGGTGCTCATGGGCCTGCTGACCGCGGCAGCCTTTACCACCACGGGATGCGGATCGACGCAGGCAAAATCCGTGGCTCCGGTGCAAGCCCCGACAACGTCTCAGGTAACCATCAGCGCGACCTCCGGAGCGACTACCCACACGGTGGTGGTCGCGCTTACCGTGAAGTAGAGGCTTGAGCTTCAGATGCACGGAGTCAGCGCTTGTCTGGCTGGCGGATCGAGGGGCTGCTCGAAGGAGCAGCCCCTCTACTTTTCTGAGCGATGTGCTCAGTAGGAGGGCCTGGGCTCCGGGCTGTACGGCTCCCCATAGAGGTTGGTGTGCTGCTCCGGCCGCGCGGAACTAGGTGTAAGCGGAAGCAGGCCGAGGTCGGCAGGTGCGGTACCCACATGCATGCGGCGGGTCAGGCGGTCGAGCACCGGTTGCTTCTCACCCTCCATCCAGAGATGCAGCTCATAGTCTCCCGGTGGAACGCCAGAGAGGTGGAAGGCGCCATTCGCATCGGCGGTTGTGTAAAGCGGAGTACTCAGGGCGAGGACGACGGCACTCATCTCCGGGTGAATGTTGCAGAAGAGGTAGGAGAGACCCTCGCGTGAGAAGGTGATCTCCTTGCTGGTCCCGGCCTCGTACAGGCCAAGATCAAATCGTTTGCCGTCGAAAAGCGAGAACACGTTATGAAAGAAGGGGTCGCGATTGGGAAAGGACACAGTGCTGCCAACAGGGACCACAAGAAGGTGGGGCTCGAACATTCTGTTCTTCTGCGTCAACACATGCTTGCCAAGAACAGGATTGGGAATAGCCTGGCCGCTCATCGGATTAAGCCAGAGAACTGCAGTGGGTGGAGCGGGATGCCCACGGTGTACGCGGGCCTGCGCCGGCATAGAAAGCTTCGCATGAACAGCGACACCGTTCTGCGGTTGCGCTCGTGCGGCAAGGGCACTGGCGAGGACTGCCAGCGTGATGAAGACGACGGAGAGGGAAGTGTTGCGCATGGATGAGAAACCCTAGAACTTGTAGGCTGCCGCTGCGCCAAACAGGTTGGCGGGACTCGTTGGAGCGTTCACCGGCGAGCTCTGGAGATGCCTGTACTCGAAGGAGAAGGCGAGCGGACTCTTTGGCGAGAAGATAACGTTGGCGGTGAAGGTCCGGTTCCGAGCCAGGTCCGTGTACGCGGCAAGGTTGGTGCTGGCGTAAGGACGCAGTTGGCCGGCAAATACGCTGTCGATGCCATATGCGAGATTCCACTCAAGCCGCTCATTGACCTGCTGCTTCAGCTGAGCCCATCCACCCACGTCATCCAGCACCTGCACATCCGTCCCTTGTGCGTTCGTCTGCACCACAAAGTCCTTGAAGGCCCCGGCACCGAGACCGCCGAGGGCCGCTCCTCGGAAGGCGCTGCCATTGAGCAGTAAACGCGCAGGCAGAGGCAGGCGGAAATCTATGGTTCCGCCCCAGGCATTAAAGGTCGTGTTCGCCGGTGTTCTGTGTGGGCTGAAGTAGCCGCCCACACCCAGGGATGCCCCTTTCTGCGGATCCCCCGCATCCAGATAGCCAGCACTCCGGCCCAGTCCGGATCTCTGCAGGGAGAGGTGAAGTTCTCCGCCCGGACGGCTGCTGCGCTCAGCCCAGTTCGGGTTAGGCAGAATGGTTGGCGCGGCAGTGGCGGTGAGATTGGGCGGATCGGCGGGATCGATGAGGGCGGCCTCCACCTGGAGCTGCGTGCCACCTGAAAGCGGCAGCCGGTAGCGGGCACCTATCTGAGGGTTCCAGGCCCAAAGATTGCCCGACCAGGCCAGCGGCGGAAGAGCTATCGCTGTCAGCGATGTGGGCGTTTCCGGACTCAGGATGGGACGATCGAGTTCCACGAAGAGGTCTGCCTGCTTCCAGAAAAGCGACGCATGGGCTGTTCGGAGACGCAGGAGACCCGGACTGTTGCTGTAGCTGCTGGTCGAGCTGGAGCCATAGAAGTCGACAAGTACATCGGCGCTCGAACGCGCGCCGTAGAGGTGCGGTCCGCGGGCGTTCAGGCCAAGCACCGTCTGCCGAAGAGAAGCGCCGGTGCTGCCGATGCCGGATAAAGCAAATGTGGGCGTCACCGGCAGATCGACCTGACGGGAGTTGACGAAACCGTTCAGTAGGACCATGCCGGTAAGCTTCAATGGAAATTTCGATTCAGTCTCGACCTTGGCCTGCTCCTGGGTCGCGATCTCGACCTGCTGCATGGCCTGCTTCTCGCGCAAGACTTCGAGGTCCGCGGAGGACGATGATGCGCTAGCGGGGCCAGCATTCGCGCTCTGCGGCGCTGCGGCGCTCCCGAGCTGCGTCTGCAGCAGAGTAAGGGCCTGCCGAAGCTGCCGGATCTCCTCCTGAGATTGGGCCAACTGCACCTCACTCCGCGTGACCGCGTCCTGCAGAAGCTGGACACGGCGAAGAGTCTCCTCGGGTGCGTCGCCCCTTGTACCTGCACGTTGCGAGCCCGCTAGACTGGGCTGCTGCGCCATCGCAGAGCACGAGCTTATGCCAACGTAGAGCAGCAGGGAACTAATAAGAGCACTGGAGGCACAAAGCCGAGGTGCCGGGCATCTTCCAATTCTCTTCATAACAATTGTCTCGTCAGGATTTCCTGTGGGGGTGGGTTCAGGTCGATGCTGGGCACCTCGGGTTCGCCACCGGAGACGCGTGCAATTTGCATGTGGAAGATGGTTTCGCCGGGCCGACTTTGAAACAGTGTTGCAGTTCCATCGTGCTCTGTTGCGATGGAGTGAACGAGGGTGAGCCCGAGGCCGGTACCCTTCTGTTTTCCCTCGCTCACGAACGGCTCAAAGAGAGTATCGCGAACCGTGGCTGGAACACCAGGCCCGTCGTCCCGGACGGACAGCCTAAGCATCTCCGGCGTTGCGCGCAGGGTTGCAACGACTTGCTGCACCCTTTGCTCCCCGCTGCCCGCCTGACATGCATTCAAGAGGAGGTTGAAGATAGCCCGCTCGATCTGGCGGGCATCGACGTAGGCGGCCGTCTCCACGGGATCGTCGTACTCAGCGGTGAGGGTGACCCCCTGTGCATCGGGATGCGCCCGGACAAGCGCGATCGTGCGTTCCAGCAAGGCGGCCACCAGTTCATGGGAGCGGCGTTTGGTGACTCCATTCCGGCTGAAGACAAGCAGAGAGTCGAGCAGGTCCGTTGTGCCATGGACGGCACCCCGGATTTCCAGGAGAATCTCCTGTTTTTCCGGAGGGGAGAGGCGGCTGGAGGCGAGAAACTCCGCATTGGCCGAGACCGTGGAGAGGTAGTGCCGGAGATCGTGAGAGACCGAAAAGGCCATGCGGCCGATGGTGGCGAGCCTTACCGATTCCAGCAGGGCCTGATTCGTTCTCTGAATGTGATCGCGCATGCCCGCGAAGGCGATACTGAGCTCGCGCACCTCAAGCGGGCCAAATATGGGCAACGCGTGTTGATCGTCTCCGGTGCCGAACGCCTTTACCCCTGCAGCCAGCGCCTCCAGCGGCTCCGTGACGCGCTCGGATAGCATCAGCATCAGAAGTACACCGATGAGGGTGGCGAGAGCGCCAGCGACCAGAACAAGCCGGTCGATCTCCGAAATTTCGCGCTCGGTTGCGGCAAAGGATTTCAGCACCACGAGCTGGAGCGGACCGGAACTGCTCTGGGTAATATCCTGCCGTGTGGCGAGGAAGCGTTCGCCGTGGATGGAGATGGGGAAGGTTTCAGAGGCGCTGTGCTGCCCGGAGAGTAGACTGGCGGGGCGGTCGCCAACCAGCGCGGGCAGGGTGCTCACCACGACGCTGGTCCCGCTGACGTAGGCAGCTTCGACCGAAGAGGCGTGGGTGACGCGCCGAACAGCGGTAGCGTCTACGGCGTCACCATTGACAACATAGCCCAGCAGGGTGCCCGTGGCTTCGTCGCCGAAGTACAACGGTCTGACCGCATATTCGTACAGGCGCGAGCCGCTCAGCACGTAGTGACGACCGGGCTTGGACAGCGACCTGTCTAGGTCTGCGGCCAGGCTGCCGGCCGGGAAAAGGCTGCGCGCGTACACCGTGATCATCCGGCCATCCCTGCCAGCCAGGCCAAAGAGATCATTGCCGCTCATCTTCCAGAAGTCCAGGGACGAATTAGCAATCGTGCGCACATCGCTTGTGGTCATAAGAGCCTTCAGCGTGGGCAGGTTGGCGAGCAGGAGATTCTCACGCTGCAACTGTTCCAGCTGATGCGCTTCGATGCCGCGGAATGTTTCGACCGAGTGCGTGAGGTCGTCCGCGAATTGGCTTGTGACCTTCTCACGCAGACGATGCCGGACGATCCACAAGCTGGCCACCGTTACCGCCGCCGTGACCAGGACGATGCAGGCGACAAAAAGATGGCGCATGCGGATGCCGTGGGCTCGAGTAGACAGCGGCTCGCTCACGGGAGGAACTTATAGCCTGCACCGTAGATGGTGAGCAGGTGTTGCGGATGAGCCGGATCTGTTTCCAGCTTCTGGCGCAGCTTGAGGACCTGGTTGTCCACGGTCCGTGTTGTTGGGAAGAAGTTGTAACCCCAGACCTCATTCAACAGCTGTTCCCGGCTCAGAACCCGCTCCGCATGTTCCGTGAAAAAGCGGAGCAGCTTGAATTCGTGAGCTGTCAGGACGACCGCCTGCCCATCGCGGGACGCGACCATGCGTGCAAAATCGATCTCGCACTGGCCGAAGCGGTAGACGGTAACAACAGCCGGCCGTTTGCGCCGTCGAATGGCGCCCTGAACGCGGGCGACTAGTTCCCTGGTATTGAACGGCTTGGTGACGTAATCGTCCGCGCCCAGCTCAAGCAGCAGAACCTTGTCGATGACCTCTGTGACAGCGCTTAGAACGATTACCGGGATTTCAGGCGCAGTCTCTTTCAATAATTTGCAGAGGTTTCGGCCGGACATCTGCGGCAACATGAGGTCCAGAAGGACGGCAACCGGCGGATGGGTTGTGAATTCCTGCAAGCCCAGTTTGCCGTCCGAGGCCACCTCCACGCGATAATGCTCCTCGCGGAAGATACGAGAGAGAACCTTCTGCATACTTGGGTCGTCTTCCACCACCAAGATCGTTCCTAATGCCGGATCATCGGCGGTCGCAGTAACGTGGTTGTCCTGAGTCACCCGCTGGCTCACTTTCTCTCGAAGCTGGGGCGTACCTTCAGCAGCTCTAACGCCCTCTCAACGATCGGACATAATGCTACCTGATCGTGAGGCATCTTCTTGAAGTCGCCTGCTCCCGGAACACTAGGCGTTCAGAGATCGCGGACCTCACCACCAACAAGGTTGCTCCCTTACCAGAGACCAGGTGGCCGTCGCTTATGGCATCAACTGGAAGCAGCGAGATTTCACGACGATTGGCGACGACTATACCCCGGCGAAGGCAAGTGATCGAGCAAGCTCTCCTCGGCATCCGAAACCCGAAGTGGAGGGCCGGAAAAGGGTCGTAACAGGCTGCATTGCGCATCCTCTTGCCTATCGCAGCCGTGTTGACGCAACCAGAGGGAGAGCTGTCCGACATTAAAGGCGATGCGTGAGCTACTTTGGGACTACAGGAACGACCAAACGTTTCAGGCTTGTTGGTGCGCAACGGAGGTAGACATTGATTATCAAGATTCGGCAGGTGGGAGATCCGGTTCTGCGTATGGCGTCAAGAGAGTTGAGTGTGAACGAGATCTTAAGTTCACCTATCCAGCAGTTGATTAACCACATGAGAGAGACATTGCGCGACGCTCCAGGCGTAGGATTGGCTGCGCCTCAGATTGGCGAGCCGCTGCAACTTGCCGTGATCGAAGACACAGTCGAGTATCAGAAGCTCATGACGGAAGCTGAACTGAAGGAGCGTAACCGGCGGGCCCAGCCTTTTCATGTCCTCATCAACCCGCGCATCGAAGTGGTTGACGATCTGCAGAACACCTTTTTCGAGGGGTGTTTGAGCTTGCCAGGTCACATGGCTCTGGTCCCTAGAGCCAATTCAGTGAAGGTTGTCGCACTGGATTATCGAGCGGAACCGAGGGTCATCCACGCCTCGGGATGGTACGCTCGCATCCTCCAGCACGAGATCGATCATCTCCGGGGCACGCTCTATCTCGACTCCATGCAGAGCCGCAGCTTTTCCACACTGGAAAATCACAAACTGCACTGGAGAGCAGTTCCACGGCCCGATGGGAGTGGATAAACCGATTCGCCCGGCGGGTCTGTCCCGTTTGTGTCGATTCATCCAAGGAAAGAGAGGCTGCCATTGGCAGCCCTTATGGCTGGGAGTTGCGCCTGGAGGTGAAGCGGACGGCGAACTGGATGCCGTTTGCTTTTCCATTCTTTACATTCTAGTCATTCCTGCTCAATAGCTTTAGAGGCGATGACGAACTTGCGCCTCAGTTTGGGAAGCCCCGGTCTACTCGCTATGGCAACGCTTCTAGTTACGTTCGCACCTGCGCAAATCAGCCCACCTGCACAGACCTCCCCGACGGCATCATCAGGCCGCCCAGATCGAAGTGCCCAGCTAAGCTTTGTTCACCATGGCCTTCCCGTGCTGGATGCGCACAACTGCTACCCGTACCGCGGGCAATGGAATGACCGCATCACACGTGCCTTGAGCTCGGGATTTCCTGTATCCATCGAGCAGGATCTCGCCTGGTCTGTTGATCCCTCTACCGGTGCGGGTCGCGTAGTGGTCTCGCATACACCAGCTGCGACGGGCGAGGAACCAGCGTTGCGTGCCTACTTCTTCGATCAGGTGCGGCCCGTCGTGGAAAAGGCTCTGGCGCAGAATCACCCGGAGACCTGGCCGTTGATCGTGCTCCACTTTGACTTCAAGAGCAATCGGCCGGAACTGCTTCGCGCCGTGTGGGAGCTGCTGGGCGAGTACGAGCCGTGGCTATCGACCGCTCGCAAAACCGCAGATCCGGCCGTCCTGCAGCCAATCGAGCGGCGGCCCCTGCTCGTCGTCACCGAAGAAGCGGACGAGCAGCAGAAGGTCTTCTATGACGATCTGCCACTCGGGGCGAAACTCCGTCTCTTCGGCTCGGCGCATACGGCTGCCACACCAAAACTGCCCCCGAAAGAGCTGATGCACTGGGCCGTGACTGCATCTCCCGAGCAGCTGCTGACAGAGCATCCGACGAACTACCGGCGCTGGTGGAACAGCTCCTGGTACACAGTGGAGGAGGGCGGCCAGACGCGCGCCACGGAGTGGACCGGTGCCGATGACCTGCGTCTGCGCGCCCTTGTTAACCATGCGCATGACCTGGGCTTCTGGGTGCGCTTTTACACACTCGACGGCTTCGCCCAAACGCAGAACCAGGGCTGGTCTCCCGCGTACAATTTCGGCTCGCTCGATGCGGTGAAGCCACGCTGGAAGGCAGCCGTCGCAGCCGGCGTGAACTTCATTGCAACCGATCAGTACGAAGATCTGCCAGCCCATCTCCGGCAAGACTCGCAGGACCTGCGCAGGATCTCTCCCGTCTCCACCACCTCCGCTGTCGCTCCACAGAGATAACCGTGGCCGGTCCCGGATTAGCTCTGTGTGGATGATTCATCTCGCGTTCAGCGTCCGTTCACAGGGACACAACCGGACTGGGCAAATCTAGCCGCATACCCAAATACATACATGTGTTCCCGTGCGCCGGGTGCACCGCGCCATCGATCCCCTCTCCTTTGTCTCGAGGTCACCCCATGCCGTCTGTTCGCCCCCTCTCCTGCTGCACGCTGCTTTCCGCCACGCTCGCCGTGCCCCTTGCCACACCACTGTGCGCACAGATCAACACCTCTAGCCTGACCGGTCTGGTTACGGACAGCTCCGGCTCCAGCGTGGGTGAGGCGCATGTCACTGTGCTAAACAAGAACACCGGTCTCACGCGGCAGAGTGATACGGACAGCTCCGGCTTCTATGCCTTCCCGGCGCTCCCTATCGGCCTCTACACAGTGTCCGTGGCGCAGGGCGGCTTCTCTCCTGTCACAGAAGACGTGCAGCTGAACGGTGCGGAGAAGACGCGCCGCGATTTCAAGCTCTCGGTCGGCGGTGCCCAGGAAAGTGTCGACGTGACCGCAACCAACAGCGGCCTGCAGCCGGATGACGCCTCCATCAGCACGGTCATCGGTACCGAGACCATTCAGGAGACGCCGCTGTATCAGCGAAACTGGGACGACCTGCTGCGCACTGTACCCGGCGTCCAGATCGCCCGCTTCACGCAGCAGGGTGGCGCCACCAGCTCCGGCCGTATCGGCTCATTCAACGTCCATGGCGTGCACTCGCTGCAGAACAATTTCATCCTCGACGGCATCGACAACAACACCATCTCCGAGAACGTGCAGGAACTCAGCACCCAGGCCGCGCACCCGTCCGTCGACACGATCCAGCAGTTCACCATCGTCACCAGCCCCTACTCCTCAGAGTATGGGCGCGCGCCCGGAGCCGCGCTCTCGGTCAACACCATTGGCGGCACCAACCGCTTCCACGCGCTTGCCTTTGAATACCTGCGTAACCAGTATTTCGATGCCACGGACTTCTTCACCAAGCGCAGCCCGAACCCGCGCAAGCTTGAGAACAACCAGCATCAGTTCGGCGGCAACGTCGGCGGTCCCATCCTGCACAACCGGCTCTTCTTCTTTTTCGATTACGAGGGCACGCGCATCAAGCAGGGCGTCACGCGTCTTTCCACCGTGCCGCTGCCAAATGAGCGCATCGGCGACTTCAGCCAGGCAGCCGCGAACGCCTCCGGTGTGAAGGGTCTCTCCTACAACACCATCTACGATCCGCTCACCAACCAGCCTTTCCAGAACAACCAGATCCCGGCAAACCGGCTTGACCGGTCGACCCGGCAGCTGATCGCGCTCTTTCCGTTGCCCAACGTTCCGGGGGCGAACTTGAACAACTATTTCCGCAGCCCCATCGCCACAGACAACAACGACTCCTATGACGGCCGTGTGGACTGGACCGCCAGCCCGAAGGACAATCTCTTCGTGCGCTACGCCTACATCAATCGTTCCCGCTTCATCCCCGGCAACTACGGCGGCATCGCAGATGGCACCGGCTCCTCCTCGCAGGGCCGCCAGCAGCTCAAATCCTACAGCGGCGTCCTCGGTTGGACCCACATTCTCTCGCCGAACATCCTCAACGACTTTCACTTCGGCTATATTCGCAACCTTTCCCTTGCGCAGCAGGATCCGTTCGGTCGGAATGCCGCCGATCAGTACGTTCCGGGCATCCCGAATAACCCATCCACCGCGGGCGGCGTGCCGCAGACGCAGTTTGCCAACTACACCTTCCTCGGCTCGCCAGACTTCCTTCCGAAGTCCCAGGCACCGCAACAGTTCCAGTACATCGACGCGGTTTCGATTTCGCGGGGACGGCACTCTCTGAAGCTGGGCGCGACGCTGTATGCACCCATGCGCAACATCTTCCAGGATGAGCCGAGCACGCGCGGCGACCTCGGCTTCTCCGGCATTTTCACCTGCCTGCGCAGCGCCTCCGGTGCCTGCCTCGCCGACAGCAGCAAGCGGGCCACCGGCATCTCGTATGCCGACGGCCTTCTCGGATACGCGCAGCAGATTCAGCTCTCCAACATCACCTTTGTCGACCAGCGGCTCTGGATGATCTCCGGCTTTGCCCAGGACGACTGGAAGGCGACACCAAAGCTGACTCTCAACCTCGGCCTTCGCTATGATTTCGCGACACCCGCACTTGAGGGCAAGGATCGCATGGCCAACTTCGATCCCGCCGCAAACGGTGGCGCCGGCGGCTTGGTCTTCGCCCGGGCCGGCGGTCTGCAGAGCCGCTCGCTCGTCCAACCAAACTACAAGAATTTCGGCCCTCGCTTCGGCGTCAGCTACGCCATCACCGAGCGCACCATCCTGCGCGGAGGCTACGGCTACTACTACTCCATGTTTGAGCGCTTCGGCTCCGAGAACCAGATGGGCCTGAACCCACCCTTTCTCATCAACAAAACGCCAGCTGTTCCAAACACCTCGAGAACGCCCATCATCCAGGTACAGAACGGCTTCCCGGCAGGCTTCGTGGATCCGGCCAATCTTGACCTGACGCAGCTGCAGGCGTATCACATCCGCGCCGTCAATCCGCACCAGCCCGCTCCTAACGTGCAGCAGTGGAGTGTCGGCTTCCAGCGCGAACTGCCGCTGCACTTCACGGCAGATGTGAACTACGTCGGCACCAAGTCGACGCACCTCGATGTCCTGAGCGACCTCAATCAGGCGCCCTTCATTAACGGTGTCAGCACGCGTGCCGTGCCGTTTTCGAAGTTCGGCTACCTCGAGTATCAGAACTCGATCGGCTACGGTAACTACAACGGCCTGGAGGCCGCCTTCTTCCGGCGTTTCACCAACGGTTTCAGCCTGCGCGCCGCCTACACCTACTCGCATAGCCTGGACAACGCACCGCAGGAGCTTGAGAACAACTCAGGCGCGCCTCCGGACGGTCGCAACTACGCCGCCTGGTATGGCCGAAGCGATTTCGACATCCCGCATCGCGTCTCGCTCAACTACGTCTACGAACTGCCCTTCGGTCGCGGCAAGCAGTTCCTGCAGACCGGCGCGCTCGGCTACGTGTTCGGTGGCTTCCGCACCTCCGGTGTCTATACCTACTATAACGGCCGGCCCTTCACCATCAACGGCGGCAGCCTCAACACCGCCCTGGACGTCTACGGCGCAGCGACCGCGACGGTCCTGCAAACAGCCAATCCCACTATCGTGGGCAGCGCGGATTGCTGGTTCTACGCCTCCAAAAACACGAAGTGCGCCGCCAAAGCCTCCGGTCTCTCGGATGTCTTCGCACTCGCACCGCAGTTCACCATCGGCAACAGCGGCCGCAATACCTTGCGCGGACCGGGAACCAACGTCTTCGATGCGGCACTCCTGCGCGAGTTCCCGCTTCATGAAACGGCCAACCTGGAGTTTCGCTGGGAGGTCTTCAACGTGACCAATACGACGGAGTTCGGCCAGCCCAACAACAACCTGAGCAGTGGCAGCGTCGGCCAGATCACCTCGCTCTCTGGAGACCCGCGGGTGATGCAGCTCGCGCTCCGGCTCTCCTTCTAACGGTCGTAGTAATCCGGTCTGGCGTTAACCTCCGATGCCAGACCGCTCTGCGCGTCGCCTGGCACGCCACACCCGCTGCATTCCGGAGCCGACGATGCCCACTCTCTCGTCCTGCATGAGCGTCGTGCTGGCGCTCGTTCTCTCCACAGCGAGCCTTGCTTCAGCGCAGGACATGCCCGCACCCGACCTTACCCTGCGCGGCTCCATCACCGGTGATGATGCGCAGACCTATCGCGAACTCCCCTTCACTGTTCCCGCCGGCGTCACACGCATCTCCGTCTCCTTCCGCTACACCGAGCGCGACAAGAAGACCAGCATCGATCTGGGCATTCTGGACGGCGAACGATTCCGCGGCTGGAGCGGCGGCAACAAGAGCGCCTTCACCCTTTCGGAAACCGACGCAACCCCGTCCTACCTGCCCGGCGCGATCCGCCCTGGCGTATGGAAGCTCCTGCTCGGCATCCCCAACATCGAGCAGGGCGTTCGTTCCGAGTACGAGGCACAGATCTACTTTGGGCACATGGGGGATGCTCCGCGCGTCTCCACCTTCAGCGGCGCACCCCTGCAGCCTGGCCCCGCATGGTACCGGGGCGATCTGCACATGCACGACGCCCACAGTGACGGCTCCTGCCTGAGCCAGGCAGGCGTCAACGTCCCTTGCCCTCTCTACAAGACGGTCGAGATCGCCGCGGCCCGGCACCTCGACTTCATCGCCATTAGCGACCACAACGCCACGTCGCACTACAACCAGATTCGCGAGCTGCAGCCGTACTTCGACCGTCTTCTGCTCCTCCCCGCACGCGAGATCACCACCTTTCACGGCCATGCCAACATCTTCGGCATCATTGACTTCGTCGACTTCCGCCTCGGCAGCGCGACCGTTCCCAGCATCAACACCCTCACAAAGCAGGTCGCTGCCTTCCACGGCATCTTTTCCATCAATCATCCGGGCGCTCCCACCGGCGCCTCCTGCATGGGTTGCGGCTGGACCGCAGCCGACACCGACTTCCGCACAGTCACAGCAGTGGAGGCGATCAACGGCGGATCGCTCGCCGGCCGGGGCAGCGGCATCCCTTTCTGGGAGGACAAGCTGAGCAAGGGCTTCCGGCTCACCGCCGTCGGCGGCAGCGACAACCACGAGGCCGTCTACCCCGCGCCGACCCGTTCGGCGATTGCCCATCCCACCACAGTCGTGTATGCCTCCGAGCTCTCCGAGCGCGCCATTCTCGACGGCATCCGCTCCGGCCGTGTCTTCGTCGACATCGACGGCACGGGCAACCGCGGCATCGAGTTCTCTGCCAAAGCGCAAGGAGGCTCCGTCGAGATGGGTGGCAATCTCCACACCGTTGACGGCGATCAGGTCCGCTTCGACCTGCGCATGACCAACCTCCAAGGAGCCCACCCGGAGATTGTGCACGACGAGCCGTCTCCGCTGATCTTCGATGAAACCATGACGCACTTCACCATACGTTCCGATGGAAAACGCCACTGGTACCGCGTGAACATCCACGACATCGATGGCAATATCCTTATCCTCGGCAATCCTATCTACCTCAACTTCTGAGGCGCTTCCGTGACACAGGGCTCCGGCGTGAGATGCTCGGCAACGAGCGTGCAGGATGTGGGCAGCAGACTCTTGCCACAGTGTCGCAGGCGTTGGCCGCCAAGTTCGTCCGCGGCTCGGCATCCGGGTTGTCCGGCATGTCGAGTTCACGGACGGCCTGCAACTGGAGAAAGCCGGGGCGTCTCTGCTGCGGGTGGCGCCACGCAGTCTCGATCTTCACGAGTTCCGGCCGGGAGTCGAGTTGGCGGTCGATGTGGTGTGCTTCTCCTTGTGATTTGTTCTCTGTCCGTTCAGGACACAGATCCCGGAGGGCATGGGGGCTGTGAACTCCCAAGTCGCGGCCTTAGCGCGTTGCCAAGCTGCAATTTTCGGAGATGGGACCCGGAGGCCGCGAGGGGGGAGGAGGCCGAAACAATTTCAGCGCAGTTGCCGCAGGGCGAGAACGTCTTTAGCTTCCATGTGTGGCTGAATGGAGAGAGAACACTAGGAATGCCATGGGGGACCGGGAAGCGGGTCGATGGTCCGGTGCAAGGCGCGATCGCGAAGCTCTGGCGAAGCCGCGCTTCTGTGGTCGACGGGTGTAGAACGGGGAGGATGCGGGGTCTGGAATGGTGGCGAGCGCTGGGGCTTTCTGGATGAAGCCGGAGGCGTAACCGTTTGTCCTTCCGAGGGTCCGTGAACCGGTGTTCTACTAGAAAGGCAGCACGAAGTTGATTGCCAGGCCATTCAATATGGTCGGTTGGCCTCGGTACGATTCCTGAAGGATGGTGGCTTCTGCTCCGTAGCGAAGCGTACTGCAGGGCGCGTCGATTCAAGTTGTTGCGCCTTCTCAATATCACCCGCACAAGGTTGATCGAGACGCCATTGTTGCCCGAAGAAGCTCTTGCACTCCTCGTTTTGAGCTGCGCTCTAACAGCGCCACACACGGTGGAGGCCCTTTCAAGCAAGAGGGTGCCTACTGCTTTACGCACTGTTGATCAATCTACGCCAGGACAGAAGCCGAAGATATGGGCCGTGCCCGTGCCGAATACCAGAACCTCCTATTCGATACGCAGGCCAGAAGCTGCTTGTTTGAGCTGCTGGCTCAGTCCATCGGCCGCGGTGAACTGGATGCGGTCGCCACCGGCCACGTTGGCCGGTATGTCGATGCTGTGCCCTACGACCAGCTTGCGATCGTCGGTGCGCAGAATGAAGTCCCGAGAGGTTTGCCATATAGCGCGCCTGTGTAGTCCTGGCTAGGAACGGTAGCAGCGATATACGTCCGGGAAGTGTTGTCTTTTCCCCAAACCTGATTCAAGTGGTCCAGCGCGGCACGCATGGCACGAACACGGTCTGGATCGGCCGCTTCCGCAATGAAGCGTTCCATCGTGCCATGTTGCCCCTTGGTTTGAGCGATGCTCGCCTCGATGATGCGGTGCTCTGTGCCAATGCTGAGGTCCACCCGATGCCCGGCTTTCTCCGCTACCTGTTCCAGAAAGAGCCGTTGGGTGCGCCCATTCCCTTCAGGGAACGAGTGGAGCTGATTCAAATCTGCACCTTTGCTCACATCGCTCTCGATGAGTGAAACGGTCTGATATCGCCAGTCAAGAACGAGATCGGTAAAGACAAGTCGACTTCTCGTTCTGATCGAAAGTCGCTCAGTGACTCGGCGATTTTGCACTTTACGATAAGTCACGTTTAGGCCTTCAGGTAGCTGAATTAGTAGATGTGGGTGACAAGAAATACTTCTCATCTTGTTGGCAGTCTAGCCCGCGACCTCTGCCGTGACAGTTGCGCGAACCACCTACATCTAAATGATGTTAACAGGCGTTGATGGCTACCTAAAGCTCCCTTAGGCACCCATCTCTTTCAGAGAGCGCAGCCCAGTAATTTCAGCACCCTCGCCAGCAAATAGTGCCGTGTATCCGGGCATGCCTGACCTCTACCCTTGTTCGGCACAGGTCGACGTTCTGGCATATCAGTCGCACTACATTACGGTGTGGAGAACGTGGGCCGCGTTACCGTCATCGAAAGCTTCCTGGTACCCATGCCAAGCCGCCTCCAAGGTGGCGACGCCAGCCTCGATCCCTGAAACGGGAGATCAAATCGCCCCATGCTTCGCCGCGTTCATACGTGTCGCTACACTGGGTCATCGGCCACAACCTTCCACAGGAAGCACCTGATATGTTCGCCGCAGCAGTCCTAGAGCTTGGTGATATCGATAAGCAGGCTGGTTGCACTGCCGTTCAATAAACGCGTGATCGTCAAACGGACTCAAGCTTCTTTCTGCGCCCTTCGAAGCCAGCGCGAACCGCCGTAACAAGCTTTCGCGTTTTCGCAGAGCTCGTACGGTCTGCTGTGATTGCCAGGATGTGTGCTGTGT
>CAXTSF010000008.1:28719-31109 GCA_964246865.1 uncultured Terriglobus sp.
GTCCATTGCGGCAGGATTCTCACGAGGCCGGCACCAAAAAGGGGTTGCACGGCGAATTGCGCCGGCAGCATCGCGATGCCAAGATCCTCGCGGGCGGATTGAGCGCACGCAAGGACACTCGAGCAAACCATCGATCCGGCGAGCACCACTGACTGCTTTCTTCGCCCGTTAAACAGGTCCCAATGCGTCTCCGAGTCTCCACTCCAATGGCGGATGCAAAGATGTGCCCGCAGGTCCTGCGGCTTTGTCGGCGTACCCCGCCGTTGCAGATAAGCCTGAGACGCATAAAGCATGCGCGGGAATGAACCTACAGGATGCGTTACGTAGGCCGAATCCTCGAGCCGTTTCTGGTGTGCAACGACGAAAGCCAAATCTAGCGAATCGCGAGCGAGATCCGGCTGCACCGAGGTCGACAGGATGGAAAGAGAGAGCCCCTCGTTTTCACGGGCGTGCCTCGCAAGCAGAGGCATGAGCATCGTGCAAATGAGGTCGGCTGGCGCGCCAATACACAGGTGACCCGCCGCACTTTCGGCTTCCCCGAGAAGGACTTCCCGTGTGAGTGCCACTTGCTCGAGGATGCCCTGAGCACGATCCAAGAGCTTCTGCCCGGCCGGGGTGAGGGCAAAGCTGCGCGTAGATCGAAGGATCAAAGTGACACCTAGCTCCTTCTCCAGAGCCGCAACACGGCGCGTTAAGGTCGAAGGTGTCATGCCAAGCTTTGCGGCGGCCCTACCAAAGCTACGCAAACGAGCTGTCTCCGAGAAAAGTTCGAGGTCCGCCAACAGCCGCATCGTCTACTAGCCTCCGGACGACAGTATTGCAGTAGTTGGAAAGATTATTGCGGAAATAGCGACAAACATTTTAGCCGGGTGGAGTCGTCGTATTGTCTGGATGTCATCTTTCTCGGAGGGTATGAGCATGAAGGTTCTGGTATTCGGTGCAAACGGCAAGACTGGCCGAACGGTTGTGGAGCGCGCAGCGGCTGCGGGGCACGAGGTAACTGCTTTCGTCCGCAGCTCGGAACAGAGTCCGGCTGCTAACGTAAAGCTGGCTCAGGGTGACGCGACGAGTCGAGCAGACGTGGACGCGGCAATGCAGGGGCAAGAGGCTGTAATCGACACCATTGGTGGCAAAACTCCCTACAAGGACACTGGCCTAGAGTCGAGCGCGGCTGCCACCATCATCGCGTCGATGAGGGCAAATGGTGTTCGCCGCCTGATCGCGACATCCATGCTCGGCGTTGGAGATAGTAAGGAGAACGCTCCTCTCTACGCGCGTCTGCTTGTGTCCACTTTCCTTCGCGGGGCGGATAGAGACAAAGCGACCATGGAAGCGGAAGTCGTCGCCAGCCGTCTGGACTGGACGATCCTGCGTCCGGCGATCCTGAGTGACGGTGAAGCCACGGGAGATGTTCAGGTCGTTCCAGAAGGAGCGGATGCGAAAGCGCATAAGATCACCAGAGCCGACGTCGCGGAATTTATGGTGCAGCAGCTATCAGCGACCACCTACCTGAATCAATCGATCGTCATTGCGAACTCCTGATACGACTACGAAGTCAGAAGTAGCAGACAGCCTCTGAGGTGGTTCCCACTTATGTTTTCGAAGAAGCCCGCAAGTCAGACGATTGAATCGCTGAAGACCAGACTGTCGGGCACGGTTGTGGCTGACCACGATAAAGAGTATGACGACCAGCGAAAGGCCTGGCTTGATGTGGTGGAGCAGCGTCCGTCGCTGATCGTTAATGCTGCGACTGTGGAGGACATCGTTGAGGCGGTCCGCACCGCACGAGATCTGGGGCTGCCTCTCGGATTCCAGAACACCGGTCATGGGCTGGCGTCTGCCTGCAATGAAGGACTGCTTCTACGCCTCGCTGCCATGAAGAGCGTGGTGATTGATGCGGTCGAAGGTACCGCAACCATCGGTCCCGGTGTGACATCAGCCGATCTCTTAAAAGCAGCGGAGCCATATGGCTTTGTCTATCCCTCGGGGCAGGTGTCCAGCGTGGGCATAACCGGCTATACGCTGGGCGGCGGGTATGGCTGGCTGGGTCGGAAGCTTGGAGCAGCATGCTCTACCGTGAGGGCTGCTCAGGTCGTCTTGGCGGACGGTTCAGTCGTGACCGCAAGCGAGACGGAGAATGCAGACCTGTTCTGGGCGCTGCGGGGAGGTGGCGGCAACTTTGGAGTCGTTGCCTCCCTTACGGTCGCGCTGGTGCCTCTAAAGAGAATTTTGGTGGGCTGGTTTACTACCGCATGAAAGATGCTCCCGAGGTGCTGCGCTTCTACCGCGACTGGACAGCAGGTCTGCCCGACGACACAAGCACCTACCTGCGCCTGACGTCGTTGCCACCAAAGCCTAGCTACCTGCTTCATCTGCATGGCACAAAAGCG
>CAXTSF010000008.1:31119-34231 GCA_964246865.1 uncultured Terriglobus sp.
GTGTTTGTCACACCAATCGCGCGACGGCTGCACAACTCCACGAGCAGCTTAGGGCCTTCAAAACGCCTGCTATTGATGAGCTTGCAGAACGCCCCTATTCGGAGATGGCTGGCTTCGACGAGGCGTCCAGCGAAAACGCGTCTTCCACCTACAGCCACGTGGAGTGTCTGCAGTCTCTGAACGACGGTGTTCTGGACTCCATCCTGGCAATCGCAAACACCGCCTTGCCGCCTCTGGTGCTGCTCGAAGTTCAGCATCTTGGGGGAGCTCTGACTCGTCCGGACCAGCCGGAGATGGCTTACCTGCCACCGCAAGCACCGTTCTACTTCAAACTCGTCTCGCCCACCATCAATGCTTCACTACAGGATCTTGCCATCGCCACAAGCGAGGCTGTTCGCTCGATGGGCGACGTATTCACAGGCGAGATTTCCTACAACTGGATGCGAGGGGACCAGCAGACGAAGGTTCCTGACGTCTATGGGAGCAAGAAGTACAGGCAGCTGCAAAAGATCAAGCGCAAGTACGACCCAGCGAATTTGTTTCATCTTAACCTCAACATACCGCCGTCAGCAGACTAGGGCAGTGAGAACCGCAAAGCGGCCGCGGCTTGTGAAAGGACCGAAATGTCGGACATAGAGTTGGATATCGCATTTTGGCAGTACGACCGTACCCGGGTCCTGGTAGATGGCACTGTAACGATTTCGGGCGTTCAGGCCCGGTTTCACACTGCGCCCATTGTGATGCAGATCTTTGAAGAATCGTGCGCGGGCAGTTCCAGGTTGCGGAACTCGGCCTCACGTATTTTCTACGAATGTTCCGGGGCAAGACTCGCCCTTTGTAGCCATCCCGGTATTTCCGAACCACGCCTTTCGCCACTCTACCATCTATGTCAACCGGGCTAGCGGCATCGAGAAGCCGGAGGATCTCAACGGTAAAACTATTGGTGAGCTGCCGCTCTACAGCCACGACGCCGGCATCATGCTGAAGGGCATGTTGATGGAGGAATACGGCTTCCAACCAGAGACGTGCAATTGGATCATCGGGGGCTGGACTGGCCGATGAAGCCGATCGACTTCGTGCCAAGAACCCATCCGCCGAACGTGCGCGTTAGCGACTTCCCGGAAGGTAAAGAGCTCGGCGCGATGCTGGAATCCGGTGAGATAGACGCGCTCATCTCGGCAGACAATCCCAAGTGCATTCTGGAGAACTCGCCACTCGCAGGCCGCCTCTTTCCGGATTATCCCACTGTCGAACGCGAATACTACAAGCGGACGGGAATCTTCCCGATTACGCACACGGTCGTCATACGAAAGGAGGTTCTGGAATCGAATCGCGGACTAGCCAGGACGCTCTACGACTCCTTCCAAGCGGCAGAGGAAGGTGCCATGAAAGGGTATGAGCACCTTCACATCTTCAACAACATGGACACCATGCTTCCTTGGTTCTCTCATCTCCTTGAAGAGGATCGCACCCTCTTGGGCGGGGATTGGTGGCCCTATGGCATTGCTGCGAACCGGAAAACGTTGGACACCCTCCTTCGCTACCACTATGAACAAGGCATAACCGAACAGCTTTACAGCATTAGAGACTTATTTGCTGCAGACATGCTAAATACTCAGTTCTTAAAGATGTGCTCACTGGCGCTGCGGTCCGAGATCGAGCAGCCGTTGACCAGCTTCGCCACACGTGGACTCGTCAATCGCCACGTCTCGCGCGCGCTGGTCCAGCGACTCCCACGCGCTCACAACCTTAGGAACAACGAAGTGCTCTTCGAGTGCAATGATCTTCAACCCGGTGCCCCGCTCAGCTCGCTACTGAGCTAACCAATTGAAGTTTCGAGACTGTTTTTGACCATAGAGAAGATGAACCATGCAGAAAAGCAGTGGAAATTCTGAACTCGTCGACACCCTTCCACTTCGCTCATCTGCCACATGCCACTTGACCCGTTGGCTTTTGGATAGCGCCGTCTGAAGACCTCTGCCGAACTCCGGCAAAGGTCGAGGGGTCGTCGCGCGAGGTCATCTTCTTCTCCTCAATTTGCCTCTGAACTGACGAGAACAGGCCGAATTGCTTATTCAGACTGGAGCAACACCGCCGAGTTACTCATTGACCTGAATCGATCAACAGTGACTGACCGCATCGTCGCAATTAGCACCCCTTCAGACGTTATAAGCCAATGGCCAAGTTAGGGCGCTGTGCCGGCGGCTGCGGCTGGGTCAAAGCCGGGGAGATGGCCTCAAGTGTGTTTGCCGGGGCCCCTGAGATTGCGGAGGGGCTATCCGGGTAGAGCGACAACTCCGCCTTTGCGCAAGGCGCTGCAACGTCCGTTGCGAGAGACGGTCGACTGTCGCGATGATGCGATCGGCACGTACATGCCGAGAACTATCTACAACGTAGCCGTAGTCGATGCGGTGGATCTTCTCCGGTGACAGCTCCGCGGTCTTGCCGGAATCGAGCATCATGGTGATGGAACCATCCTGCTTGAGACGAGCGACGGTCCCGAGGTCGCCGGAACGAACGCCCATCTCCTTGTCATAGGAGGTAAAGCGGATGCTTTCTCCTTCCGCGATCTCGCGAACCTCTTCCCGGAAAAGCCGGCTTTCGCGGGTCTGAGCGCGAAGCTGAGAGGGACTGTAGGTAACCTCCTCGCGTGTGGCGTCAAGCTCTATGGTGAGGAGATTGCCTTTGGGCTTCCTAGAAACCACCGTTGCTTTGCTGTCATGGGGAATCCCGTCCAGCGATGGGCTGCCGATCTTGTAGTGGATCTTGTCGCCGGGAGCGTAGCTTTCCATCCGCATCTTGCTTCCCGAGGTCTTTTCGACCAGCACCGGGATGGCATAGGCCTCGCGCCCGAGTTTACCCTTGGCGTACAGGTCGGCGCGGGCGAGCTGGGTCAGTCTGTCACGCTCCGCATGGTTTGGAGCGACCATGACGGATCTCTCCGGGCGTGCGGAATAGTCGGCGACGACGGCTGCGAGGCGTAAGTCCGGGTTGCTGTACTGATGAAGCTTGATAGACCGTGCTGGTTTGGAACGCTACAAAGTCTGAGGCGGAAGCACCTGCACGGTGAGGTCCAGAGCGGCGGTTTTGGTAACTTTCGTTGCGAGCCTCT
>CAXTSF010000009.1:0-21077 GCA_964246865.1 uncultured Terriglobus sp.
ATGTGATTAGGTCATGGTCAAGCTGTGCGGATGTTTGTCCGGTGTCACTCTCGCCATGAGCACACCTGGCAGGTTTACTGCGTATGCTCCTGGCCGCGAAATCTGGAAGGGTCGTGTTTACGGAACGAAGCCGAGGTATACGATTCCGCTGAGTCACTCTCTTTCGGATGTAACTTGCAGGGCATACGAAGCGTCTCTTCTTAGAAGCGGAGTGCAGGGCGCATGCGTTTTGGAGAGGTGCTTCGGAAAGAACGGGAACGGCAGGCCGTTACCCTGGATGGCATCTCGGCGAGCAGCCGCATCTCTTTGCGCTATCTGGAGGCGTTGGAGGCTGACCGTTTTGCGGATCTGCCGGGTGGCGTCTTCAACCGCGGCATCGTTCGTTCTTACGCACGCTTCTGTGGTCTGAACGAGGACGAGATGTTACGGCAGTACCTGGCTGCCGCACAGGATGCAGGAGTAGCCGGAGAGGCGGCCACGGGTAATCTCGCCCTGTTTGCGGAGAACGTGAGACGCAGCCGCGCTCCCCGTCCAGTTTCGCAGGGCTTCCGGTGGTTGAGTGTGGCGGGAATGCTTTTGGCGGTACTCGCTCTGGCGACACTGACCGTCTTTGTTCTGCACCGGCATCGCGTGTTGGCCTTCCCACACCGGCATAGCGTGGCGATCGGAGCGGCAAAGGATCCCATGCGTCTCTCGAACACTCGCCTCGGCCGGCGAGGTGCTGGCCAGGCTGCCGGCCAAAGGCGGTAGAGCAGCTGTGCATTTGGCTCCTGCATAGACAAACGATAGAATCAGACGGGTCGCGGCATACTTGCGCATCTGATTCTGCAAGGCGCGGCACCCCAGCCCACACCCCTCTCGAGGAGCTTTTCTTTGTCTACACGCGATCGTTTTCTGTTTACATCCGAGTCCGTCACCGAAGGCCATCCCGACAAGATCGCCGATCAGATCTCCGATGCGATCCTGGATGCCTGCCTGGAGCAGGATCCGATGAGCCGTGTAGCCTGCGAGACGCTGACCTGCACAGGGTTGGTGGTGATTGCCGGGGAGATTACGACGAAGGCGTATGTCGACTTCCAGACACTGGTCCGCAAAACCGTCGCGGAGATCGGCTATGTGCACTCCGAATACGGCTTCGATTCGAACACGTGCGCGGTCATCTCGACGATCAATAAGCAGTCACCAGATATCGCGCAGGGCGTAGACACGGGTGGTGCAGGCGACCAGGGAATGATGTTTGGGTACGCGACAAACGAGACGCCGGAACTGATGCCGACCCCGATCTCGCTGGCGCACAAACTCGCCTCAAAGCTTTCCGAGGTTCGCAAGAACGGCGTGATGCCGTACCTGCGACCGGACGGCAAATCACAGGTAACGGTCGAGTACGACGAGAACTACCGGCCGGTGCGCGTAGATGCGATCGTGATCTCTTCCCAGCATTCCGAGGACGTGGCAAACGACAAGCTGCGCGCAGACGTGATCGAGCATGTAATCGAGGCCGTGATCCCGGAGAATCTGCTGGATGAAAATACGAAATACCACATAAATCCAACGGGACGCTTCGTCTTTGGCGGGCCGATGGGCGACTCTGGATTGACCGGCCGCAAGATCATCGTGGATACCTATGGCGGCATGGGACGCCATGGTGGCGGCGCCTTCAGCGGTAAAGACGCAACCAAGGTGGATCGCTCAGCAGCCTACATGGCTCGCTATATCGCAAAGAATGTGGTTGCGGCGGGTTTGGCGGACCGTTGTGAGGTGCAGCTTGCGTATGCCATCGGTGTAGCTGAGCCGGTGAGCGTCCTGGTGGACACCTTTGGGACCGGAAAAATTGGGCAGGAGGAGATCACCAGGCTGGTGCGTGCGAACTTCTCCCTGACCCCGAAGGGCATCATTGAGGCCCTGGATCTGCGCCGTCCCATCTTCCGCAAGACAGCTGCCTATGGGCACTTCGGACGCACAGACGATACCTTCACGTGGGAGCGGACGGATAAGGCGCAGGCCCTGAGCAAGGGTGCCGAGCAGATTGCCGGTGCTGCCAAGTAGCAAAAAGCATGCTCTCTTGGAAAAGATGACCGCGAGGTCATCTTTTCTGTTTTAGGGTGCATGCAGCGGCATAAGCGAGGGCGCCATGTTCATTCGGTCTGAGTTCGAGATTCGGTTTCAGCTGCCCTGCGACACGACGATCGTTGCCCTGCTGCGGTTGCACCCATCGACGGACCCATCGCTTGTGTCGGGCGGAGAGCTTCGTGCGTCGAGCGGTGAAGGTGACGCTACGCAGATCGTCTTGCTCCAGCCATATATGGACAGCTTCGGCAACCGCTGTGACCGGCTTGCCGCGCCAGCCGGCCTGCTGACGTTGCAGGGGACAAGCCTGCTTACCACGCCGGAACAGGCCGATGAGGAACCCTGGGATGCCGTGCCGGACCCGGTTGACAGGCTGCCTGTCGAGGTACTCAGGTTTTTGCTGCCGAGCCGGTATTGCGAGGTGGACCGTTTTGGCGCCATCGCTCATGACCTCTTCAGCGCCTCTCCCGCGGGTGGGGCTCGGGCGCTCGCGATCCGCAATTGGGTACACGACCGCGTGCGATTCGACTACATGAAGGCGCGTCCAACCAAAACAGCGATGGATGTCTTCACGGAGCGCGAAGGCGTGTGCCGCGACTTCCAGCATCTAGCGATTGCGCTGACCCGCGCCCTCAATATGCCGGCCAGGTATGTGACTGGCTACCTTGGCGACATTCGTATCCCCTATGGTGGTGCAGGGGACTTCTCCGCCTGGTATCAGGTGTGGTTGGAGGGCCGCTGGTGGGACATGGACGCGCGGCATAACCATCCCAGACTGGGGCGGCTGCTGATGGCAACAGGGCAGGATGCTGCGGATGTGGCCATCACCACCTCGTTCGGCCGGGCTGATCTGGCGCACTTCTTTGTTGACTCTTATGAGGTCGACGCAAATGGAGAACGTGTGCCGCTACCAGTGCCGGCTATCCCGGTGACTGTACCGGATGCAGAAGCCCCTCTCAAAGGTCAGCCCATCCCAGAAGCGTAGACAAAGAGGTTGTGCATCGCAGAGCGCATCTTGAGCTTGAGGCGGTCCAGCACAGGCGAGATGGCGATGAGGGCCAGGCAGAGCCCGGCCACCACGCCCGCCGAGACGACTGACCGGTCTGGCCGCAGAAGACCCATGAAGAGCAGCAACACCAGAAGCGGATAGTGCATGAGGTAGAGCGCGAATGTGGAGTCACCCAACCTGCGTACGCATTGCGTGGCTCGGCCCGGACGAACAGGAATCAGCTCGGACGCAAGCAGCAGCATTAGCAGAACGGGCGCGGCGAATACGCCTGCCGCCAGGGCAAACATCGTCGCATGTCTTTCAGCAAGCCCGGCAAGGCCAAGAGGATTCGGGAGTGCCGCTGTCTTGCTCACGATGAACAGCAGTGAATGAAGCGGCACCGGGAGACCTAGCAAAGCAAGAGCAAACATCGCGAGAAGCAGACTCGAGATCCCGGCGGAGATCTGTCGCGCCCGGGCCGAATCGCGAAGCCGTCGATATGTGTCGTGAACAGCACATCCCAGCGCCCACGTAGGAAGGAGAAAGAGAACCTGCGGCCCGGCGGCCAGCGCCAGAAGGAGGATCGATGCAGCACGGGCACGTCCGCGAAGATAGAAGAAACAGCCAAAAAGAGCGTAGTAGAGGCACTCGTACCCAAGTGACCAGTAAGGCAGATTGAGGAAGGGCGTCGCGTCCAGGCCCCAGGACTGATTCAGAAAAGCGAGCCCAAGCAACACCCGCGGCACAGGTTGGGCAAAGGTTCCCATCCAGTCGGACCGGAAGGCTGCCGGATTCAGCAGAAAGCACACTGCACCTGCAAACAGCGAGAGCAGCATAGCCGGAAGGGCGACCGAATAGATGCGGCTTGCGCGATCGATGGCGTAGTCGCGCAGCATGGACGAACGCCTCACGGTAACAGAGCGTATGACGAAACCAGACAGTACGAAGAAAACAGGTACCGCCACATGTCCCCATAGTTGCCGGTCGCGCCAGCCAAGATGAAACTCCGGCAGCGACGCGTGATCCGCGACGACAGCGAGCGCCGCGCCCAGACGAACGACATCCATCAGAACGGAGGCATTCAGGGGGATCTGGCCTGGCTTCGCCGCTGCCGCCGAACTGTCGCAGCTATCGCAGCGAATCACGGCAGGTCTGCTGCTCGAGGCGAGTGTTCCCATGCGGGCCGGGGTGGTGCCTGCGTTGAATTTAGTTGGAGTAATTTGCGCAAGAGGCACACAAGTGCAATCACGTGGAGGCTGATCAGCTCACCAAAGATACGGATCTCGGAAAAGACACCGACGGCATACAGACACACAAAGCAGACGGGGCCAATCCATAGCGCGCGCCGTATGCCGGGATAGGGAATCTCCATCCAATGCGTGTATAGGAACAGCCATGCGAATCCGAAGATGCTGGCGTAGGATCCCCAATAATACGGCTTCATTAGGTAGCCGGCATTGTCGAATAGATGCAACTCAAAGGTCCCGATATGACGGCCGGGAACGGGCAAGGGCGAGTACATGTGCAAGAGAGTGAACCGGAGAGCAATCCAAATCGCGCTCAAACTTACGATCTGAGTCAGCAGCTGCCACAATCCTGGTGAACGGACGTTGCGAATGCCAACCGACCTGTACAGAAGAAAGATGCCGAGGAGAAAGATCGAAGATTCGTGATTCAGAGTGGCGAACGCGAACCAGACGTAAAACAGCCCGATACGCCGGGCAATCAGCAGGTAAAGGCAGACTGCGAAGAAGGCTACCGACGGCAGATCATACGGCAGCTGAAACGGCGTGCAGCAAGGGTGGCCAAAATCGAGAAGGTAGTGGAAGTAGCACATCCAGATAACGAGCAAAGCCCACCAGCGGCTTGCTACCAAGTCGCCGGTGAGCAGTTCCAGTGCACGTCGTGTGGCGTGTGTAGCGAGTAAGAGCGACGCAAAGGCGAGTGGAAGGACGAAAAGACTGCCGCTTCGAACGAGATTCAGCGGCAGGTGGTGTTTCACTTGCTTCGGCAATGCCGGAAGCGCTTCCACCAGCCAGAAGAGCCACGCCGTCAGTGCGCGGTATTGAAACGGGGCGCGCTCACTCCCTGCGGCAAACGCATGCAGATTCAGAAAAGGAGAGGTATTTAGGGTGTAAACCAGAGCGAAATGAAAAGAAGCTGCAAGTAAGAGGTAGCGATTCCATCGATCCCAACGAACCGGAGCACGCAAGGATGCAAACCTCAGGAGGAGATCACAAAACGGTACAGGCAGTGTACGCGGGCTGTCGTTGCTAAAGATCTGCCTCGTGTGGCACGGATGGGTGATAGGCACCCGAACGGGGGATTGCTAGACTATCCGCCTTGCGTCTTCATCTGCCATTCCGAATCCCCCTGCCGTACGCTTTTCTCGTCGCAGCAGCTTTGGCCGCTGGTGAGTTCTTAGAGGGTACGCCGGGCTCTCTCTGCGGGATTATCTTTTGCTACCTGATGGTGACTACGTTTGCCTTCAATGCCGCGGAAGGTTTGCGGTATGCGACCGGTGCCTATGTCTTCTTCAACTTTCTGCTTACGGCGGGCCTTGGTCTGGGTATAAAGCTGTTCCTTGGTGAGCCGGTCCAGGGAAACCTGCAGGATGGACGAGCCACGATGCTGGTTTATCTTGCGGGGGAATGCGCCATCCTTGCTGCGGTGGTCCTCAGCCGCAGGCTTTTCCGGCGTAAGCCCCTGCTGGACGGAATGCTGGCCCCGGAGAATGCAGACCGGATCGCCATGGGCTGCGTCGTAGCAGCGATTGGTCTACCGGCCCTGGTGTCCTTGCTGGGACTTACCTCCCTTCTCAGCACGGTGGCGCAGCTAAATCGATTCAGCACTCTGGCCATTCTGATCTCGGTCTATCAAAGGGTGAAAGCCACCGGTGGCCGGTCTTCCTTTACATGGCCTGCCTTGATCGCCGCTCTTTATAGCGAATGGCTCGGCGTCACGTCTGCCTCAAAGGAAGCGTTGTTTACTGCTGTTGCAGCATGGTTGATTGCAGCAGCAGCAGCCGGCTACAGGATTAACTTCAAGCGACTTCTCTTCGTCTCCAGCTCCCTCTATCTCATGACTTACATACTCGTGCCGTATTCCCAGTACGGCAGGGCCTTTCGTGCGAACGGATATGGCGACGTTCCAATTGAAAAAGCCGAGGAACTGCTCTCCCATCCCCTGGAGACGCGAAAGAAAGTCGCGCAGGAAGGCGAAGACGCTCTGACCGCCGGTTTCCACTGGTTCAATCACTCTCAAGGCTTTCTGGACCGTTTAAACATGGTCTCCGTCGATGACCCACTTATCTACGTGACCAATCAGGGGCAGGTCGCCGGTCTGTATAACATCTGGCTCTACTTTCCGAATGCGATTCCAACGTTTCTGTATAAGAACAAACCTTTTCTCTATTTCGGCAACACTTACGGAAAAGAGATCCGGATCATACAGCAGGATGACTTCGTCACAAGCATCGCGTTTTCTCCCTTTGGCGAGGCTTACCACACCGGCAAGTGGCTCGGAATCTGGCTCGTGATGCCGATCATTCTTTGCGCCTTGTTTACCGTTGCCGACTCTGTTGCGGGCCAGCTCGGAGACTCTCCCTGGCCACTGTTTTACGCCTTGTCCTACGCTCATCTGGCATCGGAAGGCGCACTGGGATCACCTGTCTACTTGATGACGGAAGGTGCCTTTATCCTGATTGCCATTGCCCTCGTCAGCGTGTACGTCGCTCCTCTGCTCGGAACGTTATTCGTCGGTCCCCGACGTCTCTCTCCATCGCGGGCTGCCTTGTGACAGAGTCAGCATCGGATCGTCCGGTCACGGCAGGGAACTCTCTCGGGGTCTAAGCAAACGGGCGCTCTGTCGAGTCCGCAACGTACAATCTTGATGTATGAACAAACTCGTCGTCGGCAACCTGGTGCACCGGCCTCTCCGATCGTTTATCTCCATGCTTGCCGTGGCGATTGAGGTCATCATGATCCTGTCCATCGCGGGGATCATGATGGGTAAGCTGAACGGCTTCAAGACACGGACGAACGGCATCGGGGTGGATATGTTTGTGCGGCCGAGCAGCACAAACAACTTTGTGGGCATGAGTTCGGCGGGAGCGTCCGTCAAGGTCGGCGGTGTGCTGGCGAAGATACCGCATGTCGAGGTCGCCTCCCCCGTCAACATACAGCTGACAAATGCGCTGGACAGCATCTACGGCATCGATTACGAGAGCTTCAACGCGCTTATGCCGTTCCGGTTTCTGGAGGGAGGACCCTTCTCGGGACCGATGGAGATCATCGTGGATGACTACATCGGCAAGGGACATCAGGTTGGAGACACACTGCAGATCCTGAACCATCCGTTTCGTATCTGCGGCATCGTCGAGCATGGAAAAGGCGGCCGCAAATTCATCCCCATCGCAACCATGGGGTCGCTCACCAGCACGGAGGGCAAGGCCAGCGCCTTCTATCTGCGGACGCAAAACCCACCCAAATTTCAGAACGCGGTCCGGGATGCCATCCTGAAAACGGACGGCATGCAGGGATACAACGTGCAGACCCTGGATGAGTACCTGTCAGTTATCACACCGGATCGCCTTCCCGCCTTTTCGACTGCGCTCTATGTCGTGACGGGCATTGCCGTGGTTGTCGGTTTTCTTGTCATCTTTCAATCCATGTACACCGCTGTCATGGAGCGCACACGGGAGATTGGCATTCTGAAGGCCTTGGGTGCCTCTCGCGGCTATGTTGTCGGGGTCGTCCTGCGGGAGTCGCTGCTGCTTGCAGCCTGCGGCATCGCCATCGGCGTCGTGGCCAGCTATGTCCTGGGTTTCGTTCTGCAAAACCGCTTTCCCACCCTGGACTTCGTTATCAACGGACCATGGGTTGTCCGCGGTGTGCTTCTTGCATTGCTGGGTGCTTTCCTTGGTGCTCTTTACCCTGCATGGAAGGCAGCCAGCAAAGATCCGATCGACGCGCTCGCGTATGAATAACCGCCTGCGCTGCACGAGGGTCCTACCTTTGTAGCGAAGCTTCAGCCCCTTTCAGGGTGGGCTGGACAGCTTTGGCGCAAGGCGTTACGTTGAAGGGCGTCGAACATGCCGCAAAAGCACTCATCTCCTCATCGCGCGTCTCGCTTGCTTCCGTGGCCATGTTTGCTGGCCTCCGTCCTCCTCTGCCTTCCAACCGCGAAGCTTGCGGGGCAGGCAGGTCCGGCGGCACTCAGTACGCAGCCTTCGATTGCGATCTCACCTTCGCTCACCATCCAGCAGCCCGCAAAACCCTCGAAGCCCTTCACCGTCACCGGCGCTCGAGGTGCCATCCTCGGCATGCAGAACGGCGAGGTGGAGCTCTGGCAGCTGCCGGTCAAGGTTTTCAGCGGTCTCCACCTGACGGCAGAGCTGGACGGCTATCCCGTGGTGATTGACCTGAACAGCAACGCAGCGGAGCTGGAGGTACATCCCGGTCACAGCATTCTCACCTACGCGCACGCCGCTATCCGCGTGCGGCAACACATGCTGGTACCGCCGGCGACCCCGGAGGGCGCGCAGCCGGGCGCAGGCCGGGACGCCGGTGCATTGATGTACTTCGAAATCGATTCAGTCAAACCGGCTACGGTGACCATCTCACTCCGGCCCGCGATGTCTCAGGAATGGCCTGCACCGCAGTATGGCGTTCCGGGAGCGAGTTGGATCCCGATGGGGACGGGAGGCGCCTACAGTCTTGCGACGGACAATCCCTCCGTCTTCGGCATGGTTGCCATGCCAGGCAGCACGCCCGGATATCTGCCGCCCTATCAGGAGCACCCGCAGACATTGCCGCTGCAGTTCCGTGTGCGCTACGATCCGGCAGGCGATCGTGACCGCATCTTTCCGCTCGTGAGCACGGTGGCGCAGCCGGGCGAAACGAACAGCGCCGAGGCAAATAGCGCCATGGCGAAGCGCCTGGTAAATCAAGCGGCAGCCCTGCCGGCCATCTCGCAAGCCATCAATACGTACTACGCGGACTTCCTGAAAACACGGCTGGCGGTACACACCCCGGATGCACGCTTCGACGAAGCGATGCGGTGGGCAGAGATCGCCATTGAAGAGGCGCAGGTAGAAACGCGTTCCGGCACGGGGGCCCAGGCTAAGTCGGAAACGGGACTGGTCGCCGGCTGGTTTCCGTCGTTCGACTCTGCCCGCCCCGGCTTCGGATGGTACTTCGGCCGGGACACGCTGTGGAGCCTGTACGCGATCGACAGCTACGGCGACCGTACGCTCGCGAAACGCGCGCTTGAGTTCCTGAGGCGCCGGCAGCGCGCTGACGGCAAGATGATGCACGAGTATTCACTCTCCGCGGACTTCCTGACCGGTGCTACGGCCTGGTCCAACTTCGGATATGAATACGCTGCCGCGGACTCGACGCCGTTGTTTCTCCTGGCCATGGAGGACTACGTGCGCACCACGGGCGAGACGGAGTTCCTGCGCACGCACTGGGATCAGCTGAAGCTTGCCTACCGTTTCGAGAGCACAACGGACTCGGACGGCGATGGCGTTTACGACAATGCGCAGGGAACCGGCTGGGTGGAGCAGTGGGGTGATCCACACCCGCATCAGGAGCTCTACCTGGCTGCGCTGGATCGTGCGGCCTCGGCTGCCATGGGCCGCCTCGCCGCGCTGATGGGCGATTCCGCCCTTGCCTCCTCAGCCGGGGAGCGAGCGCGCAAGATTGCCGGCGTGGTGGAGCGCTACCGGCAGCCTGATGGTCTTTACGCCTTCAATCAGCGGGCCGACAAGAGCTTCGAGACGACAAAGACGATCTATCCCTCGGTCGCCCTGTGGAGCCGCGAGCAGGGTCTCGCGCATCCTGAGGCGATGCTCTCTCTGTGGTCTTCGGCCGCGATGGACACGGACTGGGGCACACGCTCGGTCCCGACGGATGACCCAGTCTTTGATCCCATCAGCTATCACCAGGGTTCCGTGTGGCCACTCTTTACGGGATGGAGCTCCATGGCGGCCTACCGCAATGGAAGGCCGATGGCGGGCTATGCTGCGCTGCGCCAGAATGTGGAGCTCACGCGTGCGGAAGATCCGGGAGCGATCACGGAGGTTCTCTCCGGTGCTTTCTACCAGGCGCTTGGCCGCAGCAGTACACATCAGCTATGGTCGTCTGCCATGACGATCGCACCTGCCATCCGTGGCCTCTTTGGTGTGGACGTGGACGCCTCGCATCGCACGATAGCCGTGCAGCCGCATCTGCCAGTCCAGTGGAATGAGGCTGAGTTGGAGAACGTCCGCGTGGGTACGACGATGTACCACCTTCGTTTCCGCCGGCAGGGAAGCCGCATGGTTGTCACTGCCACATCCGCGGTGCCCACCGTCCTTTGCCTGGATCCGGAGATCGCTGACAGCCCTTGCACGGCGGCTCCCAAAGCGGAGCACAGCGTCAACGTTCCGCTTCCCGCGGTCGAGGCTGGTTTGCATGACCCGCGCACGCCGCTGCCGGGAGACGGAACGACGTTGCCGCATGTTGTCGATGAGCGGTATACCGCAGGGCAGACTCTGCTTACCATGGAGGCGCAGGCAGGCTCAGAGGTTCTCCTGGATGTCCGGCGTAACGGTTTGATGGACATCAAACCATGGAAGGTCCACATGCCAGAGGGAACCGGCTATGTGCGTACGGAAGTGAAGCTGGCCGCAGCCAGCCCGCGAAATTAGGAGCCACATGCGACGACTTGTTCTCACCCTTGCGACTCTCCTGCTTCAAGCTGGAGGTGCCTGCTGCCTGGCACAGCAGACACCGGATTCCGCCCCCGCGAATCCACCTATTCTGCAGTACATTCATGGCTCATGGGACACGCTCTCTCGCTCCATGAGTGAGTGCGCGTCGCTGCGCGATCCCAAGGTGACTACGGCACCGCTGCTCTATCTGCCCGCGGGCATGGTGGTGCCGCCGGAGGTCGCGCGGCTGCATGAGGCATGTGGGGTCGAAATCGAACATCTGCCGAAGCGCATCACCGCACTCGGCGACCTGCGGCCCGAGCAGCTGAAGCGTCCGGGGCTCCTCTACCTGCCCAAGCGCTACGTTGTGCCAGGCGGCCGCTTCAATGAGATGTACGGCTGGGACAGCTACTTCATCGTGCTGGGGCTGCTTTCCGATGGCCGCACGGAACTGGCCCGCGGCATGGCGGAGAACTTCCTTTTCGAGATTCAACACTATGGTGCCCTGCTCAACGCCAATCGCACCTACTTCCTGACCCGTTCGCAGCCCCCTCTGCTGGCGGAGATGATCCGCGACATTCACGCCGAGGATCTGCGATCGCATGCGAATCCTGCGGTAGCAAACGCCTGGTTGCGGCAGGCATATGCGATCGCGGAGAAAGACTATGCACTGTGGGCCAGCCCGGCACATCAGGCCGGCGGTACAGGCCTCGCGCGCTACTTTGATGTGGGCGAGGGGCCCGTGCTCGAGATGGCCGATGATTCCAGTTACTATCCCGACGCGATCCGCTACCTGCAGGCGCACAAGGAGGCGGCCGCGGACTACCTGGTACCCGCTTCCGCCGGAGACGCCGCGAGTTGCGATCAGCGGCTTACCCACGTGTGCCAGGCCGCTGAGGTGAACGGAACCCGTCTGTCGCGAGACTTCTACCGGGGCGATCGCGCCATGCGTGAGTCTGGCTTTGACACCAGCTTCCGCTTCGGTGCCTTCAGCGGTTCCACACACCACATCGCACCCGTTTGCCTCAATTCGCTGCTGTATCGGTACGAAGTGGATATGGCGCACATGGCACGCGAACTCAAGCGGCCCGAGGACGTGAAGCGGTGGACTGGCCGCGCTGAAAAACGTCGCGCGGCCATGGACCACTACCTGTGGGATGAGCAGAAAGGCGGTTACTTCGACTACGACTTCGTCGCGGGGAAGCGGTCGAGCTACCTGTACTCCACAGCGTTCTACCCTCTATGGGCAGGCCTCGCAACGCCGGAGAAGGCGGCTGCCATACACAAGCTGCTGCCCCGGCTGGAACGCGAGCACGGTCTGGCGATGAGCGATCAGGAGAGCGGGATGCAGTGGGATCTGCCCTATGGCTGGGCACCGGAGCAGTACTTCGCGGTGCTGGGCCTGCGCTCCTCGGGCTTCCCGGCCGACGCGGACAGGCTCGCGGCCAAGTTCCGCTCGGTTGTCGAAACGAACTATCAGCGTGAGGGCAACATCCGGGAGAAGTATGACGTCGTGCAGGGCACCACAACGGCGCGCGTTCTCATCGGTTACAAGAGCAACGCCACCGGATTCGGTTGGACAAACGGTGTGTACCTGCAGTTCCTTCCCGGCGCTTCTCCCATGCTTTCAGACACTGCGGCTTCAGACACTGCGGCGGCTTCTCCAAAGATCACGCGGCGCATCCACTAGCTCCGGCAGTGAACCTGGTAGCGCGCCCCCATAAAGCACGCGCTGCCAGCAGAGCGGGAGTCTACTGAACCTCGCCTACCCATGAGGCATACGGCGGCAGCACTAACCCGTTGATTGAACCAGCATTCGTCAGAGAAGCGTCACTGCTCCCGAGTGTTTTCACGTGAGAGCTGGAGATGCCCGCCGAAGAAAGATCAAGCGCGAGTGTCTGCGGCTTGCTGCTCATGTTCAGCGAGACGAGTACGCTCGAACTGCCAGCCGGGCCCTTGCGCACATAGGACAGGACACTCGGGTTTGCCGTATCCACAAACACCATCTCGCCGTCCCGCAAGGCTGGCTCTTGTCTGCGCAACGCCGTCAGCTTCTTGTGCCAGTTCAACAGCGATGACGGGTCGGCACTCTCCGTTTCGACATTGATGGTCTTGTAGTTTGGCGGCACCGGAAGCCACGTGCGCGGATTCGTGCTGAACCCGGCCTGCGGGCTGCTCCCGTTCCATTGCATCGGTGTCCGCTCGCCGTCGCGGCCCTTCTCCTTGGGCCATCCGGTGATGCCGATCGGGTCGCGCACATCCTCCACCCGTGTGGGCGTCGTGGTCGGCATGCCGAGTTCCTCGCCGTAGTACATCATCGCGGTGGACTTCGTGGTGAAGAGCATCGCGGCCAGCAGCTTTGCTATCTCGACATTATGGACACCGTCCGCATAGCGATCGATGCTGCGGACATTATCGTGATTGTCGAACACGACGAGCGGCTGCGATCCGTGTATCCCGGTCTCCACCTCGCGGAGATGGGTGCGGAAGCTCGAGGCGTCCAGCTTGTCGTGATCGCCATGGAAGCCGATCTGCATATCCATGGGCAACTGCAGCTCATCCTTCGCCGCGCCACCGTACCATGTGTCGAGCTCCGCAATCGATGGCAGATACGTCTCCCCGATCAGCACCGCACCGGGGTACTTGTCGACGACCTTGCGCATACGCTTGACGGTGTCGTGCACCTCCGGCAGGCCCACGGTGTACAGGTTGGAAACGTTCGGATCCCCTTGCGCGTTCACGCCGCCTTTCTCCGGATCGTTCCTCAGCTGCGGGTCCTCAAACAGGGTGGGCACTGCATCGAGGCGGAAGCCCGCAACGCCGCGCTTCATCCAGAACTCCATGCCATCAAACATGGCTTTCTCCACAGCAGGATTGCGCCAGTTCAGGTCGGGTTGCTGCTTGTAGAAGAGGTGGTAATAGAACTGGTGGACAGCGGGGACCCACTCCCATGCGCTGCCGCCGAAGAAGGAAACCCAGTTATTGGGCGGAACCTTGCCCTCGTGTTCAAACTTCTTCTGATAGGCCGTTACGCCGGGGCCATGCGCATCCACGCCGTCGTTCCACATGTACCAGTCATGCTTCGGGTTGGTGCGGCTGCTGGCGGAGTCGATAACCCACTGGTGCTTGTCGCTGGTGTGGTTCACCACCCAGTCCAGGCACACCCGGATATTGCGCTTCTGCGCTTCGGCAATCAGGCGATCCATATCCGCCAGCGAGCCGTACTGCGGATCTACTGTCCGGTAGTCGGAGACGTCGTAGCCAAAGTCCACCTGTGGCGATGGAAACATCGGTGAGATCCAGACGGCATCGACGCCGAGATCTTTCAGGTAGTCCAGGCGCGACGTGATGCCGTTCAAGTCTCCGACACCGTCGCCGTTTGAGTCCTGGAAGCTGCGCGGATAGATCTCATAGATCACCGCATGCTTCCACCATGCAGCGTCCCTGGCTGTCCTCCCAGGCGCGGCTGCAGCCTGCAGTGTTGGGGAGCTGTGCGCGGATAGCTGAAGCAGTTGTGCGCGTGAAATGGAGGAAGGGGCGAATGCCGCGAGCGCAAGAGCGAGAAGAGGCTGTGTCCTCATGAGGTGAATCCTTCCTGCGCGCGGAAAGCCCGCGACAGCAGCACAACACTTCGCAGATCAACTGCGCCCATGTCAAGGCGGAACAGCATTTCCAGACTGGAATCGATTTCAGTCTCTGATCGTGTTTCTTTGCAGCTACGTGCTGCAGTTCTTCTCCAACTTTTGATTGACAGACGCATTCAGTTACTCCTACAGTCACACTCGTTCTCGCCAACCCACTTTCCGCGTCGCCGGCCGATTTCTTCTGCACCGGAACGCACGAGCGAGAGAGGCAGCATCTTTGGAGGTAGTTGAAATGCGAAACATAGTAAAAGCGAGGTCGGCGCTCCTGACGGCTGGCCTGCTGGCTGGAGGCATGACTGCTTACGGGCAGGCTGTGTACGGCTCGCTCTACGGTACGGTTACAGACGCCAGCGGCGCGGTCATCCCGAACGCCACCATCGTCGTCACCGACGACACAAAAGGAACGTCCGTTTCGGTTCAGGCAAACAGCACCGGCAATTACACGGTGGAGCACCTGATCCCGGACTCCTACACGATCAAGATCTCCGCGCAGGGATTTAGCTCCTCGGAGACGAAGGGCATTCAGATCTCCGCCGACACGTCGCCCAAGGTGGACGCGACCCTCGCTGTCGGCGACTCCGGTCAGACCGTCTCCGTGCAGGCCGACGCGCTTCCTCTGCTGAAGACCGACCGTGCGGATGTGGCCACCGTCTTCGACGCAAAGAACACAGAGGATCTGCCGCTGCAGGGCAGAAACTTTACCGGCCTTCAGCTGCTGCTGCCGGGCGCGCAGGCGCTTGGCTTCTCGCACGCCGCCAGTGAAAATCCTCAGGGATCGCAGCAGATCATCATCAACGGCCAGAGCTTTGCGGGCGTCGGATATGAACTGGACGGCACCGACAATCAGGATCCAATCCTCGGCATCATCGTCATCAATCCAACGCTCGAGTCGATTGAAGAAGCGAAGATCACCTCGCAGAACTACGACGCGCAGTTCGGCAAGGCCGTCGCCGCCGTCATCACCACGCAGACGAAGTCCGGCACCAATGCCTTCCATGGTCAGGTCTACGACTTCCGGCGCTCAGACGCTTTCCAGGCAAAGGATCCGTTCCAATCACCTGACCCTGTTACAAAGCGTATTGTTCCTGTCGGACTGCGGAATCAGTTCGGTGGCCTCATCGGTGGCCCGATTCTCCGGGACAAAGCCTTCTTCTTCTTCGACTACGAAGGTGTTCGTCAGAAGGTTGGTACGTCGACAGGCCAGAACACAGTTCCCACTGCGCTGCTGCGTTCGTCCTGCGCAGGACCGGTTGGCTGCGACTTTTCCGAGTACGTCGATCACCTCGGTCCGAATGGACAGACCATTCAGGGATTCACACGGGGTATCTTCGACCCACTTACGGGCCAGCCGTTTCCAAACAACGTCATTCCTACCGCTCGGCTGAATCCGCAGGCAATCGCGTTGCTGGAGCGTTTACCTGCTCCGATCCTCGGAGGTACGACCCAGAACTATCCCGCCTCGGGAACAGGCCTCTTCAACTTCAACCAATACACCGTGCGGCTTGACCAGCAGGTCACCGGAAAAATCCACGCTTTTGGCCGGTACACCTACTACAAAGACACCCTGTCCGGTGCCACGGCATTCGGAGCGCTGGGCGGTCCCGGATTCGGTATCGGTGGTTTCGGCGGTACATCTACCGGACGCAACCAGAGCCTGGCCGTCGGCGCCGACATCGTTGTTACGCCTAAGTGGCTTACGGATGCTCGCTTTGGCTTCTTCCGTTACAACATCGTGACGCAGAAGTACGACGGCGCTGAACCCTTCGCCACCAATGCCGGCCTCCCCGGGCTCAATGTCACCACCTTTGCGAACACGGGTGGCGCACCAGAATTCCAATTCCCTGATCTACCGAACAACGGCCTGAGCAATCCGGGCGGGAACTTTGGCTCAGGCCTTAGCTCAACCCGTTGCAACTGCCCGCTTGGTGAAAATGAGCGTCAGTTTCAAGTGGTGAATAACTGGACACATGAGCTGGGCAACCATGCGATCAAGTTCGGCTGGGATGCTCGGCATGCCTTCAACCTGCGCGTTCCAAGCGACCAGAACCGCGCAGGCGTCCTGCAGTTCCAGGCAAAAACCACCGCGCAGGGAAGCCTTGGCGGTCTCAGCTATGCCAGCTTCGTTCTTGGGCAGGTCGGTGCCTTCCAGCGCTACGCCAGCAACAGCAGCACGGCCAGCGAAACCCAAAACCGCCTGTTCCTGTACGTGCAGGACACCTGGCGGTACAACCCCAAACTCACGCTCAACTATGGCGTTCGCTGGGAGAACTACTTCCCGGAGCGGGTGGCCAGCAATCAGGGAGCGTTGTTCAATCTCGCCACGGGTAACCTGCAGGTTGCAGGGCAGGGACCGTACGGCGGCAACATGGGCGTGGGCAATGCCAATAAGGCTTTTGCTCCGCGGCTCGGTGTGGCTTATCAGTACAACGACAAGACCGTCATCCGTGCAGGGTATGGCCGCAGCTTTGATATCGGCGTATTCGGTTCCATCTTTGGACACGCCGTCACGCAAAACCTGCCCGTACTGGCGCGTCAGAACCTGACTGCCAGCGGCACCAACAGTGTCTTTACGTTGGGTCAGGCACCGCCAGCGCCCAACTTCGGGGCTGCTCCTGTGAATGGAAACATTCAGCTACCGGATCAGATCAGTGCCAACGGGCGCCCGACCACGGAACGGTTCCCGACACTGGACGCATGGAATGCTGCTGTGGAGCGTGATCTGGGTCATCAGTACACGGTCACAGTCGCGTACGTCGCCAACAAAGGTACGCACACCTTTGCCGGCGACACGCCAGCAACCAACCCAAATCAGGTTGCCTTGGTCGCCAACGGCTTGGCCTTCAATCCACTCGTCAATGGCGTCCTGCAGAACCCTGCCGCGCCCAGAAGCGACGCCGGTGATGCTAAGCGCCGCCCGCTCTATAACCGGTACCAGTTTGCCGACGGCCACAACATCACGCAAGACATCAACTACTTCGGCAATCAGGCAGATACTCACTTCAACGCGCTGCAGGTCACGTTGGACAAGCGCTTCGCCGATGGATATCAGTTCAAGGTCAACTACGCTTATCAGGTAGCAACGAACTATAACAATGATTACTTCAACATCAACAAGCAGGTGGAGTTTGGAAACGCGGACTTCCTCCGGCACAACCAGTTGACCGTCTTCGGCAATCTGGAACTGCCTTTCGGGCACAACAAGCAGTTCCTGAATGATTCGAGTGGTCTCGTAGATCGCCTGGTGGGTGGATGGCAGCTCAGCCCAACCGTCAACGTAGCGAGTGGTCTTCCGTTCTGGCCCAGCTTTACCGGTTGCGGTGCGGATCGGGACACCGGACCATGCACGCCAAACTACAGCGGAAGCGGTTTCAACACGGGTCTGGGTACCTTCGTTCTCACAAACTCAGCTCGTTACCAAACCTTCTTCCGTCAGCAGGCACCCATCACAGCCAATTCCACCGGGCGCTTTACCGATCCTGGGTACCTCAAGTTCGGTAACATCCAGAGGAACTCCTTCTTCGGGCCAGGTGTCTATAACGTCGATCTGGCAGCAGAGAAGACTACTTCGGTCTATGAGCGTGCCAGCATCGTCTTCCGCACGGACTTCTTCAACATCCTCAATCACCAGAACTTCGCTAACCCGAATGCCAGCCTCGATGCCAGCAACGCTGGTCAGATCAATGGTCTCGCCATCGGTGACACGCCTCGGTATCTGCAGTTTGCGATCCGCGTGAAGTTCTAAAACACAAGTGTCACCACCAACCTCGGGAGAGCTTCGGCTCTCCCGAGCTCTTTCGTGTCCGGCAGCGATACTCTTCTTCTATGGCCCTGCTTCAGCTTCTGCGTTGCGTATCGCTGGTGGCGGTGCTGGCGAATGGAGCGCACCTCTCCGCACAGGCCGCCGGCGCTCCCAAGGAAGCTCCGGCGCTTGCCGATCTGCAACGGAAGATCGACCGCGGCCAGGCCGCTGCGGCTCTCAGCCAGCTCCAATCCATGCCCTCAAGTGCCGCGACTGAGCGAACCCGCGGGGCTGCACTGTACGCACTCGGGAGGTTTGCTGAGGCCGAGAAGGCACTTGCTGCCGCGCTCGCCGACAACCCGGCTGACCTGGCCGCCACACAGCTTCGCGGTCTCACACTCTTTCGGCTCGGCCGCCCTGCCGAGGCCATTCCGTTCCTCGCAAAGGCGCACACCTGGAGCGAGCAGACCAAGGTGGACCCCGCCTACGTCCTCGCGCTCTGCTATCTCGACACGCATCGCTACGACGACGCCCGCCGTGCCTTCGCCGAGCAGTACGGCTTTCCGCCGGAGAGCGCGCCCGCGCACCTGTTGGCCGCGCGCATGCTCCTGCGGCACGAACTGATTCCCTTGGCGCAGGAGGAGGCCCGCAAGGCTCTCGCGCTCGACGCGCAGCTGCCACTCGCCCATATGCTCCTCGGCGAAGTGGCCCTCGTCGGCGAGCACACGGCAGAGGCGATCGCGGAGTTCGAGGCGGAGCAGCATCGCAACCCGCTGAATGGTGCTGTCTATGACCGGCTTGGCGACGCCTACACCCGAAAGGGCGACTACCCTGCCGCGCAGCAGGTGCTGCAGCGCGCCGTGCTTCTTGAGCCGAACTCCACCGGCCCCTACATCCTGCTTGGCAAGGTGCTGCTGAAGCGAGGCGATCCAGCCACGGCCTCCGGCTATCTGGAGCGTGCGGAGAAGATGGACCCGGCAAACTCCATGACGCACTACCTGCTCAGCCAGGCTTACCGGAGCATGGGCCGCGCCGAGGACGCGCAGCGCGAATCTCTGCTTGGACAGAACGCCTCTACGCAGCCCGCACCCAGGCTCGAATCGCCTAAGTAGAAATGTCTATCCAGCTTGCTTTGCCGGCGGTCCCATAGCCATGGCTTTCAGAATCTTGCCGCCCTCTTCGATCCAATACAGCTTGTTCGCCGGCAAGTCCTCCAGTACATCCTTGGCACCGGACGGCCACTGAATCTCCACGCGCGCCTTGGTTGCTGAGCCCAACCCAAAGTGCACACGCAGGTCGTTCTGCGAGTAGTAGCTCCCACCGCTGCGTACCTCATCGATCTGGCGCAACGGCTGCTTGGCCGCAGGATCCGTCATCGCCGTCACGATCAGCCTGGCCCCGATCCCGCTCCGGTTGCTCTTTGTGCCAATCGCCTTGATCTTGATGAACGTGTTCGCGTTCACGCGGTCGCAGCGCAGCAGCTGCGGCAGGGCATTCACGCAGTTCACCACCACGTCCATGTCGCCATCGTTGTCGAAATCGCCAAAAGCGCAGCCGCGCGCGGGTACGGCGTCCGTTACCCCCGGACCGGCCCTGTCCGTTACCTCCTCAAACTGCCCGTTGCGCAGGTTGCGATAGAGATACTTGTGCTCGGCGTAGGGCGCGTCGATGTGCGATCCATCCACCTCGGGATACACATGTCCATTCGAGACGAAGATGTCCGGCCAGCCGTCGTTGTCCGGATCGAAAAAGCCCACGCCCCATCCCAGGTAGCGCGTATTCACTCCAAGTCCGCTCAGATAGGTGTGATCCTCGAAGCTGCCGTCACCAAGGTTCTGGTATAGGGAATCCGTGTCGCCGGCGAAGTTGGTCTTCACAATGTCCAGCAGACCATCCCGGTTGAAGTCGCCCACGCTCACGCCCATGCCCGCCTGTGGCTTACCGTCGGGCGAGTAGGCGATGCCGCTCTCGATTGCCTCGTCCTTGAAGGTACCGTCCTTCTGGTTGCGGTAGAAGGTCGCCGCCGTCGAATCGTTCGCCACGTAGATGTCCGGCCAGCCATCATTGTCCAGATCGGCCACCGTGACGCTCAGCGCATAGGTCCCGATCGTGTTCGTCATGCCGGCCGCCTCAGACACATCGGTGAATGTGCCGTTGCCATTGTTGCGATAGAGAATGTTCTTGCCGCCCTCCAGGCCGGGCGGCCCGCACGCCACCTGAATGCCCTTGTAGGCGCATCCAGCCGCCTCCGGCACCGGCGCCGTCTTCAGGTCGAAGTCGATGTAATTGGCGACGAAGAGGTCCAGGTGCCCATCCCGGTCGTAATCCACAAAAGCGCAGCCTGAGTTCCAGCGCGTCCGCTTCTGCAGCAGGCCTGCTCTTGCCGTCACGTCTGTGAAGGTGCCATCGCCATGATTCTTGTAAAGAACATTCTGGCCGTAGTAGCTGACAAACAGATCATCCAGTCCGTCGTTGTCGTAGTCGCCCACACAGCAGCCCTGGCCCCATCCGGAGCGGGTCATGCCAGTTTTGGCCGTAATGTCGGTAAAGGTGCCGTCGCGATTATTTTTGAAGAGCCGCGAGATTGGCTCGTGGCCTTTGGAAAAGCCTTCGAGCCGTGTGCCGTTCACCAGGAAGATGTCGATCCAGTCGTCATGATCGAAGTCGTAGAACGCCACGCCGCAGCCAGTCGTCTCCAGCAGGTAGCGATTCTTGTGCTCGCCGCCGTAGATGGTCTTCGTGTTCAGCCCGCTCGCTTTGGCCACATCGAGAAAGCTGTATCCGAGCGGCGTTCCCGTGATTGCGGACGGCATCAGCTTCGGTTTCTGTGGCTGTCTGTCAAAGGTCATGCGCGCGCTGCTGGCCGGTGCCGGTGCACTCCCCTGCGGCGCAGCAGCCTGCGGCTGCGTCGGCAGCGCGAGTGAAAGCACATCGTGTAACGGC
>CAXTSF010000009.1:21087-33248 GCA_964246865.1 uncultured Terriglobus sp.
ATACATCGTCACTCCAACTTACCGCCGGGCGCTGCGGACACGCGCAAGTATAGAGAAGCGGAAAGACGAGTCGCAATTGATGTGCCGCCCACACGGCCACGGGAGTAGACTGTCGCTGCCTGTATTGGAGGTGTCTTTGCCACGCCTTTGCCGCCGCATTCTTTTGGCTATGCTCTCCTCTGCAGCGGTTTCATGCGTGCAAGGCCAAGTGACTTTTGCGGATCGGTCGCAGGCACCCATCACCATCCACGACGGTGGCACGAATGAGGTCCTGCAAAGTATCTTCATCCCTCCCAAGCCGCAGGCACCGTTCAGCCTGACGCTGGAGACCGAGTGGAGCCGGGCCCTGCCCAATGGCGGCAGCCAGACTTTTGTGAATCGCCGCCACATCGCACGTGACAGCGCGGGGCGCATCTATGGCGAACGCTGGATCCTCGTGCCCAAGAACTCCGGTGTGGAATCCAAGATGAATCTGATTCAGATCACACTGCCGGACGAACACTCGTTATACAACAGCGAGGTCTTCACAAAGCGCTGCACGCTGGTGCACTATCCGTGGTCGACAACGACAAAGTTTCAGCCGGACACCGGGAGATCGGGACCTCTGCCCAACGGCCGTGGTTCCAGGGCCTCTGAGGAGCTGGGTGCAAAGCCAGTCGCTGGTATCACGGCAACAGGCTATCTGGAGACCACCACGTATAACGTGGGAACTCTTGGCAATGATCAACCACTTGTGATGACGCGAGAGTTCTGGCACTCACCGCAACTTGGCATCAATCTCCTGTCTTATCTCGAAACGCCAAGTGCCGGCAAACAACGTTTCACGGTAGTGGAGCTCTCCACGGCGGAGCCGGATCCAGCACTCTTCGCTGTTCCGGCGGGCTATACGATCGTCGACACCCGCCAGCAAAGTCAGGCGCAGCCATAAGCGAAGAGACCAGCTTCGCATCGCGGGGCAATCGTACTTACCGCGGCTTTTGCTCAGCCTCTGCCAGGCTCTTCGCCCGGGCTCGCTCCTGCTGTGCCTCGGCCTTTGCACCGGTCTGTTCCAGCGTGTCAGCCAAGGCCGTGTGCGCGGCCACGTTCTTCGGATCTGCAGCAAGTGCGGACCGGTACTGCGTGATCGCCTCGGCAAACTGACCGCGCTGCCGCAAGAGGTTCGCCGAATCCAGTGCAAAGCCCACCCGCTGTTTGGTACCCGCGGTCCGGCTCAGCTCTCCGGCAATGCGGCGCTCCGCCACTGCCTCCTCTTTCCTGCCAAGTTCGACAAGCACAGAGGCCAGGTTCACGTGGTTGCCGGGCTGTCCTGCGTCCAGTGCAATCGCCTTTTGCAGCGCGTCGGCTGCTTCAGCCGGCTGGCCGTTCTGCTTCAGCACGCTGCCCAGCATCGACCACGCGTCGGCGTTCTCCGGACGGAGCTGGAGCGCCGTATGCAGGCTTTTCGCGGCATCGTCGAAGCGGCCCTGCTGCATGTAAAGCACGCCCAATGTATAGGGCGCGTCTGCCAGTGACGGGTCCAGCGCGATTGCCCGCTCAAAGGCAGACGTTGCCGCAGGCAGATCATCCCTAAGCTTCAGCGCGAGCCCCAGATCGTAGGCGATCTGCCCACTTCTCGGATCAAGCTCCGCCGCTCGACGAAACTGCGCGATGGCATCGTTCAAGTTGCTCTGCTGTAAGAAGGCCACGCCAAGGTCCTGGTGAAGCGTCGCGTCGCTCTCACCGGTCTTCAGGGCCTCGAGGTAGAGCGGCACAGCCTCCTTCGCCTTGCCTGTTTGCACCAGGGCCAGACCGTAGTTCGTCAGTGTGGCCACGTGCCCCGGCGCGAGCTTGCGCGCGGCTTCGAAGTAAGGAATGGACTCGGTGACCTCGCCCACGCTCTCGAGCGCCAGAGCAAGCTCATAATTGGCATCGAAGTTCGCCGAATCGGCCGCCCGCGCCCTGCGCAGTGTCGAGAGCCCCTCGTCCTGCTTTCCCAGCGTAAATCGCGCGCGGCCCAACTGCACCAGCGCCGGCGTATGCGCCGGGTCCAGCTCCGTCGCCCTTTGCAACTCTGTTTCCGCAGCCGTGGCATCTCCGGTCGCAAGCAGCGATGTTCCTAAATGCAGATGGAGGCGTGAGAGGAAGCTCTTTGAGGCTATGTCGATCTCCGGTGAGGACAGTGCCGTCTCGAATCGCACACGCGCCTCGGCAAAGTGGTTTCTCTGCGCCTCCAGCACGCCGGATGCATCCAGCAGCGTGATGTCCTGCGGTGCGGCCGCCAGGGATGCAGCCAGGGTCTTCTCTGCCTTTTCAGGCTGTGCTGAGTTCAGGAGCAGCGTGGCCGCGGCTACTGCGGCATCCGGCGGCAGCGCCAACCCAGTCTGTTCCTGCCAACGCGCGAAATCCGCGAGTGCCCGCACCGTTTCCGCCTGTGCGCCCGGACCAGTCTTTCGAGACGCGTCCGCAGCCAGCTGCGCATGCGCCAGACCCGCGTTCAGCATCGCCGGCGCATCCGCACCGTTGATGCGCAAGGCATCCTCAAGCTGCTCAAGTGCCGCCTGCGGCTTGCCCTGCTGCAGGAGCACCGCACCCAGCGCACTGTGCCCGGCACCCACGCCAGGTGCCAGCCGGACCGCACGCGCAAAGGCCGTCGCCGCCCCTGGGAGATCGCCCTGCCGCACCCGCTCCGTGCCGGAGCGAAACGCCTCACTGGCCTGTGCCACAGGAGAGGCAGCGGGTGCCTGCGCCGCTGACATGTTTGCGGATAGCAGACCCGCGGGAAGGGCGAGCAGCAGGCCGCACCAGAGAGGACGGCCAGCGCCGAGCATCCATCGTCGCCCGCACATGAACACACAAGCCCTCCTGTCAATCACGGCAGAAGACTTAGCGAAACAAACTGCCGGCCGAGGTAGAGCCGGACTCCCGCACCCTCGGCCACCATCTGCAGGGGACGCGGGCGCTTCAGCGCTTTGTCTTCCGTGAACGTGCCCGTCAAGAGATCATGCCCGCCCAGGTCCATCACCACCCACTTTCCGTCATTGAGAAATCCTGCACCGTAGGCACCTGGCTTCAGCGTCTGCCCGCCGAACGAGAGGCTGTGCTCCGTCACCAGGTAGAACTGGTACTTCTCCCGCACGGAGCTCGAATACCCCGAGGTGTCCACCAGCGAAGCCCAGTAGGCCGATCCATCCGCCGCCCGCACCGCACCCGCGTTCCGCAGTTGCAGCGCCGCACTCTGGCCTTTGAAGTACACCGACACCGGCAGCAGCTTCTGTACGTCGTCATTGGACAACACGCCGGTGCCGACCTTTTGCGGCTCCGCCTCTGCATCCATCTGCGCCTGGAGCCGTAGCGGCACATTGGCAACGGTGCCCAGCAGCACCGCGGTAAGAACAACTTTCTTCATCAGCACGCCTCTTCCATCTCCTTTGAGCCATTGCGGCCCGCGTCCTCATACCGCTTCCGGCCCAGTTCCGGCCGGGTTGCCACCAGATAGAGCACCCATGCAACAAAGCCAGCCCACAGTACCGCCAGCACAGCACCTGCGGCAAGCGCCATCAACAATGGGAATGGACCGGTCTGCACTCGCTCTCTCCATGGATCGGCATGTGCCGGCATCCAGACTGGCCCCATCTTAGAACCGTTCTCCTGCCCGGTGTAGTCGTTCCGGTTTAGAGGATGTGGCATCCCTTCAGGGGAAGGCATGTGGGCAGGTCCGGCCGTGGCGCAGTGGTTGAAGAAAGAGGCCAGTGCTCCGGCGCAGACTCTGCTCTTGTATCCTCATCGGGAGAATGGCAGGCATCCAATCTATGCGGTGGCGCGGACTCTACCTGCTCGTCCTGTTCGCCTCGGCCTTTCTTCTGGCTCTGCATTTCGTTCACCTGAAAGCCGATTTCCCCAACCATTCTCCCTGGGTGGACTGGGCCAAATACACCGACGAGGGATGGTACGGCGACGCCGCCATCCGCCATTATCTCCTTGGCACCTGGCACCTGCCCGGCGACTTCAATCCCGCTGCCGCGCTCCCTGTCTGGCCCTTGCTGGAGGCGGCAGTCTTCCGCTTCACCGGCGTCGGCATCGTCGCGGCGCGTGTCCTGGTGGTCAGCGTCTTCGCGCTCATCCTCGCAGCAGGTTACAGGCTCCTGCTCCGGCCCACCGGCATCGGCGTGGACGCAAGTTCGGGCAGGCATCTTTGGGCGGCGACCGCCGTGCTCCTGCTTACCGCGAATCCCTTTGTCTACGCCTTCAGCCGCATGGCCATCCTGGAGCCTCTGCTGATCCTGCTCACGCTTCTCGCGTTGCTCACGGCAGCCGGCCTCGCAGGGGAGGGAGGCTCCCGAAGAAGCGCGGCCACGGCAGTCCTCCTTGGGGTTTTGATCACGCTCATGATCGGCACTAAGACCACGGCCATCTTCCTCCTGCCCTCGGTGATGTGGATGCTGGGCAGTTCGCTCCGGTGGCAGCGCCGTGCTCTCCTTCGCGCCGGCCTGATCACCGCGGCTATCACGGGTGTGCTCTGGTTCAGCTACCTTGTCCTGATCGTCCGGTCCCACCTTCTGGAAGACTTCCGGTATCTCTTCACCGCGAATCAGTACACGGGCATCCAGATGCTCGGCCTGACGACCACCATCTGGGAGACGCTGAAGAACGGTACCTGGCTCGGCTGGCTGCTCTATTCCGCGTTCTTCCTCATCCTCGTCCTCTCGCTTATCTACCGGAGCCTGTGGCGCGACCCCGTCTTTACGGCGCTCGCGCTCTGGATCGTTGGCTATCTCAGCTTTCTCGCCTACCACGCAAACTTTCAGCCGCGCTATTACCTGGTCCTCGCCATTCCGGTCACGCTCCTGATCGTCCGTGCGTCGGCTTCGCTTGCCGGTCTGCGACCCTTGCCGTTTCGCTACATCCTTCCGCTCCTTTTTGCCGCCATCGTGCTGCTGGATGCGCGGGAGACGATCCGCTACGTTCGTCATCCTGAGTACACCTTTCTCAACGCCGCCGCGCAGGTCGAACGCGTTGTCGAGTCCGAGCCGAATCACAGCCATGTTGTTCTGTCCATCTCCGGCAGCGATCTCTCCCTCATGACCGGCCTGCCGTCCATCTGCGACGACTTCGGCACTATGGACCTGGAGGATCGCATCGCGGCCTACCATCCCGGTTGGTTCATCGCGTGGAATATGGTCGAGGACGACAAGATGGAGGCATTGGCCCGGTTCTACCGGTTGACGCGCATCGCCGCCTTTCCTGCCATGGACGATCCGGACCGTAACCTGCTGATCGTCTACCGGCTGAACCCCAAAGAGGGCGTGCATCCGCGGCGGCGGCGGAATCGCCTCCCACGCGCGGCCGCTCGTGGCTCGGATCGCGCATCGCTGGCCGCGCCTCACCGCCATGGAGCCGGGATCGCCGCACACCTTAGCGACAACTTTGGTTGACCTCATGCGGGGAGTTCGTTAGTCTATGAACTCGCGCAGATTCGCGTGTGCTTCCGTGTGCTCACGGATCTCGCTCGAATCCTGTGGTGGACTAGTGCAGGGCAGCAGGGTCCGCGGACCCGCAATACACATCTCGGGCTTCTGTCTTCGGTTCAGGCAAGGCTCCAGAGGTTCATGGCCCGGCTAAGCACCCACTCACCCTGGAATCCTCCGGCCCTGTGCCTGTGATCCTCGTGCTGTGATCGCGTCAGGTTTGTATTTTGAATCGTTGGGAGCAGCAATGGGAACCTTTGTACCAAGCTCGAATGACACGGCCCGCAAATGGTTTGTGGTAGACGCTTCTGGCAAGACGCTCGGACGTCTCGCCAGTGGTGCCGCACGCGTCCTGTCCGGCAAGAACAGCGTCCAGTACACGCCCTACATTGATACTGGCGACCACGTCATCGTGATCAACGCCGAGAAGGTCGTCCTGACCGGCCTAAAGAGCCAGCAGAAGATGTACCGCCGGTATACCGGCTTTCCTGGCGGCCTCCGCGAGGAGGAGTTCACCAAACTCCTGGCCCGCAAGCCCGAGGCCATCCTTGAACAGGCCATCAAGGGCATGCTACCCAAGACCAAAATGGGGCGGCAGATGGCGACCAAGTTGAAGGTCTATCGCGGAACCAAGCATCCGCATGAGGCGCAGCAGCCACAGCCGCTCGACGTCCTCGAGACACCACGCGCTCCCAAAGAGACCCACGTAAAGATGGAAGGATAGGCATGGCAGATCTGGTGCAGTATTACGGAACAGGCCGCCGCAAGTCGGCAATCGCGCGTGTCTTCCTCCGCCCCGGCAGCGGCGAGTTCAAGGTGAACGGCAAAGGGTTGGACGTTTACTTCGTCACCGAGCAGCAGCGTGCCTCGGCCAAGCGTACCCTCATCACCGCAAACATGACATCGGAGTTCGACGTAGTCACCACCGTCAAAGGTGGCGGCGTCTCCGCACAGGCCGATGCGGTCAAGCTTGGCATCGCGCGTGCCCTGATGGAGTTCAATCCGGAGCTGCGCAAGATCCTCAAAGCTGACGGTCTCGTCACCCGAGACGCCCGCATCAAGGAGCGCAAGAAGTACGGGCAGAAGGGTGCTCGCAAGCGCTTCCAGTTCTCCAAGCGATAGTCTTCCTGCGGTGCGCGACCTCTGCGCGCACCGCCTCGTTTCCTCACCCAAGGAGTCCAATCTCCCAATCGAACGGGATCAATCCCGGCCCGCTATCACAAGCACAGGGGCAGGGATGCCGCATCAAGGAGCCACATGGCATCAATCACGATGAAGGAACTGCTCGAAGCAGGCGTCCACTTCGGCCACCAGACCAAGCGCTGGAACCCGAAGATGAAGGAATACATCTTTGGTGAGCGCAACGGGATTTACATCATCGACCTTCAGAAGACCCTGAAGATGTTCAAGGAAGCGTCCAAATTCGTCACGGATCTCACCTCCACCGGCAAGCTGATCCTCTTTGTCGGCACCAAGCGCCAGGCGCAGGATGCCATCGCTGAAGAGGCAAATCGGGCAGGCATGCCCTACATCAATTCGCGCTGGCTGGGTGGCCTGCTCACCAATTGGGTGACGGTCCAGAAGTCCGTGAAGCGTCTCGCCGACCTCGATGAGATGGCTACGGATGGACGCTTTGAGTTGATGACCAAGAAGGAAGTCATCCGGCTGGAGCGCGAGCGCAAGCACCTGAACACGAATCTCGCCGGCATCAAGAATATGCGCCGTCTGCCGGATGCCATCTTTGTTGTCGATTCCAATAACGAGGCCATCGCCGTTTCAGAAGCGCGCAAGCTCGGCATCCCGGTCGTTGCAGTTGTCGATACCAACTGCGATCCCACGGTAGTGGACTACGTGATTCCTGGGAACGACGATGCTCTCCGCGCCATCCGGCTCTTCACCACGAAAATTGCCGACTCGGCCTTTGAGGGTGTCCAGAGCATCGGCGACAAGAGCCTCCAGCAGGAGTACGCCGACGTGCAGCCGGTCGAAACCGCTTCACACTTCATCGGCGAGGATGAGGACGACGTTACCGCGGCTCCGGTGCAGGAGTCTCCCGGGACTGCTCTGGCCGCCGAAGAGGAAGAGGTCGTCGATCTCGATGCAGCACTGGGTGGCGGTATCCGAAAAGCACCCACATCTGCGACCGACATCGACACGGAACCGGTAGCTGTTGAAGCCGGCGCATAGATCCTTATTTGCAAATGGTACGAGGAGCGTGGCGGCCCACTATCAGGCACCACGCTCTTCCTGTGTAAGCACCGGTCCACAACACTGAAGGAAGAGACATGGCAACCGAAACCGCAAAGATCGATGCAAAGCTCGTTAAGGAACTCCGCGAGAAGTCCGGCGCACCCATGGGCGACTGTCTGAAAGCACTGCAGGAGGCAAGAGGCGACATGGAGGAGGCCTTTGTCGTGCTCCGCAAGCGTGGCATGGCCTCAGCTGCCAAGAAGGCGGCGCGCTCTACGAATGAGGGTGCCATCGGCACCTACATTCACGCGGGCGGAAAGATCGGCGTTTTGCTTGAGCTCAACTGCGAGTCCGACTTTGTCGCCCGCACCGGAGAGTTTCAGGAGCTTCTGCGCGACATCTCCATGCACATCGCCGCCGCCGATCCGCGCTACGTCTCGCGCGAAGAGGTCACCGAGGCCGATCTCGCTCGCGAACGTGAGGTGTTCAAGGCCCAGGCACTCGCCACCGGCAAAAAGGCAGAGTTCGTCGACAAGATCGTCGACGGCAAAATGGGTAAGTTCTATGAGGAGGTCTGCCTGCTCGACCAGCCTTTCATCAAGGAGCAGTCACAGACCGTCGCACAACTCATCGCCGGCAAGGTGGCAAAGATGGGCGAAAACATCTCCGTCCGCCGTTTCGCCCGTTTCAAGGTGGGCGAACCCAGCTTTACGGTCGCCGCCACCAGGCCCCCCGCAGCCACAGAAGCAGAATCGACATAACGCTCTCGCCATACAAACACGGGCCCAGGCAAACTCTGCCTGGGTCTGCTGTGTTAACGATCCGTACGGCAACTTGTCGGGCCCGCGCAGCAGGCCGGTTCTAGACGAGTTCCTGTACAAACCTCCGCAGCAAAACCGCGAGTTCATCGGGCGCTTCGAACGGTAGCAGATGCCCGGCGTTCTCGATCACGTGCAGTTCGCCGTCTTGCAGCACGGGCAGCGTATGCTCCTGCTGAAACGCGAGCGGGATTGCCTTGTCGCACTCGCCCACAATCAGCACGGAAGGCAGGGTGATGGCCTGAATGTCCATCGACCAGTCCTCCCGCGTTCCGCTCTGCGGCCATGCCTTCCATGCGCTCGTGTTACAGCGGAGAACGTCTTCCACGGCCAGGAGGTAATCCGCATGTGAGAGCGTGCGATGCGCTCCACCAAGCACAAACCGGTCTGCCTTCACGTGGTCCTCATTGCCCCGCACCATGATGGCGCGCGCGTTGCCCTCCATCGGCTCCGGGACAAGCGGCGACGGTGCAATCAGAGCCAACCCTGCGAGGTTGGCCGGTGGCGTATGTGCGACCACCATGCTCACTTTTCCGCTCATGGAGTGGCCTGCCAGGATGACCGGTGCCGGTGCAAAGTGCTCCACGAGTGCGGCCACCTGTTCAGACATGCGCTGGACCGTGTAGCCCTCGATCGACGCCGCCTCGCCGAAACCCGGCATATCCGCCGTGACGCAGCGGACGGTCGCGCTTAGTCGATCCACTACATGGTGCCACTCGCGTTGCGAGCTGCCGAAGAAGTGAAGAAACAGGTACAAAGGGCTTGCAGATGAAGCATCTGGTGCAGAGTCATGGAAAGGCAGCATGGTGCATCAGACGTCGCGGCGATTGCTGCAGCTTCTCACCTTGTTCAATCGAAAGCTTTGCTTGCACTCCTATCAACATCGCCGCCATTTCCCATGCTTCCGTACAAGTGCGCATAGAGGTGGGACCGCATCGGATACCCTGAAACCATGAGCGATGCTACGCTGCCTATCCTTTCGAATCCTGCCGTCGCTGCGCGCGTGTCTTCTGCGACCCGTCGTGTGCTGGAAGACCGCGTCCAGTCACTCAGTCAGCAAAAGCGCTATCTCGGCGAAGCGCAGTATGCGCTTCTGGAGCAGATTACCGCGACGGTTCTGCCGCAGGCTGCCATCGGAACCTCGGCCGACATCGCCGCTGTGATCGACAGGCGCCTCACCAGGCATATGGGGGCAGGTTGGCGCTTTGCCGATCTGCCCGAGGATGGCGAGGCCTACACTCGCGGTCTCACCGTCTTTGCGGCTATGCTGCAGCAGACGCCGATGAAGACCTTTGCCGCCATGCCGCCTCCGGCGCGCGAGGGATACCTCCGGTGCGTCGCGAATGGCGATGTGGATGGACCGGCGCACTTCAAGCTGTCGCGCTGGCTGGAGATGCTGCGTGTGGATGCGGCCACTGCCTGGCTTGCACATCCGTCCACCATGCAGGCCATCGGCTTCTACGGTTTCGCGGATGGTGCGACCGGGAATGAGGGCTGGCAGCAGATCACGCCCAATACGGGCCTGCCTTTCGAGTCCGGCATCACCGAGGAGAGTGGATCGTGAAGAAGCCCGCAGAGATGAAGCGCTTTTCTCTCGATGAGGCCGTGGATGCGGTCGTGATCGGGACAGGTGCTGGAGGCGCGCCGCTGCTCTGGCGTCTGGCACAGGCGGGACGCAGCGTAGTGGCGCTTGAAGCCGGTCCCTGGTTCGAGGATCCGGCTGAGGATTTTCCGACAGACGAGGTCGAGTCCCACAAAATCTACTGGATGGACGAGCGTATCTCCGGTGGCGCGACGCCGACGGGCTTTGGCGGCAACAACAGCGGGACCGGTGTCGGTGGCAGCACGCTGCATTGGGGCGCATACGCGCCGCGTGCGGATGCGCGCGACCTGCGGATGCGGAGCGAGGACGGCGTTGCGGTGGACTGGCCGGTAACGCCGGATGAATTGCGTCCCTACTACGAAGAGGTGGAGAGCTTCATCGGTGTCTCGGGACCGGAGCACTATCCATGGGATCCGGGCCGGCGGTATCCGTTGCCGCCGCTCCCCCTGAATAGCTCGGCGACATACATGATGGCCGGTTGTGAGGCGCTGGGGATCCAGGCGACACCGGCACCGATCGCCGCGGTGTCTCAGCCGTATACGCGTCCGGAGTATGGCACGCGGAACGCCTGCGTGAATCGCGGCTACTGCCATCAGGGTTGCCGCAACGGTGCCAAGGCAAGCATGGACGTCACATACCTGCCTGCGGCGCTTCGGTGCGGCGCGGAGATCCGCGAGGAGAGCTTCGTGCACGGTGTCGAACGCGACGGCAACGGGGCCATCACGGCCGTGCTGTACACCGGCAAGGATGGCAACGAGCGCAGGCAGCGTACGCGCAACGTCTTCCTGTGTGGAGGGGGTGTGGAGACACCGCGTCAGCTTCTGTACTGGGGTATCGCAAACTCCAGCGATCAGGTTGGCCGCAACTTTATGGCGCATGTGGCGACACAGGTGTGGGCGACCATGGCCGCGGAGACACGGCCCTATAAGGGCTTTCCGGCGTCCGTGATCACAGAGGATTTTATGCGGGCAAAGGATGCCGGCTTCGCCGGAGGCTACCTGCTGCAGAGCTACGGTATCCTGCCGGTTACGTGGGCGGAGCAGGTAGTGCGTTCCCGCAACATGATCGGTCAGGCGCTGGTGGACTACCTGGCGAGCTACAACCGAGTCGCGGGCATGGGCATGAACGGCGACACGCTGCCGAACCCGGATAACCGGGTCACGCTCTCCGGCGAGAAGGACCGTCGCGGCCTGCCGAAGCCCATGATCACCTTTTCCACGGGCGAAAACGAGCGGCGTATGAGCGAGCACGGTGAACAGCAGATGCGGCGCATTCTGACTGCGGCGGGCGGCACGGACCTGTGGAGCGCGAAGCGGACGGCGCACGTGATCGGCACATGCCGGATGGGTACGGACGCGGGGGAGTCGGTGGTGGACGGCTACGGCCGGAGCTGGGACGTGCCAAACCTGTATCTCTCAGACAACTCAACATTCCCGACGTCGCTGGCGGCCAATCCGGCGCTGACGATTATGGCGCTTTCGTTGCGAACAGCGGATGCGTTCCTGCGGGGGTAGGATGGGTACTCTGCCCTCCTTTCCCCTCTGCCCACGACATAGATCCTGATTCAACAAAATTTCTTTGCTGTTCACGGCTAAGTTCCTGTTCCGGCAGAGATTGCGGGCAGCAATTTCACCTGGCCAGAGGTAGCGTGCTTCATCGAGAGTTCGGTGGAGCGGATCGTTCGCTCACATCGTAAAAGGAGCAGGGTAAGACGCAGTTGAGAGGCCTTCCATCTCACCGCTATCGCTGTCCCTTGCTCGACGATCTCCAAGGGCGGGAGAACGACAGCGCATGCCACGAAGTCACGAGCTGGAGTGTGACCGCTGGATCGAGTGTGGAAGCGGAAAGGTCCGGAGTCTCCGTGTCGATGCTGGTCCGCCTTATCTCGCAATCCAGCTTAAGGAGTTGAAAGCGGTTCGGGCGGTAGCCGGCCGCACCCTCCATGCTGATCACCATGCCATCGTCCGTTCCATTGACGTATCCACCGCGCACCGCGCCGTACCAGCGCGGGTTGACGGTAAACTTTGCTTCCGTGTAGGCGGCCTTTTCGTTGACCACGGGCGTAACGGTGTAAGGCATGGTGAAGTGCTGCCACTCGCCCTGCAC
>CAXTSF010000010.1:0-7003 GCA_964246865.1 uncultured Terriglobus sp.
CCGACGATGGTGGATGACGTGAAGAAGCGCAGCTTCATCCAGGTAGGACTTGCCGCCTGGGTGATCCTGCTGCTGCTTGCCGTGACCTCGCCGCAGTGGGTGATGCGGAAGATGGGCGGAAAGCCCTGGCAGGGGCTTCACCGGCTGGTGTATGCCGCGGCCGTTCTGGGGATCATCCACTATTGGTGGCTGGTGAAGAAGGGCGTGATCGAGCCGTGGCGAGATACGGCCCTGCTCGCCGTTCTGTTGCTGGCGCGGCCGCTCACCAAGCTGCTGGCACGGCGCATGATACGTAAGCCCAACCTCATCCGGGCGGCCTCATAGACTGCTGTCGACACCGTCGAAGAGGTCGGTGATGATGGGCATCTGCTGGGGTGAGACGGTCGCTACCAGCGTGTAATACTCACGGTCGCCGTACTTCTCCCACAGGGGCTTAACCTTGTCGTACACGGGCAGCTGCGAGGTGTGCTGGCGAAACGCGGCGTTTTTGAGCTCGGTGACCGAGGTGATGTCGAGTGCGGCGGTCCAGGGTGCCGGCAGCAGAGGTTCTCGGTCCTCCAGAAAGTACACCGTGGAGAGGTGAAAGAGGCGCTGCGGCTGATACGGTGGGAGGCCGAGGTCCGGGTAGCGCTTCGCTCGAGCCGCCCAGTGAAAGGCAGCGCTCGCCATGGCGGAAACAGAGGTGTGGTCCGCGTGGACGTTCAAGCCGCCGTCGAGGCCGAAGGTGATGACGACCTGAGGCTTGAAGATGCGCATGCGCTGCACGAGCTTCCTGCCGGCTTCGTGCAGGTTAGCGAACTCAAGCTTGGCGTCGCTGTAGTCGAGGAACTCATGCTGGGCAACCCCCAACACGTTGCAGGAGGCCACGAACTCCTCGCGGCGCATGCGGCCAAGGTCGTTGGCGTCTGCGGAACTGCCACGGTTGGTGGCTGCCTGGCCGTCGGTGAGACAGAGGACACTCGTCTCGACACCGCTCTTTGCGGATAGGGCGAGTGCTCCGCCAAAGCCGTAGCATTCGTCATCGGGATGCGCCACGATGCACATCAGTCTTCGAGACAAGGTTCGAGCTCCTCTTGAAGTTCGGTGCTGTCAAGCAGCATGGCCTCTGCCGCAATTGCCTGCTCCAGAGCAGTTTCGCCGAAGAAGCGCGCGACAGGCGCGAAGCTTCTGCGATGAAGCTCGGTAGGGCCGAAGGTGTCGAGGGCGCGGCGATGTTCCGGCGTGGCGTAACCCTTGTGCGAGGCAAGCCCGTACTGCGGGTGCTGCTGGTCGAGTACGCGCATCAGGTGATCGCGGTGCACCTTCGCAACCACCGATGCGGCTGCGATGGAGATGGAAAGAGAATCACCGTAGATCAGCTTTGTCTGCGGGCAGGGATGATCGAGCCGCATGGCATCGATGAGCAGGTGGTCGGGCTCACACGGCAGGCACTCAACAGCGGAGCGCATCGCCAGCCGGGAGGCCTGGTAGATGTTGACGAGGTCGATAGTGGCAGCGTCAACCTCGGCTACGCCGACAGCGACGGCGCACTTGCGCACCTCGCGGTCGAGGCGCTCACGTTCTTCCCGTGTCAGCTGCTTGGAGTCGCGCAGGCCGAGACTCTGCAGCCGTTGTGTCCTGCGCGGCAGAACCACGGCAGCCGCCACGACCGGGCCAAAAAGCGCGCCTCGGCCAACCTCGTCGATCCCGGCGATGGTACGGAAGCCGCGATAGCGAAGCGCCTCCTCCGGCGCGTTCGAACAGACCGCCTGCCGAAGCATCTGTTCTTTGGTGGATCCAGGAGGTATCAGGGAGCGCTTGCGCCGCAGATGAGGAGGGAGCGTTGGCATGCCGTGCTATGAGTCTATATCCACCAAAGTGGTAGAGCAGAGACGCATCTGGCGCGATAGCTTTGTCACGTTACGCCGAGGTTGGACTCATTGCGATCTCTCCTGTCGAGGTTCTTGCTGTCAGCGGCGCTCGCTTGCACATCTGCCGTTGTGGCAGGGCGCATGCACGCACAGGAGCAGGCGGCTTCGGCCGCCGGCACAGCGGTGCCCGTACCTATACCAGCCAGGCAGGACGCAGCGACAGCAGGCGAGAGTTCCCCTCCCGTGGCGGGCCAGGCTGAGGCTTCAGCCACAGGTCCAGTCGAGACGTCATCTCGAAAGCCGACTCAACCGACCAGCGACGCCTCTGGTGCGAATTCATCCTCGACCGCTATGGGAGCAGCCACGGCCACGCAGTCCAAAGCTGACCCTCCGGAAAAGCACGCCAAGAAGAAAAAAGAGAAGCCGCCGAAGATGACGCACGTCGTCATTGAGAACGGCATGCTGACCGTGGACGGATGGACCGGCAAGGCGGAACTCAACTACGACATTCTGGATTTAAAATTTCTTTACTTCTACGCGCCCGGGGTAGGCACGGCCGTGGTCTCCAACGTCTTCTTCCCAGGGGCCATCGAGCAGAGGGAGGCGTTCAACGAGAATGCGCTTTCGTTCTTAGTAAACGGCCATGCCTTTCAGCTCAGCTCCGACAAGAGGCTTCTGAGTAAAAAGCCTGAGTCAGTCTGGGTCAAACTGGACAGCGGCTATCAGGCCGATGCACGGTATCCCGTGATGGGCTACGGCTCGGTATCGGTAGCTCCCTATGTGTGGCCCGGCGCTCAGCCCAAGGCAATGCGGGCCATTGGCACCGTCGTAGCACCACCGCTGCCCTCCGCCTTCCGGCCGAAGCTGATTGTGCAGCCGTGCGTGACCAGCGCGGGACTGCCCTGCGCACCACAGCCGCAACCGGCATCTCAGCAAATACCGGTAGCCACAGCTCAGTCTGCATCCGGGTCTGCGCCGGCACCGAGGACAGACGTAGCCACACCTCAGCCATAAAGCCTTTGCCAGACGCGAAAAAAGCGCCGGTGGCCGGCGCTTTCCGCTTGCAGAAGAGTGTTGTCGTTTATGCGGTGCGGCCGACCTCGCGGAGGCGAGCGGCTTTGCCACGGAGTTCGCGCAGATAGAAGAGTTTGGCGCGTCGCACCTCGTAGGAGCGTACTTTCTCGACCTTGTCGACGACTCTACTGTTGAACGGGAAGATGCGCTCGACACCCTGGCCGAAGCTCATCTTGCGCACAGTGAAGCTGCCCTGCGGCCCGTTCTTGCGGGCGATGACCATGCCCTCAAAGGCCTGAAGGCGCTCTTTGTCACCTTCTTTGATCTTGACCTGTACGCGAACAGTGTCGCCCGGTGCGAACGCAGGAAGGTCTGTGCGCTCCAGCTTTGAGGCGAGCTTCTGCATGATTGGGTGAATGGACATGGTTGCTGCTTTCCTTACTTGATATCGATGCTCAGTTTAGCGCATTTCTTGTGCAATCGGAAACGATTGCTACGGCTGCGTGCTTCCCCTGCGGAGGCGGTCAAGGACCGTTAGGTCCTCGGGTTGAAGTGTCGCACTTTCCAACAGATCCGGTCGATTCTGCAGAGTCTTGATCAGGGCCTGCTGACGCCGCCATCGCCGAATCTCTCCGTGATCTCCCTTAAGGAGCGTCTCCGGAACGCGCTGTCCAGCAAACTCCACCGGCCGTGTGTAGTGGGGATAGTCGAGCAAGCCGCCTGCCGGCGACACGGCGGCGGGTGTGCCGTCGATGGCTGGACCTGAGGAGACGCCTGTACCAAAGCTCTCGTAGTGCGCTGAGTCCGCGTTGCCGAGGACGCCTGGCAGGAGCCGCACCGTGCTGTCGAGAACAACAGCCGCGGCCAGCTCGCCTCCAGAGAGCACGTAGTCTCCGATCGAGAGCTCAGCGTCGCAGAAGAGCTGGTTGACGCGCTCATCCACGCCCTCATAACGCCCGCAGATCAGGACCACATGACGCAGCGTGGCGAGCCGGCGCACATCTGCCTGCGTCAGACGTGGGCCCTGTGCCGAGAGGAGAATGACAGAGGAGTCCGAGAGATCGCGCTCTGCCTTTGCGGGAATGCCCAGCGCGGCGAGGGCCTCGCCGATCGGTTCCGGTTTGAGCACCATACCCTCGCCTCCGCCGAAGGGACGATCGTCGACGGTGCGGTGACGGTCATGGGTGAAGTCGCGGAGGTCGATAGGAGTCGCCGAGACCAGCCGCTCGCGTAGAGCGCGCGAAAGAACACCCACGGAGAAGATGCTGCTGAAGAAACCGGGAAAGATGGTCAGGATGTCGAAATGCAAAGGCCTCGACGGGGTTCTTGGGGGGCCTGCGACGACGGGCACGGTTTCAGCCATTGACGTCGATCAAACCGGCCGGAAGCTGCATGACGATGCGCCTTGCAGCAAGGTCCGGTTTTAGGAGAAAGGCTTTCACCAGTGGGATCATAAGCTCGTCGCGATCCGGACGTTCCAGGATCAAAATGGGCGCCGCGGTTTCAATGCGTCTCCCATCGGGGGTGCTGGGAAAGTGCACATCAACAACCGAGCCGAGTTCAGCAGAGCCGTCCGTCACGGTGCAACCGATAAGATCATGGACGAAGAACTCGTCCTCGGGCAGGGAAACACGCTGGGTGGACGGCAGAACCACGTCGGCGTCCGCCAGCTGTTTGGCACTGTCAATCGAATCGCAGCCGGCAAACTTAAGCACGATACGGCCAGCGTTCTTGCCCAGTGGAAGCCAGAAGTCCTCGAGCAGGGCTTCGGCTGGTTCGCCGCCGTCCTCGCGCCGTAAAAAGAGCCTACGGCGATCGGCAAAGCGTTCCGGAAAGTCTGTGTGTAGATCCGCGAGGACCTCCCCGCGCCGTCCCTGCGGCTTCACCAGATGTGCGAGCAGCACCCAGTCATCGGAGGCATTCATAGGGAGCCTCGAGGCGAGGCCGGTACCGGTCTCGGCGAAGCCAGACTACGCAGCCTCCGTTACCTCGTCGATATCGAGTGAGAATCGATGCCCCAGCCGCGCGCTTGCAGCGTTCAGAACGGTGCGCAGCGCACGGGCAGTGCGGCCCTGGCGCCCAAGCAGGCGGCCAAGGTCTTCCTGAGTGGCACCGAGAGTGATGCTGGTTGAGCTTCCCTCGGTTTCGTAATCGAGGGTGAGATCATCCGGCGAATCGACAAGGAGCGCTGCGATCTCTTCGACAAGATCACACATGCGCTCTACATCGTCGGCAGGATCCGCGCTTGTTTGTGTGTCCGATGTATTCATAAGCCGGCTCGAATGGGACTAGGCTGCTGCCGGAACAGCGTCCGCTGCCCCTGCTGACGCCTTTTTCACGAGCTTGGCCACGATTTCGGACATCTGCGCACCGGTGCCACTCCAGTACTGAATGCGATCGTGCTTCAGTTCAACGGTGGCGGGTTGCGTGCGCGGATTGTAGGTGCCCACCACTTCGATGGAGCGGCCGTTGCGTGCGCGATCTTTTTCAATGACAACGATGCGATAGTAGGGCTGCTTGCGCGCTCCAAAGCGCGCCAAACGGATCATCAACACAGGGTATTTCCTCTCAGATTGCGTCTTCAAGCATCAGGGCCGCCAGACGAGGCTCCGATGCAGGGATATTCACGCCACGAACACCGTAAACGTTTCTAAGTATCGCCGAATCCAAACGTTTCCGCAATCCAGGCTTTGCCTGAAAGGCCGCTCGAAGTCATCCTCATGCCGGTGCAAAGAGGAAGCGGAGCACGTCGCCGAAGCGGGCTGCCCAGGAGGTCTCGCTGTGAGTGCCGTCTGGAATGATGTTGAAGGCGAGGTCATGGCCGTTGCGCCAACCCTTCTGCTCCAGCAATTGAGCCAGGGCCTCAGTATCTCGCACGTGTGGCGCGCCCTCGGCTGAACCCATGTCAAGCCAGATGCGGAGGTCCGGCTTGCGGCCAAGCGCGGAGACGGTCTGCAACATAGCACGGTCGTTCCACCAGAGGGAGGGCGAGAGCACGCCCGCTTTTCCGAAGATCTGCGGATATGCCAGCGCGGTCCAGAGCGAGATCAGGCCGCCAAGGGAGGCGCCCGCGATGCCTGTACAGCCTGGGCCGAGGGCGATGCGGTAATGCGCTCGGAGCTCCGGGAGAAGATCGTCCACCAGCATGCGTGCGTACAGGGAACCGCGGCCACCGCCCAGCCGCGAGTCCTGGAAGGGGGTGTACTCCAGCATCCGCTCTGCGCCGGCGTTGCCGATGCCGGCAAGGATTACCGGAGGCATTGCCCCCTCCTCGGTGGCCTGATCCGCGGCGATGCCGGCGCGCCAGGTGGATCCTTTGACATAGGAGAGCTCGCCGTCAAAGAGGTTTTGGCCGTCATGCAGAAGCAGAACAGGAAAGCGCCGCTCCGGCTCGCGATGATAGGCCTTGGGAAAGTAGAGAAAGAGATCATGCGGCGCTGCGAGCAGCTCGGATCGCCACCCCGGGATGCGGAGATATCGTTCCTCGCCCGCTGGAAAGGGGAGTGGCTCACGCTGCACGATGGTCATCGGAGGCTTGGAGCATCGTACAGGCATGAAGGTGGCTTTGAGAGTAGCAAAAGGCCGCGGCCGCCGGTGTTGCAGTGCAGCGGTCTTCCTCAAAAGAGGACGGGTTCGGCGGACAACCGGTGCTTGCCGTGGGGCGCGCCTCCCACCCGTAAGATGTAGCCTGGGTTCTGCTGAACGAGACTCCTGGAGGAGCCATGCGCGAGTCTGCCCAAGCTCAATCAAAGGTGATCGAATGAAGAAGATCGGCATTCTCTTCGGCATGGAGAATACCTTTCCAGGTGCGCTGGTAGAGCGCATTAACGGAATGGACGGGGCAGATGTGCGGGCTGAGTTTGTGCAGATCGATGCCGTCAGGATGGCCGAGCCGAGCGGGTATGCGGTCATCGTGGATCGTATCTCACACGATGTGCCCTTCTACCGTTCGTATCTGAAGAATGCCTCGCTGACGGGTACGCATGTGATCAACAACCCATTCTGGTGGAGCGCCGATGACAAGTTCTTCAATTACGCGCTGGCCAAGAGGCTGGGCGTGGAGGTACCTCGCACGGCGATCCTGCCGCACAAGCTAATGCCTCCCGATACGAATGACACGACTTTTCGCAATCAGCAGT
>CAXTSF010000010.1:7013-13865 GCA_964246865.1 uncultured Terriglobus sp.
GCAGTATCCGTACGACTGGGACCGGGTCTTTGACTACGTTGGATTTCCGGCCTTCCTGAAGCCTCACGACGGTGGCGGCTGGCGGGATGTGTACCACGTGCATGGGCCCGAAGAATTCTTTCAGGCCTACGATCAAACGCGCGATCTCTGCATGGTGTTGCAGGCAGAGGTGCACTACCGCGAGTACTTCCGCTGCTTTGTCGTTGGACAGCGGGAGGTGCGGGTGATGCCGTACGATCCGCGGCACCCGCATCCGCACCGGTATGTGCACAATCCGCCGACCCATGCTCCGGCTCTGCTCCAGCGTGTGGAGCGTGACGCGTTAACGCTGTGCCGAGGCCTTGGCTATGACCTGAATACGGTTGAGTTCGCCGTGGAAGACGGAGTTCCGTATGCGATCGACTTCATGAATCCGGCACCGGATGCAGATCTGCACTCGGTGGGGCAGGCGCATTTCGACTGGATTGTGGATGCGGTTGCGCGGCTGGCCGTGGATCGTGCACAGATGCACACCGGCCGGGAGATGGAGCTTCAGTGGCCGGAGCTTCTGCGTCCCGCAGACGCTTCGACACCGGGCAGCCAGCCGATGGCACCGGAAGAGATTGCGACAGAGAGACGCGATGAGTTACCGGCGAAGAAAGCCAGGCCTGGTAAAAAGCCGGCGTCCAGGAAGGTCAATTGAAGGAGGGTCAAGTGAAGCGCCGTCTCGCTCTGCTTTGCCTTCTCATCGCTGCTGTGGGCCGACGAGGTGCGGCACAGGAGCAGACGGGAGGGCCGCCCGGTGTGCCGGTCCCTCCTCCTCCGGCAGCTCCGGCGACCGCCGGTCCAGGAGGCACTGCGGTACAGCATATCTTTCAGGTGCGACTCGTGGATGGGCGCAATGGCCTGCCGCTCGCCAAGGCTCACGTTACGCTGTGGTATGACGAACCGGCCGGCGAGGGGATCGTGATGCAGATGGATGAACGAGGAACAGCGGCTATGCCCGCGCCCGTTGGCCTGCCGATTCGTGTGCTGCTTGCTCTGCGGGAGCTGGTGGACTGCCGTAAGCTGCCGAAAGACGCGCCGCCGCATGGCTACAATCTGCAGGCGATTGCGCAACGCGGGATCAGCGTCGACAACAGTTGTGGCGCAATCGCTGTGAAGCCAGTTTCGGGAGAGATTGTCCTGTACGCGCGTCCCATGCGCTGGTATGAGGGACTGAACCGCTAGATCCGCATACTTCCTACACATCCCGCACTCGCGAGTACGCGGGATACTTTATCGATCACCGTTTCTAGTCTTGAGTCGCAGCAAACGCATGAAAGCGGAGATCGCTCTCCGCTTCTCGAGTAGCTGAACCCGGCGCTTACCTGAGTTGAATCACGGATGTGGTGCTGAACGTGATCAGCGACTCAGAGGGGATCGTTACATCGCGATTTCCCGTGTAAGCACCCGCCGCTGTACCTGCACCGGCACCTAGCAGGCCACCCAGAAGAGCTCCCTTTCCACCCCCGGCGAGACCTCCAATCAGGGCACCAGCACCACCACCACCACCGATAAAGCCGGCCGTGCGCTTACCACGGCCTTTCTCGGCACGCTCATACTCCGCGGTGCTGACGCGATAACCACCCACAGAGGTGAGCTCGATGCCAAGTGCACCGGCACCCTTGAAGCGGCCGCGACCTTTGGAGGCGACAACGGAGCCCCGAACCTCGGTGCCTCTGCGGAAAACCTCGGTGCCGCGCACAAGAACAGGCGCGTTCAGCACGCCGGAAAAGCTGTCACCCACCTCATTCCTGCTGGCGGCGAGGCCCTGCGTGAGACGGACCGAAAGGCGCGTGCCACGAGGAACAACAGGACGGACCACGGGGCGAGGCGCGGCTGCGCTGGAGATTGCCGGGGAGCTACCCGGGTTCGCCGCAGCTGAGGGCACCGGTGCCGCTTGAGCAGTGGGCGGAGCCGCACTCTGCGCGGGAACGGTGGCTGGCTGGGCGGGAGCGGCGGCGGCTCCGGGCGTGGCAGGTGTGTTCTGCACGGGTGCCGCCGTTGCCGCCGTGTTGTTGGCTGGTGCGGTCCCAGGCGGCGGTGCCGATGTGGAACTGCTCTTACAACCGGCGAGCAACAGAAGACTCGCGAGTGTAGCGGATACAGCAAAAGTGTTTCGGCGAACCTGCTCCATAGTCGATTGCTCCTTAGGATAGACAACCCGGTCTCTATCCCTGTACACCCCACCATCATAGGATGCAGAGGTCTACCGGAGTGCTCCTGGAAACACAGGAAAAGGCGAGCTGCTGGAGTTTCGCTCGAAGTTCGGGAGTGTTTCGGGCGTGCCCCGCTCCATGCTCGCGCAGAGCCAGGCACGCCTGTAGTTCAGATTTTGGCTTCGCGGTACGGAACGTGCTTGCGGACGACTGGATCGTACTTCTTGAACTCAAGCTTGCCGCTGGTGATCTTTGGATTCTTTGTCGTGGTGTAGAAGTGGCCGGTGCCGGCTGTGGACACGAGCTTAATAATGGTCCGCATAGAAATTAGCCTTTCGCGCTCAGCAGCGCCGCTTCGACGCCTAGCTTGTTGATGGTGCGCAGACCGCGTGCAGAGACACGCATACGCACAAACTTTTTCTCACTCGGAACCCAGATGCGCTTCCACTGCAGATTCGGCTCCCAGCGGCGGCGTGTCTTATTGTTTGCGTGCGACACCTTGTTTCCAGCCATGGGCCGTTTGCCCGTAATAGGGCATAGCTTTGCCATCACAATCTCCTCGGGGATCACCGGCCGCGTGGCAAAATACACCGTCCGTCTGCCTGATCTATCTCACTATTTTGCCATGTTTTCGCCGGATCGCCTAGCGGGGAACGTACGGCGCTAGATTTCTTTCAGGCAGCAAAGGTGCATGGCCTAAACTAGAAGGGATGCCTGAGACCCTTGTACACGCACATGCGATGACTTCGGCCGTTGCGCCCGTAGATCGCGAGGCCTTCGCCCGGCGCGGACGCCAGCTGGAGATCTTCACGATTGTCTGGGGTGTGCTGGAGGCCGGTGTAGCCCTTGGGAGCGCCTATCACGACCACAGCATTTCGCTCGCGGGCTTCGGCTGGGACAGCGTGATCGAGGTTTTGTCTGCATGCGCGCTGTTCTGGCGAATGTCGCACGAGATGGATCACGAGCGCAAACATAGGGCGGAGCGCATCAGCCTCCGCATCGCGGGATGGTGTCTGCTGCTGCTTGCGGCCTATGTCCTGGTCATGGCGGGAGTGGCGCTGCGGTACGGACATGAGAATCATCCGGGGTTGATGGGCATTGCGATTACCTCCGCCGCGCTGATCCTGATGCCGCTGCTTGCGCGTGCAAAGCGGCAGGTGGCGCGTGGTCTGAATAGCAGCGCCATGACAGCCGATGCGAAGCAAACGAACTTCTGCGCAATCCAGGCCGGCATTGTTCTTGGCGGCCTCGTCATCCAGAAGCTCTTTCATTTCGCGTGGGCCGATACACTTGCGGCACTGGTGCTGGTACCGTTCCTGGTGCGGGCCGGCGTGATGGCTCTTCGTGGCCAGAACTGCTGCGCTCACTAGAGCTGAAGCTCAGGCCCCGGGTAGACGCGCGATCAATGCGACCAGCAGAGCGCCTACGGTCATGAAGAGCAACTGCAGCAGGACAGAACCGATGCGCGCCGCCGCATGCAGCTCCGGCATGAGATTCACAAGGGCGATGTAAAGAAAGCTGCCGGCGCTGATAGGCAGCAGCCACGTGGTTGCGTGCATGGTCCGGCCTGCGAGCAGAACCAGCGCCACGGCCCCAATTGCGGGCAGACCCACCAGGGCGATCAATTGCAGCGCGCGGCCCTTCGCCACACGCAGATGCACCAGAAGGGCAAAGTCGCCGAGGCGGTGCGGAATCTCATGCAGGGTAATCGCGACAGCGGTAATCCAGCCGAGACGCCGGTCCGCTGAAAACGCCGTGGCCACGCTGGCACCGTCAACAAAGCTGTGCAGCATGCCACCAAAGACAAGATTCAAGGGCCGTGTGGGCGGGACGCCGTGGTGATGGTGCGCTTCGACGCAGTCGTCGGCGGCGAGGTCCCGGCGGACGTTGCTTTCCACGGCATGCCCGGTCAGAGCGGCAAAGATTCGCTCCACGTAGAAGAGCGCAAAGAGTGTACCGCCGAGAAGCAGCCATACCGCAGGCCGGTTTCCAAGCTGCTGTACTGCCTCCGGCATGAGGTGGAAGAGCGCCGTCGCCACCAGAACACCAACAGCAAGGCTGACGAGGTAATCCAGATTGGCACGGAGCAGCCGGTCGCGCTGGCTGAGCACCACGGCGGAGGCAATGGCGACCGCCTGGATGAGCGTGACCGCAATCACGGCCTCAAACGCGTACCCCATTCTGCTCCCACAAGACCGCAGCGGCGGCAGACTCGGTTCTACCACAGTGGGTATGGGAAGGGAGACGCGCGAAGGCGATGCGTCCGCTTCCCGATTGCAAGCGAGCTAACCGGTGCCGCACCGCGGACAGCATTGCAGAGATACACGGCTTCGGCGCGGAGCACATCCTCAAGGGTGAGGACACGCTCACGCAAAACCTGGCAATCCAGCAAAGCCTGCCGGAAGACACCGGGAAGCACACCGCTGCCGCGCGGCGGCGTGACCAGCAAACGATCGATCTCCACAAGCAGGCTGCTGATCGATCCTTCGGTGATCTCGCCACGCTCATTGAGGAAGAGAACCTCGTCATACCCGGCTGCGAGCGTAGCGTTGTACTCGTCGTCGTAAACACGGCGAAAACTGGTCTTGTGCTGTAGGGCGGGGTCATCTGACTGCAGGACGGATGTGGATAGTCGAACGCGCAGCGCCTCTCGCCAGGGTGTGAGTGGCGCCTCGCGAAGATCGAGATCACCGCTACGGTTGAGTGTGAGCCGGCGCCGGTGCGGACCCGGTCTTGCGTGACGTGGATCACTGAGCAGATCTTCTGCTTTGGACCTGTCATAGATGAAACCGAGCGCCTTGGCAGACTGTTGCAACCGGTCCAGATGAAGCGGCAAGAGAGCGCAGCCACGATCCCAGCGCATGGTTTCGAACAGGGAGAGGGGCTCGCTTGCACGCTCGGTAAATTGCAGCTTCAGGAGGCATTCGCGGTACTCGGCTTCGGCGCTCGAGTCTGCAACGATGCCGCTGCCCGTGCCCATGGAAAGCCGGCCATGCTCAAGGACGGCAGTTCGAATCGCCACGTTGAGGCAGGCTTCGCCATTGGGCGCGAAATAACCGATGCTGCCCGTGTATATGCCGCGCGGCGTGGGCTCGATGCGGTGGATGAGCTCCATCGTGTGATGCTTCGGTGCGCCGGTGACCGATCCGCAGGGAAAGAGCGCCTCGAAGATCTCTCGCGGATGCAGGCCTTTGCGAAGCCGGCCGCACACGCTGGAGGTCATCTGCAGCAATGAGGGATAGCGCTCCACCGTGAAGAGATCCGGCACGCGTACCGACCCTGTGACGCAGATGCGCCCGAGGTCGTTGCGCAGCAGATCGACGATCATGACGTGTTCGGCCGCGGTCTTCTCATCTGCCTGCAGGGCAAGCACATTGCGCGCATCGTCCGCCGGGGATAAGCCGCGGGGAGCCGTGCCTTTCATCGGCCGGGCGGTGATGTTACCGGAGCTGTCCATACGAAAGAAGAGCTCCGGTGAGAAGGACAGAACTGTCTGCGACGGATTGAGCCGCACGGCCGCGGCGTAGGCGCAGGGCTGTTGCCGGAGCAGGCTGTCATACATCTGATCGGGTGCCGTCGAGCTTTGCGAACTGGCACGCAGGGTGTAGTTGACCTGGTAGGTATCGCCCGAGGCTATCCAGTCCCGCACCTCCGAGAGCGTTTTTGTATAGGTCTCCGGGCTGGTATGAAGCATGAGTGCGAGTGGAAGAGAATCGGACGGTGACTCGGCCAGCTCCGTCGTGCTTCCGGGGGCTTCCAGATGGTCAAAGATAGCGGGGGCGGCAAAGATGCCAAGCAGTGCTAGGGGCGTGCCTGCATGCCTGCATGGCAGATCCTGGAAGATGTAGCCGAGTTCGTAGGCAAACCATCCGGCGACATACTTGCCCGCCGCGAGTGCCGCGTGAATGCGCTCGAAGAGCGGACCGATCTCTTCTGGAGAAGCAGCGGCAAGTACCTGCTCTGGTGCGGTAAAGAGGAAGGAGCGGGGATGCTCCTGGCTGGCCAGTGCCGTCTCGAGCAGAACAGCGTGAGGCTCCGAGAAGGCTCGCTCACGCCATGCATGCGGCAGAGGTGTATAGCGCTGCGGCGATGACGGCGGAGGTGGACCTGCCGGTGTCACCGCGTCGTTCAGGCCTTGTTGTGCTTCGTGATGATCACGGCGCGCGCATGGACGCCGGCCGGGCAGTTATAAACACGCTTGCGCGAGCCATCCAGCCACGCCACATCACCAGCCTCAAGACGGCGGGTCTCCTGCTCCGAGGTGAGGATGAGGCAGCCCTCCATGACAAAGGTGAACTCGACGCCATCGAAGATGCGGGGCCGGAAGTGAGCATCTGTTTCAGATAATGTGAATTCCGCGATACACGGCACCATGGCGCGATCGGCGATGAGGGAACTCATGTTCTCCGACACAAAGGTCGGTCCGGCGTCAGGGCTGCTCTGGATGCGGACACGCTCATTGCGGCGCATGACGCGAAAGCTGATGGGCTGCTCGTCGCGGAAGAAGTAGGCCAGGTCTTTGCCGAAGGCGAGGGCAATGCGCGCCAGATTCCGCACGGTGGGGACGACCCGGCCGGTTTCGAGTTGCGAAAGAAAGCTTGCGGAAAGGCCAGTCTTTGTACCCAGTTCGACGAGTCCCATGGACCGTCGCATGCGCAGCCGGCGGATCCGC
>CAXTSF010000010.1:13875-27641 GCA_964246865.1 uncultured Terriglobus sp.
ATCTGATCCGGGTCGCCCACGTCGACACCGGTCACATCATGGATCGCATTCTCTTCACTTTACATGAACACTTTGATGAGGTGGAACGAAAAGAAGCTGCACCAAAATCAGATGGCGCAGCTTCATTTTCGGGGAGTCTTGTCCGGTTATTAGAAATCCTCGCCGAAGGCGACCTCACCGGCCACTGCAGTCTGGTAGGCGGAGACGCGACGCTCGAAGAAATTGGTCAGTTCCTGCACATCCTGCAGCTCCATAAAGCTGAAGGGATTCTTGGTTTTGAAGTGAGGTGCGATGCCAAGCCGCTGCAGGCGGGAATCCGCCACATACCCCAGATAGGCGCGCATGTCGCGGACGGAGAGCCCGGCAACACCACCCGAGAGCAGATCCTCGGCAAACTGTGCCTCGCAATCAACGGCGTCTTCCAGCATTTCGACAATCTGCTCCTCCAGCCGGGCGTCCCAGAGGTCAGGCTCCTGCTGGCGGACGACGTTGACGACCTCGAAGGCGAACTCCAGATGGCAGCTTTCGTCGCGGAAGACCCAGTTAGTACCGGAGGCAAGACCGTGCAGCAGACCCTTTGAACGGAAGAAGTAGACATAGGCGAAGGCCGCGAAGAAGAACAGGCCCTCGATGGAGGAGGCGAAGCAGATGAGATTGAGCAGGAAGTTGCGGCGATCCTCGCGCGTCTGCAGCGTGTCCAGGTTCTGAATGGAGTCCATCCACTTCATACAGAAATCGGCTTTTTTCATGATGGACGGTATATTTTCAACGGCGGCAAAGGCCTCTGCGCGCTCGTCCTGGTCGGGAACGTAGTTGTCCAGCAGCGTCAGGTAGAACTGGACGTGGACCGCCTCCTCATAGAGCTGGCGCGAGAGGTAGAGCCGGGCCTCAGGCGAGTTGATGTGCTTGTAGAGATTCAGAACCAGATTGTTCGACACGATGGAGTCGCCGGTTGCGAAGAAGGCGACCAGGCGCTTGATGGTGTGGATCTCTGCCGGGGTGAGCTTGGAGCGAAGATCGACGAGGTCGGTTGAGAAGTCAACCTCCTCCACAGTCCATGTGTTCTTGATGCCGTCGCGGAACATGTCATAGAACTGCGGATACTTCATGGGCCGCAGTGTCAGGCACATACCAGGGTCGAGAATGGATTCTGGGGCGGCAACCGAGGAAGCGGTCATAACGGGATCAAGTGTGGCGGACATGAAATCTCCTGGCAGGGCTTGGGTAATGTTCTGTCTCGTGACTGGAAGCTCCAGCCGACGGTGGTGATGAGCGGTAACGGAATCCTTGGCTTTACACAGAATGACAAACCCGTGCCAAGCGAAACCGGTGTGGATGGAGCGCTACTGGCAGGCCTCGCAGCTTTCCGGGTTCTCGAGTGAGCAGGCAAGTGCCGCAGCAGCATCGGCCGGCTTCTGCTCGGGTTCGGGGACCGCGACAGCCTGCAGTTGTGCGACTGCGGAGGGCAGAGGCTGACTGGAGGACATGGCGGCTTTCTGCACGGTGGTCTTGGCGATCTTGGTGGCCGGCCGTGAGCGGAGGTAATAGGTGGTTTTTAGACCCTTCTTCCAGGCATACATGTACATGGAGGAAAGGCGGCCGATGTTGGGCGACTCCGCGAAGAGATTCAGCGACTGCGATTGATCGATATAGGCGTTCCGGTCCGCAGCCATGTCGACCAGGCTGCGCATGGGAACCTCCCAGACGGTGCGATAGATCTGCTTGAGGTCTTCGGGCAGCTCGTCAATGTTCTGAACCGAGCCCTCGGCAACCTTGATGCGATTGCGTATCTCTTCCGTCCACAGGCCGCGCGACTTCAGTTCCGTGATCAGGTAGCGATTCACCTGAAGGAACTCGCCGGAGAGCGTCTCGCGCTTGAAGAGATTCGAGATCTGCGGCTCAATGCACTCATAGCAGCCCACGATGGAGGCGATGGTGGCCGTGGGTGCGATGGCGATCAGCAGTGAGTTGCGCAGGCCGGACTTCAGGATGCGCTGGCGCAGGGCCTCCCAACGGGCGCCGTTCTTCGGCTGCACCTTCCACAGGTCGAACTGGAAGACGCCCTGTGCGTGGCGGGTTTCAGGGAAGGCAGGATGCGGTCCGTTCTGCTCGGCAAGAGCGGCGGAGGCCACCAGTGCGTGATAGTAGATCTCCTCCTGGATCTTCGCGGACAGTGCCACGGCCTCAGGCGCGTCAAAGGCAAGCCGCATCTGGAAGAAGACATCCTGCAAACCCATGACGCCGAGACCCACCGGGCGCCAGCGTGCGTTGGCGCTGGCAGCCTGCACCACCGGATAGTAGTTGATGTCGATCACGCGATCGAGCATGGGCACGGCAACACGAACGGTCTCCGCAAGCTTGTCAAAGTCGAAGGTCGTTCTGCCGGCGTCGTCCGTGATGGTGTGCCGGGCCAGGTTGATGGAGCCGAGATTGCACACGGCTGTCTCGTCCTTCGATGTCACCTCAGTGATCTCCGTGCAGAGATTGGAAAGGTGCACGACATTCCCGGGCACGCCGGTCTGGTTGTTCTTCTGGTTGCAGGCGTCCTTAAAGGTCATCCAGCCGTTGCCGGTCTCCGCAAGGCAGCGCATCATGCGCAGGTACAGATCGCGAGCCTTCACCTGCTTGTAGAAGAGATTGTCCGCATCGGCCTGCTCATAGGCGGCCTTGAACTCGCTTCCATAGAGATCGGGCAGGTGCGGCACGATCTTTGGATCAAAGAGCGACCAGGTGCCGTCGGTGTCGACCCGCTCCATAAAGAGGTCGGGGATCCAATTGGCAAGGTTAAGGTTGTAGGTGCGGCGGGAAAGATCGCCGGTGTTCTCACGCAGCTCGAGGAACTGTTCCACGTCCGCATGCCAGGGCTCGAGGTAGACACAGCATGCACCCTTGCGCTTGCCACCCTGGTTGACGGCGGCGACGGAGGAGTCCAGCGTACGCAACCACGGGACAATGCCGTTGGACAGGCCGTTCGTCGCGCGGATCAGCGAGCCCTCGCTACGAACGCGATGGAACGCGAGACCGATGCCGCCCGAAAACTTCGACAACATGGCAACGTTTTTGTAGGCGTCGTAAATCGATTCAAGCGAGTCCAGAGGGGAGTCGTGCAGGTAGCAACTCGACATCTGCGCGTGCTTGGTTCCGCTGTTGAAGAGTGTGGGCGAGGACGGCATGTAGTCATGCGCCGCGATCAGCCGGTAGAACTCAATGGCCTCGTTGGGCGTTCCAGCCAGACCGCAGGCGACACGCAAAAAGAAGTGTTGCGGAGTTTCAACAACGGCGCGGGATAGGGGATCGCGCAAGAGGTAACGGTCATAAACGGTGCGCAGGCCGAAGTACTCGAACCGGTCTGACAGGTTTTCATCGACAGCATGGTTCAGCTTGCGCGCATGGACGCGCACAAACTCGGCGGTGGCCGGCGAAACCACTCCCTGCGAAGCCCCGTATTCGATCGATTGAGAGAACGAATGCAGGTTCTGATTTGCGACTTCCTTGATGATGGTTGCCAGCAAGAGGCGAGCCGCCAGCTTTGAGTACTGCGGCTCCTCCGCAATCAGAGACGCAGCCGTCGAGATGGACAGCTCATCGAGCTTGCGTGTGGTGGCACCGTCGAAGAGGCCGCCGATGGTCTTTGAGGCGATGCGGATCACGTCGACATGCGACAAGCCATGAGCGCAGCGCTGCACCGCCCGGACGATCTTGTTGACATCGACCGTCTCGAGAGAGCCGTTACGCTTACGCACGTGCATGGTCGGTGTTTCATCCCGAACTGGAAAGCTGGGGGTCAGGTCGGAAAGGCTTGTCTGTGCGGTCGTTGTTGCCATCGTTCTCCTCGTGTACGAGGGCCGGCAGTGCTGCCGTACCCTGTGGAACCTGTTCTCTGGGCTGACAAAAGGGCAGTTTGTGTCGCCGCGCTGCCGCTTTTAGGTGCCGCCGTTTTCCCGGTGCGCCTCTAGGACTGCGCGTCTGCGTCGCGTGTCCAAAGGTGTGTCTGCCGTCACGCTCTCTTTGCGAAGCGGCACCTCACAAGTGAAGTAGACCTACTCTAGCTCGGGCTAGCTGATCTCGCAACCACTATATGTAGTATACGGTGTGGAAATTCGCAGGATGAGAGAACGGCCTTTGTCCTGTTCACCTTAGCGCTTGCCGGCCAGAGGAAAAGACGGACCGGACGTTGAAATCTGGCCCTCGCGCTCCCCTAGACAAAGAAACGTCTAGTCAGCTGCAAGCTGGTGCGATTCAGCAAACGCCAGATCGGTCTTGCGTCTGCGGAAATGCAAGCCGGAGCCGTGTGCGACGGTAAGGGCGGCCGGTACGGCGAGCTGCTTTTCCAAGATTAGGATCGTTGCAATGGCGACGTAGGAGCACAGTTCGCCGTAGATGCGCGTTTCCACAATGACGCCGGTGTAGAACATAATCGCGAACCAGAACGGAAGGATATAGAGGTAGTTGGCAAAGCGTGCAGGGGCTAGCTTGCGCCGGAACAGGATGACCAGAGGGAGCAGGTAGCCGCAGATATTCAAAAGGGCCGGCAGGAGCCGCCACTTGAGCCGGTAGAAGTTTTCAACGATGCGGTTATAGTCCTCCACGCGGCTATTGGCATGGAACTGGTGCGCAAGCGCTGCTTTGATGGCGACCCAGATCCCCAGCAGAAGGAAGACGCGCGGCCATGGCACTGTGGATAGGCGAAACCGCAGCCGCAGCGGCGTGAACGCGTCTGCAGCTGGATTGCTGGCTGCGTCGATGCCGTAGATCCCAATCAGGAAGAGCGTCGTCTCCCGATTGAAGGTGCCAATCAGCACAACGAGCAGCAGAGGCAAAAAACGGCGTTGATAGATGAAGTAGAGGCCCGCCGCAAAGAAGGCAACCGCGGGCATGTCATAGGGGTAGGAGAAGTTGGCATCGACATGGACGACATACGTCCACATGGCGATGATGATCAGAAGCGGGTAGACCAGAGGTTCCAGCAACCGGCTGTCGGTCAGCGCACGGTAAAGACGGACCGTGAAGAAGCCGGCGATGAAGAAAGCGAGCAGGCTGACGAGGTAGAAAGCAAGAGTCTGCGGTGTGGAAGCTGTTTTGTCCAGCAGAGTATTGCGGCGGTTGGCGACCATGTGCATGAGCCATGGGGAATGGTCGATCGGCCACATTAGCAGGATCGGCAGAATGCGCCGCTGGAAGGGAAGTCGCTCGTGGCCCGTCATATAGGCATGCATGTCCAGATAGAAATGCGTGCTGATGACATAGAACCGCATGAACTGCAGCGTGGCAAATGCGTACAGAACGTAACTCAGAATTTTTTGACTGCGCGTTCTGAACACCCAAAGCCCTCGTCTTCGCATGTGCCCCAGAGGTGTTTACGGGCAAGGCGGCGGTTACAGATGACTGCGATGCTGCCCTTGTGTGAAGCCTGTTTCAGCTTTCGGGTTCGCAGGTAGGGAGCGCCAAAATGCGTCATGCATCGTGTCATCGGTTCCGGTTAGGCAGATGGCAGGGTGAGCAAGTGTTCCGTTGCAGGGTATCGCACCCCGCGATAAGCTGTAAGGACGGAGAGGTGGCAGAGCCCGGTTGAATGCACCTGACTCGAAATCAGACGTAGTCGCGAGGCTACCGGGGGTTCGAATCCCTCCCTCTCCGCCATACCCTTCTGTAGCAGCAGATCTCCCCGGACGACGGCTGACTCTCAGCCTAGCTGATCGACTGTCGGGTGGATCGGACGACCCTGGCCGCAGATAGTTCTGGTCGATCTCGACAGACCTCCGGATCTGGTACTGAGAAGGCTCTCATACAATCCCTAGATTTTCGGTGACCTGCATGCCCCTAGCGAACGCATGGAGAGCCCTCGCGCCCTCCGCTAAGCATTTGCCAGGAGTTGCCGATGATGCAGCCAATGCAGCTGATAAGGTCCGTTCTGCCCCGAAGGGGATTTGCCCAGAGTTGTTGGTGCGCTATTCGCGGCAGAGTATCGCAGCTTGCGTGGCTGAGTCCGTTGCTGCTTCTCGCGTTTTCGGCCCATACAGAGGGACAGAGCCCGGCCTTCGTTCTTAGCAGTCCGGTTCGGGTCGGCCAGGTTTCAGCCCCTCAAACGCTAGTCCTTAGCGTTTCATCAACCGGAATCGCGGTTCAGCCCACGGCGCTCTCGCAGGGCATCAACAATGGGGAGTTCCAGGTCGTTCCAGGTGGCACGTGCATCGCCGGCCTGCGCTATGCGGCGGGAACAGCCTGCACTGTGCAGGTGCAATTTGCCCCTGCCTTCCCCGGCCGGCGGGATGGTGCCGTAAGGCTCTTGGCGGACGACGGCACGCTGCTCGGAAGCGCCCAGATGACAGGCACCGGCGCAGGTGCCCTGCCGATTCTTACCCCCAGCCCGGTCAATACAGCAGTCGGCAGTCGCGCCTGGATCTATGCCGCGGACGGGGTTCAGGCGCAGGGCGCGCCGATCTTCCTTCCACAGGGGCTTGCCGCGGATAGTGCGGGAAACCTCTTTCTGGCGGACTCGAACAACAATCGGATCCGGCGAGTGGACGCAAAGAGCGGAATCATCAGCACCATCGTCGGAAACGGCAATCCAGGCTACAACGGTGACGGTCTGCGGGGACCATCGACATCGATCAGCCAACCCTCCGGCCTGGTGCTGGATGGCGGCGGCAATCTGTACTTTGCGGACACGGGCAATCATGCGATCCGGCGCTATGACGCCGTGAGCGGACTTGTGACAACGGTCGCAGGGACACCTGGTGTCCAGGGGTACACGGGCGATGGAGGGCCTGCAGTCTCGGCCCGGCTCACCCTTCCAGAAAGCCTTGCGATCCAAGCAAGCGGGGATCTTGTCATCTCCGACACCGGCAATAACGTCATCCGTCTGGTCAGCGCGACCTCGGGCACCATCCAGACGATTGCCGGAACCGGAGCGGCCGGCTTCGATGGCGATGGTGGGCCAGCTACTAGCGGCCTCCTCAACAGCCCCTGGGGCCTCGCACTCCGTGAGGACGGCTCCATTCTCTTTGCCGACTTCAACAACAACTGTATCCGCGCGATCTCACCAACAGGGGTTCTGTCGACGATTGTGGGAAGCGGTATCCAGGGGTTCAGTGGCGACAATGGGCCAGCACTCGCGGCGCAGCTCAAGGAACCGACTGCGCTGGCGATCAATCCGGCGGGAGACCTCTTCATCGCGGACTCCGGCAACAACCGTGTCCGGTTCCTCGGCGCTCTGGATGGCAAGCTGCGCACCTTCGCGGGAGATGGCAATGAAGCCTTCGCAGGAGACGGTGGTCCCGCGACCCAGGCCAGCTTGTACGGGCCGTACGGTCTTCTTTTCAGTGCCGCCGGCGACCTCTACATCTCAGACATGTTCCATAACCGCATACGGCAGATCCATGGCAAGGCCGTCACCCTGAACTATGCGCCCATGCGCGTCGGAAGCACCTCATACAACCCGACTGTAAATACATGGAATGTCGGCAATGCGGCGCTCAACTTCGCAGACCCCACACTGGTGAATGCGGTTCTCGATGAGCCCACCAGCGTTCCACCGGCAGCCATTCAGCCCTGCTTCGCAGCGGCCCTGGCCGCCGGTGTAGCTTGCGCGGTCGATGTTGAGTTCGCACCCAAGGTCACCGGAAACCCTGCAACTGGCACCGTGACCATACAATCCGACGCGGGCGGGGAAGCACCCGTGATCACCTTGCAGGGAAACGTTTTGAACGTAGAGCCGACCAGGACGGCTTTGAGCGCAAGCGCCAACCCTGTGGCCGTAGGAACGACGCTGGTACTCACAGCGCAGATCTCAAGTGCTGATACGTCCAGGCAGGGAACAGTCATCTTCCGCGACGGGCAAACCACTCTTTGCACGGCAGCGCTCGACGGCACAGGTGCGGCCACGTGCCAGACAAGCACGCTCACGGTTGGCCAGCATAGCCTCACCGCAAGCTACAGCGGCGACACAAACAACGCGACCAGCGTCTCGCCTGTGCTCTCTGAAGCTGTGAAGCAGAGGGCAACGCTGGTTCTGACAACGTCGCCAAATCCTGCTGTGGTTACCAGCACGGTGACGATGCGATTCACAGCCTCATCCGGGAGTGGAACACCATCCGGCAATCTCTCGTTTTACGACGGCGACTCCCTGCTGGGCAGTGCCGCCCTTGACAGCTCTGGGGCAGCGGCACTGGCTACCACCGGACTCAGCCCGGGCCAGCACACATTGTCAGCGCAATACACGGGCGACAGCAGCTTTTTCGGGGGTACCGCGACTGCGGGACAGAGCATCGAGCAGGCCGGCACGCAGACGACAGTGACCATGCCAGCTGCAGGCGTCGTTGTCGGGAGCAGCTTCAGCCTCTCCGCGCAGGTGAGTGCTCAGAATGGTCCAATGGCAGCGGGCACAGTCTCTTTCAGTGAGGGCCCGACCGCGCTCGGCACGGCAAACGTGGACAGCTCCGGGAACGCCACGCTCAGGATGCAGTTTGCCACGGCTGGCGCTCACACCGTGGTTGCCACCTTCAGCGGCAGCGTGAACGACGCTCCAAGTACATCCGCGCCCTACATCGTCACCGTTGTGCCGATCGCTACGCAGACCAATCTTTCAGCGCAAGAAGGCATGCTGACTGCCGGAGCCATTCTGCATCTCAGCGCAGCAGTCACCCTGCCGCCTGGTACAGCACCATTGGGCACGATTACGGGCCTGGTGAGCTTCCAGGACGGCGGTGCGCTCATCGGCACCGACCAGGTCGACGGCAATGGACACGCTGTTCTCGCCGTGCCTGGTCTTTCCGTTGGTACACACATCATCACCGCGACCTACACCGGCAGTGCGAACTACGCTTCGAGCACCTCGCCTCTGCTGACCGAGCGTGTGTCGCAAACAGCGACCGTTACAACGCTCTCATCTGCCAGCACCAGTGTTCTTGCGGGTGTACCGGTGCACCTGCCGGTGATTGTCTCCAGCGGGACTGGCACGCCAACGGGTCAGGTGTCGTTGCATGAAGCTGCAGGTGTGCTGGGCCAAGTCATTCTCGACGGTCATGGTGCCGGCACCTTCTCCGTCTTTAGCCTGTCTCTTGGAACACACACATTGACGGCAGCTTACGCGGGTGACGCAAACTACTCCGGCTCGAATGCTGCTCCGATCAGTGTCACCGTCGCACTGGCGCAGCCGTCGCTCGCACTCGCCGGCCCGCCAAGCCCGGCCGATTACGGCATCACGGCACCGGCCGTCGTCTCTCTGGCGAGTAGCGGAGCAACTCCCACGGGCACGGTTGTGCTGCGGGATGGTGATCACGTGATGGCGACGCAGACCTTGTCACAGGGTGGGACGATCTCGTTTCCGCTTACGTCTCTCGGGCTTGGCACACACGTTCTGGTGGCTGTGTACAGCGGGGACAGCAACAATGCGGCGGTCATTTCCTCTCCCTTCGCGATAAACATCCGGCAGGCACCCACATCGCTTACGCTCCGGAGCAGCGCGAATCCAGTCACCACCGGCACTGGCCTGAGCCTTGCGGCGGCACTCTCGAGCGAGAGCCCGCATCCCGGTGGCGAGGTCATTTTCTCTGAAGGAGCGGCGACCCTGGGTTCCGTAAACCTGAGCGCGGAAGGCAGCGCAGCGTTTGCTTTGCCGGGGCTTCGTGCAGGCACACACACGATTCTGGCGACATACACCGGAGACGCAGGACACGCAGCATCCTCGGCCACGCTGGAGGTTTTAGCCGTCCAGCCCTCGACGCTGACGCTGCTTTCGACGCCCAATCCGTCCATCTCGGGCACGAGCGTCTCCTTCCTCGCAAGAGTCAGCGGAGCCGGGCAGGACAGCTCGACGGTTCCGACTGGGAAGCTTCTCCTGCGCGATGGTACTGCCGAATTGGCGACGGTCACGCTCGATGGAACCGGTGCCGCTACGTACACCACCTCTGTGCTCGGCGTCGGCCTGCATGGCGTGACAGCAACCTACGCCGGAGACTCTAACTACGCAGGAAGCACCTCCGCATTGAGCCAAAGCGTGATGAGCGCAACAACACAGATCCGTCTGGCCGCCACTGCGAATCCGGCCACGTATGCCAGTCCGATCATGCTTTCGGCTCATCTCAGCAGCGATGGTGGCCCGGCGACCGGGCGAATTCTGTTCGTTGAAGGCACAGCTGTGCTGGCGAGTGCTTTGCTTGACGCGAATGGTGGCGCAGCGGCTGCGATCGACTCACTCGCGCCTGGCGCACATACCCTGGTGGCCACTTACGCTGGGGATGACAGGACAAATGCCTCGGTATCCGCTCCGCTGGTCATGGTCGTGAAGCTGGCGACAACGGTAGCGCTGGCCTCGTCGAGCAACCCAGCGCTGACACTCTCGCCGGTGTCAGTGATGGCAAGCGTCAGCAACGCGGGTGTGGATACCCCCACAGGAAAGATAAATTTTGTGGAGGACGGCGCGAGCCTCGGATCTGTCCCTCTGGACGCATCGGGCAAGGCGCTCCTGCAGTTGCAGCAGCTTTCCTCAGGCGTCCACACGATTACGGCAAGTTATGAGGGAGATGCCACTAACTTTGCCGGTCAGGTATTGACGCCGCTTCGCCAGATAATCGAGCGCAGGCCAACGTCGCTGTCTCTGACGTCGTCTTCCACGAATGCCTCTGATCCACAGCAAATCACACTGATCGCGGTCACTCGATCGGACGGGAGTTCCTCTCCTACAGGGACCGCGATCTTTGTTTCGGGGGACACGACGCTCGGGAGTGCTCCGCTGGATGGTACGGGTGTCGCCACCCTGACCATCGATCTCCAGGTCAAACAGGAGAGCATTACAGCCACTTACAGTGGAGACGCCAGCTATCTTGGCTCTACCTCCGGGTCAGAGACGGTGACGGCCGGTGCCGCAACCCAATTCACCCTCGCCGTCAACCCTGCATCCATCCAGCTCGCAAGTAAGCAGCACAGCGTAGTTACCGTGGCTCTCCAATCGGTTCGTGGCTTTGGGGACAACCTGGAGCTGGGCTGTCTCGGCCTGCCCTTTGGGGCCACCTGTACCTTCTCAACGTCAACGGCGCAGCTGCGAGCGGACGGCAGTGTGACGGTCCAGCTCACCGTCGACACAGGAGATCCTCTTGGCGCCGGAGCACAGGCGGGGCTCATGGATCGGCACCAACGTGCGCCGCTGTTCTGTCTGCTCGCTCCTCTGGCGCTGCTGGGTGTGCTTCGAAAGCGTCATTGGAGGTCAGCGCTGCCGCGGCTGACAGCCGTACTGCTGGCAGTGATGCTCGTAAGCGCACTTTCAGCGTGCTCCGGACTGCAAATAGCCGGAACCCCGCCCGGGGAGTATGCGTTCAAGGTCACCGCATCCGGCCGAGGTACAGGCGCGACCCAATCGCAAACGGTCCAGCTGGTGGTGGCTCGATGACCCAACGCATCCCATGTCCGTACATGCGTCCACTGGCTCTTCTCCTGAGTCGCCTATCGATCATGCTTGCTGTCGTAACGTGCATCGACGCAGGGAAGGGCTCTGCACAGGCAGTGCCGACGGCCACAGGGCCGGGCAGCTATATCGCGATCGGTACCGGCATTGCCGCCGTACAGAGCGACTATGGCAAGCAGCATCTGGCCGGCATCGCCATCTATGCGGATGTGCAGCCAACCTGGCGCTACGGTGTGGAACTCGAGCTCCGGCGACTGCAGATGCATAGCCGTGACCAGCTCAGGCAGTCGACCTATCTCCTCGGGCCTCGTATCACGATGCGCGGGTCAGGGCTTTCGCCGTATGTCAAATGCCTCGTGGGTGTCGGTCATCTTGATTTCCCCTATGGGTATGCGCAGGGCAACTATCTCGCCCTTGCTCCCGGCGTTGGTCTCGAGTACAGCCTGGCTGACCGGGTGTATCTTCGCTTTGTTGACATCGAATACCAGCACTGGCCTTACTTCACCTTCGGTTCCATCTCGCCCATTGGAGTGTCCAGCGGTATCGCTTTTCGCCTGAACGCGCTGAAGCGTTACCCGGGCAGAGGTCATCTACGGTGACAGGCGGAGCATGCTTCGAACAGCAAACTCCTACGGGACTCGAGTAGCACCTATGATCAGACTGTCTGCGCTGCTCCGGCCCCGGTGCGCTGCCCCTCCGAATCACCATGCCTCAATCTGAAACCTTCATCACGGTCGCGATGCGATCCGAAATCGAAGCAGTGGCTCGCGAGGCGCACTTCGATGCGGCCGGCATAGCCGCCGTACCCCTGCCTGACTCACCGGAGGAGCGCCTTCAGCGCGAGCGATTCACCGCATGGATTGCGAATGGTTATGCCGGTGAGATGGGTTGGCTGAAGCGGGTCGACTCCGAAGGCCGTTTTCTCCGGTCGTCGCTGCACACCGCACTTCCCTGGGTGCGGTCGGTCGTGATCTGCGCCGTGAACTACGACGCGGACGCGCCCTCCTCACTCGACCCGGCACCCTTGGAGAGTGGTTGGATTGCGCGATACGCCTGGAGCGGGAAGCCGGCCTCTGACGAAGGACGCCTGGTACCGGCGGACTATCACGACGTGCTATTGCGGCAGCTGAAAGTCGTGGAGGCGCACCTGCGCTCGGTCTGCCCCACGATCGAGACACGCTGCTACGTGGACACCGGGCCCATCGTCGAGAGGCATCTGGCGCAACTGGCCGGGCTCGGCTGGATCGGGAAGAATACCTGCCTTCTCAACCAGTCGCTCGGCTCATGGCTTCTGCTGGGCGTTGTGCTGACGTCGCTGCCCGTCGCTGCGGAGGCGACATTGGACCCTGCCAGCGATCGCTGTGGCTCCTGCACCCGCTGCATTGAAGCGTGCCCGACCGACGCTCTGGTTGCGCCCTACCAAATGGACGCAAGTCGATGCATCGCGTATCTGACGATTGAGAAAAAGAAAGAGATCGCCGAGGAGCTTCGGCCTCTGATGGGCAGGCAGATCTTTGGGTGCGACATCTGCCAGGATGTGTGCCCATGGAATCGCCGAGCTCCCGTCGGCACACATCCAGAGATGCAGGCACGGCAGGAGCTCGTCAATCCTGCACTCGCCTGGTTGGCAGAGATGGACGGCAGAGCATTTCAGCAGCACTTCCGAGGATCGCCCCTCGAGCGCACCGGCCGCAGGCGTCTGCTGCGCAATGTTGCCATTGCCATGGGTAACAGCGGCGATGCTGCCTACGTGCCGCAGCTGGAGGCTTGGGCGAGCGGCAATGACGCTGTGCTGGCCGAGGCTGCCCGGTGGGCCATCCTTACCTTGCAGACCGCAAGAGAGTAGTTTCGGCCCCATAGCTGCTCTGCTAGCATCGGTGCCAACCTACTTGCTCGGGGACCAGGTCCAGCTATGTCGCTTCTCTTCGCATCCGACGGTGCGGCTCGTAAAGATGTGGACCCGGAACAGCAAATGCCGGATGACGCAAAGCGCACCCTGACAGAGGCGCCCGGCGAACGTGAGGTATGGCCCACACCGGTCGAAGCCGGATTCTTGCCGCAGGTGATCGCGCTCTTCCGCTACCTGTCGCAGACGGATGTGCACACGTATGCCTTTTCCGTGGCAGCGAACGTCATTCTCTCGCTTTTCCCGTTCATCGTTCTGCTCCTGACGCTTTCCCGTACGGTATTCCACTCGAGAGCAATGGAAGGTGTCGTAGGCGAACTGATGCGTGTCTACCTGCCCACCGGCCAAGATTTCGTCATGCGGAACATGAGCCTGCTCGCCCATCCACGAAAAGGGGCTCAGCTGTTCTCCGTACTGATGCTGATCATCAGTTCGACGGGCGTCTTTCTTCCCCTCGAG
>CAXTSF010000010.1:27651-30339 GCA_964246865.1 uncultured Terriglobus sp.
CCCAAATCGTTCCTACCTCCGTAATCAGGTCGTCGCGCTTGGCTTGGCGCTCGCGGTGGGTTCCCTCGCCATCGGCTCTGTGGGCTTCTCGGCGGGGCAGGAGTCGATTCTGCGCCTGATCTTCTTCGGGCACACCCAGAATCTCGCCTATGCCTGGCTGTCTCGCTGGTTCCTGCGCGTGCTCGCCAGCATCAGTAGCATCACCATCTTCTTCCTGATTTATTGGGTCCTGCCGAATCGTAAGGTGCCGGTAGGCGCGGTGCTCCCGAGCGCCGTCGTTACCGGCCTGCTATGGGAGGGCGCCAAGGACCTTTATGTAGCCGCGTTGCCATGGCTTGATTTCCAGAAGGTCTACGGGCCCTTTTACATCTCGGTCGGTCTGATGATGTGGGCGTTCCTTTCCGGTCTTATTCTTCTTGCCGGCGCCCATTTCTCTGCAACGCGTCATGCCCTGCGGCTTGCCGCGCAGGCAGAGAAGGAGGTGTGATGGCATGGCACTGACGTTTCGTCCTGAGCCGGTGCGGCCGACCTTCTCTCCACCGTCCGCAGCGGGTGCCGGCCCCCAGGGTTATCCAGCGATCACCGTGCCTCTCTGGCTTCGAGCTCTGGTTGCCGTCTTTGTGCTCTGCTTCATCCTCGGCTACCTGCCGGGCAGGGCTGGTGCTGCCTTCTCCCTCCTGCAATGGATAGCCCTGGTTGCAGCGCTGATTGCCGTGATACCGGCCGCCTACAGCGCTGCACAACAAGGCCTGCTGTGGCGACTGCGGAACAAGCTCCTTCTCACCTATCTGCTCATCGGCCTGGCGCCTCTGATCCTTGTTTCGACGCTCGTGCTGCTCTCAACGTACGTCGCGGCGGGCCAGTTCTCCATCCACCTTGCGGCTTCTCGTTTGGAAGCCGAGATGGACCAGTTAGGGCGTGAGAACAATGCTGCCGCGCGCCACCTCGCGTATCTCCTCAGCTCTGGTTCAGACCCCGCGAAGATTCATCTGGCAGACATCGTTGAGAGAAATCCAGTCGCGATTGATCGGGCAAGCCGCGACCTTGGCCTGCAGACAGCAGTCTTCCGCGACGGAGCCGCCCTGCCGATCGAAGGCCTCACCGGCCATGTGCGTTCGCCGTTACGCCTCACCGACGCATGGCGCAGTGCCAAAGGTGAGCAGCTGCGCACACTTGCAATCTGGGATGACAGACTGTACGTCGTCGCCGCCGACCGGCAACTGGATCGCGCGGGCCACTCCATTCTGCTGCTGACCTCACGTCCTGTGAATCGCAAGCTGGCCGACACCCTGGCGGAGAGCCTCGGTAGTGTCATCCTTCTGCCGGGCCTCGCCGGGCAAGGCCGCCCACTCTCCCCAGCGTCGAAGGGACTCTCCGATACCCTCATCCGGCGAGGGGAGATCGACGGTGGACACAAAGCCAAACGCGCCAACCTTCTCGATGTCGAGGTACGCTTCCTGTCCACGCTTCCGGTCCTGCTCTGGGAGACAGGCCAGCTCTACACCATGCCTATCAATGTCGAGTCCAGGCCGTCTGTGCTCTTTGAGGAGCTCTTCGGCTCCGGCCTGACGGGTCGCATCAGTGACACCGTGCGTGCCGCTTTCCTCACTGTGTGCCTGCTTTTTGCTCTGCTGGAGCTGCTCGCATTGTGGATGGCCATGCGTCTCAGCCGCACTGTGACGCAATCCGTGGAAGATCTTTACGCGGCCACACGTCATATCGACAGCGGCAACCTGCAGCACCGCATCTTCGTAAGCCGCACCGACCAGCTTGCCGATCTTTGCCGCTCCTTCAATCGTATGTCGTGGTCGCTTGGCCGCCTGATCGACGAGCAGAAGGAAAAAGAGCGCATGCAGAATGAACTCACGATTGCGCAAGAGGTTCAAGCCAATCTGTTTCCTCTTGCCGACATCGATGTGCCTTCACTGGAACTGCATGGTGTCTGCCGGCCGGCCAGGACCGTCTCCGGCGACTACTACGATTTCCTGCCATTCCGCAGCAAGAATGGTGGGATGCCGGTCAATACCGGCGTTGGCCTCGCACTAGGAGATATCAGCGGCAAGGGCATCTCCGCCGCATTGCTCATGGCGACACTTCACTCCGCCGTGCGCGCATACCGTTTTGCGAGTGAAGAACTACTCTCGCCCGCGGCCGTTCGCAGTTCTGGGGGAGAGTCGATCGAGTGCAACGAACTGTTTGAATCGCCTGGCCACATCCTGGCGTTGCTCAACCGGCATCTCTTCCGGACGACGCAGCCGGAGAAGTATGCCACGCTTTTTCTGGCACATTACGATTGCCGGTCTTCCCGGCTGATCTATTCGAACGCCGGTCAGCTGCCGCCGTTTATCCTCTGCGTCGACGGCTCCCTTCGGCGGCTTGACAAGGGTGGCACCGTGGTCGGCCTGCTCGACGGCATGACCTACGCTGAAGAATCGGTCAGGCTGAGTTGCGGCGACATACTCATTGCCTACTCCGACGGCGTGACTGAGCCAGAAAACGACTTTGGCGATTTCGGCGAAGACCGGCTGATCGAGGTGGTGCGGCAGTTCCGCGATGAATCGCTGGACAGGATCTCGTCTGAGGTGCTGCGCGCGCTGGATGCATGGATCGGCGAAGGTGAGCAGCCCGACGACATTACCCTTGTGCTTGCGCGCCAGACATAGCCGCCAGCTTAGCGCTGGTGAAAAC
>CAXTSF010000011.1:0-25730 GCA_964246865.1 uncultured Terriglobus sp.
TCTGGAGACGTAGAGGTCACTTATGATCCAACCAGTTTTCTGAGTGAGAACCTGAACTTCAGTGGACGGACCTTTGACGTGGTTCTGCTTTGGGACACGCTGGACTTTTTACCGGCGCCGCTGCTGCAGAGTACGGTGGACAGGTTGCATGAGGTGATGGCGCCGGGGGGGCAGGTTCTCGGCCTGTTTCACACAAAGCCGGAGGGCAGCCTGAGCCGGTATCATCTGCGGGATGGAGCGGAACTGGATGTGGAAGCGATCAGCGAGATGCCGGTTATTTCGGCCTTCAGTAATCGCCAGATCGAAAAGATGTTTGAAAGCTACACCACATATCGCTTTCTTCTCGCCAAAGATAATCTGCGTGAGGTTCTGGTCACACGCTAGGAGATGAGGGACACCCACTCACCTCATCTCCCAGCGGACATTGCCGAACCGTTTATAGGGCTATTCCTCTGATTTGCGCCGCTCCGCCCAACGCCGTTTCTGCGCCTCCGCAATGCGTTTACGGGCATCCGGACTAAGATTGCGCTTTGCCCTCCCAGGGGTGGCGCTCTTAGTCACTGGAGCGGCTGTTTTTCTGGGCCGCCCTGGACCGGGTCTCGGTACGGAAGCATCTGCCAACAGGACACGGGCCTGCTGTAATTTATCGATTTGTGCGTCGATCTCAGCGATGATGCGACTAACTTCCAAGTGAACTCCTCCATAACGCCGTGGGAAACTGAAACAGTCTAACCTAAGCTCATGCTGAGTCTACCAAGAAAGTGTTTCGCAATAAGTGGGCGGAAGCAGTCACGTTACTAGAGCGGATGCTCGAAAGTACCTGTCTCTCCATCCTGCGATGGGCAAGTTGTCATCCAGGGTGCTTACAGGAGAGGCGCACGCATGAGGCGGATGCTACCGATCTCTGGTACCCGCCGGATCACCGGACTCTGCAACGGCAAAGCCCGAGAGTGAGTAACCGGGCGCGTCCTCAGCGAGATCGTCGAAGTGGGAAGCGGAACCGAGGTGAGGCCGGCGGTTCTCCTCTTCGATGCTTTCCTTCAGGTTATGCAAGGTGCCCGCGCGGTCGGTCCCATATTGGTTTGCCAGACGGGTCAGGGCGAAGGTGACGATGTCTGAGTGATGCAGGTGGGACATGCCAGGATCACGCCGGAGATTGAGCCACAGGCGGTGTACCAGTTGCACGTCGCTGGCACCGATGGTCGGAGCGTGCGGACCGATGTGAAAGCTTTCCGCGTCGCCGGAAGCAGGAATGACATAGAAGGTGAACTGCCGCTTCGGTTCGGGAAGCGCCTCCCAGGCCTGACCGACATAGTAGGCCTGCTCCTGCGCCGTGAGCTTGGTAGAAAGCCCGGAGACGACCGCGGCAGCGTCGAGTGAGTTTGCCGTGCGCACAATGGCGGCGAAGATGTCGCCTGCGGGGACAACGAGCAAGGAGATGTGTTTGCCGAAGCTTTCCGCTACGGAGACTGCCTTGGTGAACAGCATCTGCTCGTGCTCGCTGAAGAGCTGATCCGAGGCATCGACGTACTCGGGTCCACCGGCACCCATCATGCGGGCCGCCAGCACGACGAGATCCTGCTCATCTGTATCGGTGCGGGCCAGAGACCACTTCAGCGCATGCGGCTGCGCCGAGTCGCGCATGGTGACGAGAACACAGCCGGGGCGGATGGCGAGCTCTTTGCGCCCAACCTCATCCGAATGCTCGAGCTGAAAATGTTCTTTCATCTGGCGCTCGGTGAGCTTATGCCGTCGGTGGTTGAGCCGTTCCGAGACGGAAAAGACGACAAAGAAGGCAGCTGCGAAAACAAGGCCGCTGATGGTGGCGATCTGCTTGGTGAAAAGATTGACGATGGCCACGGTAAGCAGAACCAGGAATACGGAGAAGAGCCCGACGGGAATCTCCTGGCCCGCGATATGGAGGTTGACCGGGACCTTCGAGCCGCGTTCGCCCTTGTACTTCCAGCGCAGGACGAGCATGGCCAGGGCGTTGAAGGTGAAGCTCCAGATAACACCGAAGGCGTACGCTTCACCGATCAGGATGACATCGCCGCGCGTAATCACGATGACAAAGAGCTGCATCAGTGCAACAAGGTTGACGATCCGGTAGCTGGTGCCAAAGCGGCGCTGCGGCTTGCGGAACCAGTCGGTAAGCACACCATCCTCGGCAACGCGCATCAGCACGCCTGTGGAGCCGACGATGGCGGTGTTGACGGCGCCACCCAGAATAAGAAAGCCGACGATCACGACGAAGACGCGGAAGCCGATGCGCAGCGCAAGTGGGCCGACCATGTACATAGCCATGCCGGCGATCAGGTTGTCGCGATAGACGCTGACACGCACGCTGTCCGGAATGAGCATGACGGCAAGCAGCGAGCCAAGGCCGGTGAAGATGGTGCTGTAGATCGCAATCACAAGCGCTGCACGCTTGAGATTCTTGAGCTTTGGATGCTCGATCTCGCGGTTTACCTGGGCAAGTGACTCCTCACCGCTCATGGCGAGCACGGAATGCCCGAAGGCCATGAGCACGCCGAAGAGGCCGAGGGTGCGGGCAAAATGAGTGCCTTTAAGAAAGCCGAGCGCCTCGTTGGAGAAGTGCAGATTTGCCGGTGTAGGCAGCGGCGGCAGGTGAGCGCGGAGGTGGATCGCCGAACCCACACCCCAGACGACAAGGATGATCACCATCACCGTGGTGATCTGCATAATGCGCAGCGCCTTGTCGCTGGATTCTTCGATGCCCTTGATGTTCTGCCACCAGAAATACAGCGTGATCAGGATGGCAATGACGGCGGAGGTGTAATTGACGTTGAACTGCCGGATGTGACCGGACGCAGTCACGGCCAGGTGAGTCAGATGGCGGCCATGCGCGATCTGCCCGAGCAGTTCATTCAGCAGGCCAACGACATACTGGCCCGCGGAGACGCCGGAGATAGGGCCGGTGAGTACGTAATCGAACATGAGCGCGGAGACACTAAGCTTCGCAAAGGTGCCGCCCAGGGCTTCCTTGACGATGCGGTACACGCCGCCGCGTGTGAACATCGAGCAGCTCTCCACGTAGACCGCGCGCACGGCATAGGAGAAGAGCATGACCCCGAGCACCAGCCAGGGCGCGGCTTTGCCTACGGCCTCTTCCGCGATGCCGCCGGCATAGAAGGCGGAGGAGCCTAAATCATTGAGAACGATGGCCGCCGCTCGCCAGAAAGAGATAAAGGTCAGCATCACCGAAGATGCGACGACCAGGCGGACGCGATTGGACTGGGACGGGAGAGGGATGCGTTTCGACGACATTAGGAGGGTTCGGTTTCAGTTCTTGCCGGCATGCCACGAAGGGCTGCCGAGAAGAAGCGCGCATCGTTGAGTCTATCGAGACGGGCTGAGGGGGTCAACTTACTTGAGGCCGCTTCCGGCATTGGCAATCGGCTCATCCTCGGTAAAGAATTCGCGGATATCATCTACGACGGTGATGACGACAACGACAGAGGAACCGGCCATCCCGACCAGAAAGACGATGACGAGCGCATGAGAAAGAAGGTGTGCGAGCGGCTCGAACATCCAACAATTGTAGCCGTCTACAGAGTGGGCTTCTACCTGGGCCAGCGCCGGATTGTAGTCACACGCAGGACGGAGACAGATAGGCTGAGTCTGTGAGGGGCGCGCTTCGTTCAGCTTTGTGGGGTATGGCCGGGGTTTCCGGCCTGCTGCAGGTGGTGATCTTTCCCGTGGCCGGGCCGCTGCCCCCGGCCAGGGCGACTCTTGCGTGGGTAGCCCTGGTGCCGCTTTTATTGGGTTTGATCGGCTGGGAGACGCGGAGTGGCGCGCTGCAGGGCGGCGCCAAGCGGGTGGGCGACGCGGCTCTGGCGGGGTATGCGTGTGGCGTGCTGTGGTATCTCGGGACCTGCTACTGGGTGTATGCCACCATGCATGACTACGGCGGCCTTTCCACGCCGATGGCTTTGCTGGTAATGCTGCTGTTTTGCCTGTACCTCGGGCTGTATCACGCACTGTTCGGCTTCGTCATGGGATGGCTGGCGCTGAGGACGCGGTGGGGAAGGACAGGTGCGCTGCTGGCCTCGCCCGTGGTGTGGGTAGCGGTGGAGCTGGCGCGGGCGCGGGTGACGAGCTTCCCGTGGAATTTGCTGGGCGTGTCAGCGATCGATAGCTCGGTGCTGACCACCCTGGCACCGTGGACGGGCGCCTATGGAATCAGTTTCGTGCTGGCGGCAGGAAATGCGCTCTTCGCGGCGCGCTGGGTGCTTCGGGATCGGAAGTGGCAGCAGCGCCTGTTCTGGGCTGGAGCGGCTTTGGTCGTCGTGTGCGGGATCGCTGGCCGGGTGCAATGGAGACCTGTGGAGCCGGGGAGAGAGGCGGCTACGCTGCTTCAGCCGAACCTGCTGGTAGGCCAGATGCGGGAGAGGATCAGCGAAGAGGGTTTGCTGGCGATCTCTGGGCAATTGAGTGCCGCGCCGCAGCGGTCGACGAGTTTGGTCGCATCTCCGGAAGCCATGCGCAGCGGGCTTGTGCTGTGGCCGGAGTCGCCCAGTCCGTATGCGACAGTGCAGCCGGAGTTTCTCAACTTCCTTGCGGCTTTCTCCCGGAAGCAGGGTGCTGTGGTGATTGCCGGTGCGAGTGGCATCGAGCAGGATGCGGGGCGAAACCCGCCCTACCGGGAGTACAACTCCGCCGCGCTGTTTACGCCGGATCAGGGCTATGCGGGCCGGTATGACAAAATCCACCTGGTCCCCTTTGGCGAGTTTGTGCCGTACGCCGATCTGTTTGCCTTTGCGAGTGGGTTGACGCGCGAGGTGGGTACCGTCGATCGGGGACGAAGCCGGAAGCCGCTGATCGCGGCGGGTCATCGATACGGTGTCTTCCTGTGCTACGAGTCGATCTTCGGAGATGAGGTACGGCAGTTCGTGCGTGGAGGCGCCAATGTGCTCGTGAACCTGTCCGATGATGGCTGGTACGGCGACACAAGCGCGCCCTTTCAGCACATCAACATGGCGCGGATGCGCGCGATTGAGAACCGCCGGTGGCTTCTGCGGGACACGAACTCCGGCATCACGTCCGCTGTGGATCCATACGGGCGCGTGGTGGAGTGGACCGCGCGCCATGTGCGCTCGGCGGTGCAGGTGCATTTCAGTTATCGCAGCGAGATGACGTTCTACACGCTCCACGGCGATCTGTTTGCGTATGCGTGCGCACTGGTGACGTCGCTGCTGCTCGCGTTCGGATCGCTGCCGAAGCGGGTAAACTAGAGGCATGTTGACCGATCTTGAGTATGCCTACTCCCCGGTTCGCGACCGTGTGCGCGATCTGCGGGAGTATCTTTGACAGCGCCCGCCTGAAGCGAGAGCTGGAGCAGGTGGAGACACAGATCTCCGACCCTGCACTGTGGGCCGATGCGACGCGTTCGCAGCCTTTGATGCGTGAGCGAAAGCGGATTGAGACGCTGCTGGCCGATGATGCGGAACTGGCCCGTCGCGCGGACGACGTAGAGGCCTACCTGGAGCTGGGCCGCGAGGGCGAGAGCGTGGAGGCTGAGTTGTCCGCGGCGATCGGGAGCGTAGAGGAATTTTCCGAACGGCTTGAGTCGAAGACGATGCTTTCAGGCGAAAGCGATCCGCTGAACGCCATCGTGACCGTCCACCCGGGCGCGGGCGGTACAGAGAGCCAGGACTGGGCCGAGATGCTGATGCGCATGTACCTGCGATGGGCTGAGCGCGAGGGTTTCAAGACAGAAATCAATGAGATTCAGGATGGCGATGAAGCCGGGATCAAGTCGGCGACCTTCACCATCTCGGGCGAGTTTGCCTTCGGCATGCTCTCCGGCGAGACAGGGGTGCACCGGTTGGTGCGCATTTCCCCCTTCGATTCTGCGAAGCGCCGGCACACCTCGTTCTCGTCGGTCTTTGTTTCGCCGGAGATCGACGATTCGATCGTGATCGACATCAAGCCGGACGATCTGCGGATCGACACCTACCGGTCGGGTGGGAAGGGTGGCCAGCACGTGAATACCACGGATTCTGCCGTGCGGATCACGCACCTGCCTACGGGGATCGTTGCGGGCTGCCAGAACGAGCGCTCGCAGCACAAAAATAAAGACAGGGCGATGAAGTTGCTGCGATCGCGCCTGTATGAGTTCGAGCTCGAAAAGAAGCGCGCCGTCAGTAAGAAGCTTGAAGATTCGAAGCTGGACATCAATTTCGGGTCGCAGATCCGTTCGTATGTTCTGCAGCCGTACCGGATGGCGAAGGATCTGCGCACGCGGGTGGAAATCGGGGACGTGGATCGCGTGCTGGACGGGTACCTGGAGCCATTCATTCGCGGATATCTGCGGATGCGGCGCGAAGGAGTGCACCCGCCCGTGGCTGTGGAAGACATCGACTAGTCAGGCGCAGCTCCGCGCGACAGAGGCTTGCCTCCTGAAAGGCAGGGTTGCATCCAACACCGCATGGCTGACACGGAGTTGGAGCAGGAACTGAGAACGCAGCTGAAGGCGCTGCTGGATGGCGGGCAGGCGCATGCCAGGCTGGACTACGCCGTTGAGGATCTGCCCTTTGAGCTGCAGGGGCGGGTTCCCGCGGGTTTGCCGTACTCGCCGTGGCAGTTGCTGGAGCACATCCGGATTGCGCAGCATGACATTCTGACCTTCAGCGACAATGCCGGTGGCACTTACACGCCGTTAGCCTGGCCGGAGGACTACTGGCCAAAGAACCCCGCTCCGCCGGATGCGGAGGCTTGGGAGCGCAGCGTGCAGTCGATGCAGCGGGACCGGGCCGCCTTCGAGAAGCTGCTGGCTGAGCGCGACCTGGCGGAGCCGTTCCCTTGGGGCGACGGACAGAACCTGCTGCGCGAGGCGCTGCTGATTGCCGATCACGAGTCGTATCACACGGGGGAGCTGGTGATGGCGCGGCGCCTGCTGGGTGCATGGAAGCCGAAGGAAGGCCACGCGTGAACGAACCGGCTGTGATGGCACGCATGCTGGAGGCGAAGACGATTGCGGTGGTCGGTTTGTCGCACGACCCGGCGAGGCCAAGCCACTACGTCTCGCGTTACATGCAGCGGGCCGGTTGCCGCATTCTCCCGGTAAACCCGGCGGTAACGGAGGTGCTTGGAGAGCGCAGCTATGGGGCTCTGCGCGATCTGCCGGAGATGCCGGAGCTAGTCAATGTCTTCCGGCTGCCGCGTGCGCTGCCTGCGATTGTGGACGAGATGATTGCGCTTGGGCTTCGGCAGATCTGGGTGCAGCAGGGCATTGTGCACGAGGAAGCGGCTGGGAAGGCGGAGGAGCACGGGATTGCCGTGGTGATGGATCGCTGCCTGATGGTGGAGTACGGCAGGCGGGCTGCTGCCGCGGTACGTCGATAGGCGGAGACCGACATGCACTGCGGCCTGTGACCTTTCCGAACGCCTAGAATCTAATCGGTATGCGACTCCTCCGGCACCTATGCCTTGCGCTCTTCCTGTGTGCCGCGTTTGTCGCATCCCCGGCTGCGCATGCGCAGATGACCTCTGTGGGCAGCGGCGGGCCGGGTCCGGTGAAGGCGCAGCACCTGACCGTGGAGATGGTGAGTGCGGGACCGGCGATCGCCAGGGGCGGAACGCAGACGGTCGGATTCGTCTTCTCGTTAGAGGATGGCTGGCATGTGTATTGGAGAAATGCCGGGTTTGCAGGCTATCCGCCAAAGGTGCACTGGACGCTGCCGAAGAGCATCACGGCGGGCGAGCTGTTGTATCCCGCGCCTGAGCGCCTTCCACTCGACACCGCGGCCGATTACGGGTACGAGGGCAGCGCAACCTACCCCGTGGTGATGAACGCGGATGGAGACGCACAGCCGGATAAGGCCGGCAACGTACACCTCGGCGCGAAGCTGGACTGGCTCGTGTGCAAGCAGGTGTGTGTACCGGGGAAGGCGGACCTTGGCCTCGACCTGAAGTTGGAAGCGGCAGGAACTGCGGTGGCAAAGGACGGCGAACGGGTTGGGCCGATTGCGAGCGCACTGATGCACCTGCCGCTGCCGTTACGGCCAGGGTTCAAAGCGCATGCGGTGACCAGCGGCAACCAGATTGCTCTCACCTTCACCACGGGCACACAGGAGACCGAGGGAGAGTTCTATCCGGCGGTTGAGGATGTGATCGCCGACACAGCAACTCAGCTGTCCGAGCCGGTGAGCGACGGCATTCGGATCCATTTGACCCGTTCACCGAATGCAAAGACACCGCCGAAGCAGCTGACCGGGCTGGTGAAGCTGAGCGACGACGAGTCGTATATGGTGACGGCCGATGTGGTGCCGGGTACGATTGCGCCGTTACGGGGCGACGGCTCAGCCGCAAAGGTGACGGTTTTGGGTGCGGTGGCGCTGGCGCTGCGCGGCGGCCTGGTGCTGAACCTGATGCCGTGTGTCTTCCCTGTGCTGTTTTTGAAAGCGCTGTCGCTGGTGCAGTCCTCAGGCGAGGAGCGCAGCCGGATGCGCGCACACGGGCTGGTATACACGCTCGGCATTGTCACCTCCTTCTGGGCGATCGTTGCAGTGCTCCTGCTGCTGCGGGCCGGCGGCCAGCAGTTCGGATGGGGCTTCCAGCTGCAATCGCCGGGGTTTGTGGCGGTGCTGGCGCTGTTTCTGTTTTTCTTTGCGCTTTCGCTGGCCGGCATGTTTGATCTTGGCCTGTCGTTGACCTCCGCCGGAGACTCGCTTACGCGCAGGCAGGGCTACGCCGGAAGCTTTTTCACGGGTGTGCTTGCGACGGTGGTGGCGACGCCCTGCGTAGGTCCGTTCATGGGCGTGGCCATCGGGTTTGCCCTAGCACAGGCCGCATGGGTCACGTTTGCCGTCTTCACGGCACTTGCCCTTGGGCTGGCGCTGCCTTACCTGGCCCTGACCATCTGGCCGGCGCTGATGCAACGATTGCCAAAGCCGGGTGTGTGGATGGAGGTTCTGAAGCAGCTAACATCTCTCCCTTTGTTTGCGACGGTAATCTGGCTCGTGTGGGTGTATGGCCAGCTGTACTCCGGTGCGCTGGGCATCTCGCGTATGGCGCTGTTGCTCTCGGCCATGCTGGTGATGGCGGTGGCGGCGTGGGTTCTGGGCAGATGGCCCGCGAGCCGCTCTGGCGGCCTGACCGCGATTCTGATTGCGTCGTTCGCAGTCACGCTGCCACTGGTGCAGGGAAGCGCCGTGGAGGCCAAGCCGAGCGCATGGCAGCCCTACTCGCAGGCGGCGCTGGACACGGCACGCGCTAGCGGCAAAGCGGTCTTCGTGGACTACACCGCCGCATGGTGCCTGAGCTGCCAGGTGAACGAGCGCGTTGTGCTGAACAGCGATGAGGTGCAACAGCAACTTGCAAAGAGCGGCCTCGTGCAGCTGCGCGCAGACTGGACGCAGTACGATCCGGCGATTACGTCGGCGCTGAATGCGGTGGGGCGAAGCGGCGTTCCAACCTACGTCATCTATCCCGGCAGGCCCGGGGCGGAACCGGATGTGCTGCCGGAGGTGCTGACCAAAGGTGCGGTTCTGCAAGCGATTGAGCGGGATACGAAGTAGCTAGTGCGGTGTATCTCCATCGGGGTCCACAGCTGCGGCGCGAAGGCGCTCGATCTCGTCCATGCGTTGACGCAGTTGACGTTCGCGGCCCTGGTCGGTTGGTTCGTAGTACCGATTGCCGGCGAGTGATGGTGGAAGGCAGTCCATAGCGGCGACCTTGTCTGGGAGGTCGTGCGCGTACCGGTAACCCTTGCCGTATTCGAGCGACCTCATCAGACGCGTGGGTGCATTGCGCAGGTGGAGCGGTACCGGTTCAGCGGCGGTGCTTTCAACGTCAGCGCTTACGGCATTCCAGGCGGTGTAAACGGCATTCGACTTGGGCGCGAGCGCGAGATACACGGTGGCCTGGGCGAGCGCGAGTTCCCCCTCGGGTGAGCCCAGCAGGTGCATGGCCTGCTGAGCGCTGAGGCACAGATTGAGGGCCTCGGGCGCGGCCAGGCCGATGTCTTCCACGGCCATGCGCACAAGGCGCCGGGCGACATACACGGCATCCTCGCCAGCTGCGAGCATGCGGCGTAACCAGTAGAGCGCGGCGTCCGCGTCGCTGTTGCGGACACTCTTGTGCAGCGCCGAGATCAGGTCGTAGTGCTGTTCGCCGTTCTTGTCGTAGAGCAGGACGCGCTGCTGCAGGGCCTCCTGCACGACGGTGCGCGTGAGCAGGCGGCTGCTGCCGGCCCGGAGAAGATTTGCCGCGGACTCAAGCGCGTTCAGCGCATAGCGGGCGTCGCCGCTGCTATAGCTGCTGATCAGCTCCAGGGTGCCCGGTTCCGCCTGGAGCTTCAGCTGGCCGAGACCGCGATCGGTGTCCATGAGCGCGCGCTCAAGCAGGAGCAGCATGGGCTCGGGCGCGAGGGGCTGCAGTACGTAGACACGGCAGCGCGAGAGCAGAGCGGCGTTGACCTCGAAGGAAGGATTTTCCGTGGTGGCCCCGATGAGGCGGAGTGCGCCGCGCTCGACGTAGGGCAGAAAGGCGTCCTGCTGGGCTTTGTTGAAGCGATGGATCTCGTCGATGAAGAGGATGGTGCGCATGCCGCGGCCAGAGGCGTGCTCTGCATCCGCCATCACCTGCTTGATCTCCCTGATGCCGGAGGTAACGGCGGAGAACTCGAGAAAGCTGGCATGCGTGGTGGCTGCGATGATCTTGGCGAGCGTGGTCTTTCCCGTGCCCGGCGGGCCCCAGAAGATCATGGAGCCGGACTCGTCCCGCTCGATAGCGAGCCGGAGTGGTTTGCCCTCGCCGAGGATATGCTCCTGGCCGGCGAAATCAGCAAGGGTACGGGGCCGCATGCGCTCCGGCAGAGGAATGCTGAGCGGCATCTTGGGAGAGAGCGCCTCCTGCTCGAAAAGGCTCATGGGGAGACCAGGAGGCGCTGCCGGTGCGCCTCGTACAGGAGCAGGGATCCGGCGACTGCGGCGTTGAGGCTTTCCGTTCTGCCGGATGTTGGCAGCATGATGCGCTCATCCGCAAGCGCAAGTATCTCCGTAGACAGGCCCGCTCCCTCATTGCCGATCAGGAGCGCGCAGCCACGATCCAGTCTGCAGAGATGCGCCGGCGTCCCGCCGCTGGGCACCGCGGCCAGGAAAACGATGCCGGCCCTGCGTACGGCCTCCAGCAGCGGTTGAGAGAGCCGGAGTAGTGGCAGCCGGAAGGCCGAACCCGCGGAGGCGCGCAGGCTCTTTCCGTTCCAGGGGTCGACTGTGCTCCCGGCCAGGAGCATGGCGGCAGCCCCGAAGGCCTCGGCGGAGCGGATCAGTGTGCCCAGGTTTCCTGGGTCTTGCAGGCCGGCGGCGATGAGGATGAGGTCATTGCGCTGCGGCAGATAGCGGCTCTCTGGCGGCTCACAAAGGGCGGCAACGCCTTGCGAGTGCTCCGTCGCGGCCGCGCTGCTAAAGGCGTCCTCCGACAGGAGAAGCACCTCAGTCTCTGGCGCGAGGTGAGCGGCGATGGCGGCCTGATCGTCGCGGAGGAAGACGGTCTGAACGGTCAGCCCGGAGTTCAGCGCTTCCTCAAGAAGATGGGTGCCCTCGATGGCGATGAGCTCGGATCGCTTGCGCGATTGCAACGCGGTCCGGAGCGCGCGCACGCGGCTGTTCTGTCTGCTTGTGATCCGCTCGGGCATCTTGAGAGTGGATTCTAGTGCTTTCCGGCTAGGACGCGAGAGCAGCATGAAGGCGTGTGAGACGTGGTGTGCAACGCCGATGCGCATCTCGCCGTAGAAGCGGAGACTTTACGGGACAAGAGGAAGCTCTTCCGTCGCCTGTGCTAGGCTGCGTTTTGGGCCTTTGGTCGCAGCAGGGGGACAGAACAACGAATGCAGGCTGAGATGCTGCGAATGAATCCGGACGAGCCAGAGCCGGAGTTGGTGCGCCATGTCGCACAGTGTCTGGCGGACGGTATGGTGGCGGCGATCCCGACAGATACGTTCTACGGATTGGCGGTGGATCCGGTTAATCTCCACGCGGTGGAACAGATCTATAAGCTGAAAACACGCTCAAAACACAAGCCCCTGTCGCTGCTGGTTGCGAGCACGCTGCAGGCGTATGAGTTGGCGCGCGATGTGGACACGGCCTTCGACCGGCTGGCGGAGAAGTTCTGGCCGGGTCCACTGACGATCATTGTTCGCGCGGGCTCACGGCTGCCTTTGCGTGTGACCGCGTACACGGGAAACGTGGCGTTGCGTGTGCCGGAGGCGGCCATCCCGAGGGCGATCGTGGAGCAACTCGGGCTGCCCATCACGGCAACCTCGGCGAACCTGAATGGATTTCCGGAGTGCACCCATGCGCGCTGTGTTCGTGAGCAGCTCGGTGGCGAAATCCCGATGATTGTAGATGGTGGTCCAACCGCTCGCTCGACAGCGACGACGATCGTCGATCTGAGCCATGGTGGTAAGTCGTGGACCATTCTTCGTGAGGGTGCTATTGCGACGCATGAGGTGGCACTGGCTTTGCAGCGCTAGCGGGCGCATGTAGGGGAGCGATGCGGAAGCAAAAGGGAAAGCGTCGGTTCGGTGGGCCGTGGCGGTACCTGGGTGCCTTGCTGGTTCTGCTCGCGGGCCTGGGGACCCTGTGGTTCGGATCGCTCTATCTGCGCATTGCGCAGGTGGCCGGTGAGGATGAGGCGCAGCCGGCCGACGCTATCGCCGTCTTCGGCGCGGCGCAGTACCTTGGGCATCCGTCACCCGTGTATCACGCTCGGCTGGATCATGCGGCAGCGCTCTATGAGCGTGGCATGGCACCGCTGGTGATCACCCTGGGCGGAACGACAGACAAAGCGGCCACGGCCACGGAGGGCAGTGTCGGCAGGGATTATCTGCTCGCGCAGGGGGTTCCATTCGAGCAGATTGTTGCGGAGACTGAATCGGTCGATACGGAGCAGCAGGTCGAGCAGCTTGCAGCGATTGCCCATCTGAGGCATCTGCAGCGGCTGATCGTGGTGAGCGACGGCACGCATCTTTTCCGTATTCGTGCACTGTGCGAGGAGGAGGGCCTGACGGTGTATACCTCGCCGCGTGCACCGTTTGGCAACATCTCGCACACAGACGCCTCCATACGTCTTTGGCACGAGATGCTGAGCTATACAGCGATGCGCATGCACCTGGGGGTCGGCTGGATCCACCGTTGGTCGGAGTGACCGGACATCTGTGCGGAGAAGCCGAATTGCCTCGCGGGGAACCGTTGTGTGTAGCGGAGCGAGCATCCCTCCTAACCAAATTCGCTGGGGGCAGTCATTTACAATCAGAGGTCGGCGGACGCGGCTATGCCGCATGCTCACGCCGTCTCGCAGGGAGTCGCTTTTGTCCTCAGTGGTGAAGCAAAAAAGTATGGGAGTGGTGCGCTACGCAGCCGGGCCAGTGGTTGGTTTGTGTGTGCTTATGCTGGCGGGCTGCGGGAATACCTACCGGCCCGTGGTGAGCGCCATTAACCCTGTCGGTCCGGCAAGCCAGCCAGCCAAGTACGCTGTTGTTGTGTCCGACCCGGGCCAGGGCAGACAGGGCATCGTCACGATTGTGGACGTGTTTGGCGATACCCTGATTGCAAACGCGAACGTGGCGCCGGCACCCGCCTACTTCGCCCTTGATTCCTCATCGACAGGCTTTGTGCTGCACAAAGGGACAACGACGGCGTGCGGCGTCCCGATCAACAGCGAACTGCTGGATTCCTTTCCGGTACGAACCACGCTTATGACAAACCTGGTGACGCAGGCGTCTCTGCTGGGCGGATCAAATCCGACCTCGATCTTTCCGGGTGCCGGCACCTCGGCGCTGTTCATCACGGAGCCAGGCAGCAGCCGCGTTGCCGCGCTGACGAATGCCGCTCCGCCCACGCTTCGCCAGGAACTGCGGATTCCCGCAAACCCGGTGTATACCATTGGCCGTGACAACGCGGCACGTGTGTATGTCCTGAGCCAGAGCAGCGTGCCCGGGTGGGTGTCCCCCCGCTACTGCGGGCACGGCAACGGCGATCGAGAACGGGCCAAGCCAGACGATCTCGAATACGATCCCGGTGGGTATCAACCCGATCTACGGTGTTCTGAGCCTGGACACGCGGCGCGCCTTTGTGCTGAACCAGGGTGGTAGCGCGACCAGCGGAGGCATCGGGACCGTCAGCATCATCAACACGCAGACCAACACGCTGGATAACAACTCTCAGCTCCCAGGTGGTCAGGTCACGGTTGGCCTGAATCCGGTTTGGGCCGACACGGCGGACAGCGTCAATGAACTTGCCGTGCTTAACCAGGGCGACGGCACGGCTCCTGGCTCGCTGAGCATCATTAACATCCCCCTCTGCAACGCTACGGCACTTGCGAGCAATCCGAGTTGCGATCCGAACAATCCGAGCGATGCTGCAGGCTTCGGGAGAGTGCTGGCCACGGTTCCGGTCGGTGTCCAGCCGGTGCAGGTTGCCATGCTGCAGGACCTTGGCAAGGCCTATGTGGCGAACAGCAAATCGGGAACAGTCACGGTCGTGAACATGAACACGATGGTGGCGGAGAAGACGATCACCGTTGGCGGCACGCTGAACTGGATTGCCGCAACGAGTGGAACTCCCACCGGCAAGGTCTACGTGACGGCAAGCGACACGCAGAACCTGACAGTCATCCGGACCGACACGGACCAGGTAGTGACGACAATTCCGCTTCAGGGAGCCGGCGTTGCGGTGAGGGTAACGGCCCCGTAAGGCAAACTTTGTTGCCAAGAAGAAGAGGGCGCCCGCGGATGCGGCGCCCTCTTCTTCTTGGTCCGGGGATCTACTGTCCAATCAGCAGGATAGGTGCCGTTGGCGTCGCCGCTCCACCTTCGTCTTCCAGGGTCACGCCGAACTTGCCGGCTTCTACGCCCTTTGGAAGCTCAGGCAGGATGACGCTGGCTTCGCCGCGCGCATCCGGTTTGAAGGTGCCGGCTGCGATAGGCTGGCCGCCCGGTGCCGCCGGGATCAGCCAAAGCTCATAGGTCTTGGCGGCAGGGATCGGATCCAGATGGCTGCCCTGAAAGACGAGCGCACCGGTCCGCGCCAGGTAGGTGACACGTGCCTGCGCAACGGGCTGCGCATCGGCCTTTGTCAGTACGAAGCGCTGTGCCTCGGTGGAGCGGAGCGTATCGAGCACAGCCTGCGCGCGAGTGGCTCTGGCGACGGCCTGGCGATTGGCAGCGAGTTGTTCCGAAAGACGCTCGTGCAGACTGTCCATCTCGCGATACAGGCTGAAGCTGCCCACCGCGAGGGTTGCGGCAACTGCCCAGCCAGCCCAGGGCAGGACGGAAGAAAACCAGCGCGGCCTGGACGGCTGCTCATGCAGTCCTTCCGGCCGCGACGTCGGGAGGGAGCTGATGGCGATCTCCTCCGGCGGTGCGGACGTGCGCTGTTTCGCAGTGGGTGCAGCGGACGGGATCTGCCCGAGGGCCGATGCCGTCTCAGCCGAGCGCTTTGGGTCACGCTTGATCTCCGCCAGCAGACGTTGCCGCGCAGCTGCGGTGGGCTCTTCCTGGGGTACGGAAAGGGCAAGCAGGGCAAGGTCACCGCGGCTTGCGGCGAGCTCCTCACGAAGCTCGGGAGAGACTGCCAGGGCCTCCTGGAGGCGCATGGTCTCGCTCTCGTCGAGAAGGCCCATGGCGTACAGCGTTAGATCTTCGACGTGCACCGGTTGCTGGCTCATGCGTGCATCGCCTTTCTCAGGACGATGAGCGCCGATCGAATGCGCGTTTTTACGGTGCCGAGAGGATCGCCCGTTGTTTCGGCGATCTCGGCGTGGGTAAGGCCGTCAAAGAAGGCCATCTCGACAGACTTCCGCTGTTCCGGCGAGAGTGTCTGCATGACGGCTCTGGTCTTCTCAAGCAGGGCATGCTGTTCCGCCTCTGCTGCCAGGTCGTACGGCGAGGGAAGCACAACATCCTCGACTGAATCCGTTGGCTTGCGGCGCCGAAGCAGGTCGATCGACCGGTTGCGCGCAACCACGGCAAGCCATCCTCCCATGGATCCGCGGCTCGCGGCAAAGCTCTCGGGATGGCGCCAGATCTGCATAAATACTTCCTGCATCACGTCCTCTGCGGAGGCAGGACTGCGCAACACGCGAAGCGCGACGGAGTAGACGATGCGCGAGTAGCGGTCGTACAGCACGGCCATCGCGCTCTCGTCGCCTGCCTGGATACGCGCAAGAAGTTCAGCCTCTTTGCTCATGTCCGGATTCGATCCGTCTGCGCTTTTCTGTCCTGTCTCTCTTTCAAGGGAACGCGCAAAGTCGTTCTCCGGATTAGACCGGATGCGCGGTGAACCGGAAGAAAGATCGCCAAAGGCCATGAAGTTTCGCAGGGTGCAACGCTATGTATGTCTCGGCAACAAAGATCGGCGATAGACCGATCTGATGGGTTCACCAGGTGAGGATGAGTGTTCCGCAGACGAGTGTACGTGATTCGCATCTGTGTCGGCCAATCGGAGGAGCTGCCGCGAGTGCGAGACTCTAAAAAGAGGAGCACCGTACAACGGCATGAAGCAGAGATTGGACAAGCTGCTGGTGGCTCGCGGACTTGTTCCGTCGCGGGAGCGCGCCGCCGGCATGATCCTGGCTGGCCGTGTTCTGGTGGACGACCAGAAGGTGACGAAGGCCGGCAGCGCGGTACATGAGGGCGCGGTGCTGCGGCTCTTGGGTGAGGATCTGCGATATGTCAGCCGGGGCGGGCTCAAGCTCGAAGGAGCGCTCGCTCATTGGCAGGTCGACCTGCGCGGCCGCGTGTGTGCCGACATCGGAGCCTCCACCGGCGGCTTTACCGACTGCATGTTGCAGCGAGGCGCGAGCGCGGTGCTGGCCGTCGACACAGGCTATGGACAGCTGGCCATGAGCCTCCGCACAGACCCCAGAATCCGGCTGCTGGAGCGCACGAATGCCCGGCATCTGGGAAGAGGCGTGCTGCTGACCGAGGCGCGTCACCTGACCGGAGAGGTCGGCCCTGACTTCTTTTCGATGGACGTGTCGTTCATCTCGGCGGCGCTCGTGATCCCTTCCGTGGTGCACGCGTTGGCGGAGGCACAGCAGCGATGGATAGGAGAGTGCATCATCCTGGTGAAGCCGCAGTTCGAGGCAGGCAGGGAATGGGTCGGTAAAGGAGGGATCGTCCGCGATCCTGTGGCTTATGACATCGCTGTCGAGAAGGTACACAAAGCTGTGACGGAATCCGGCGGTTCTTGTATTGAGGTGATCGATTCACCCATCACGGGCGCAGAAGGTAATCGTGAGTTTCTGATGCATGCGGTCTTCTCCTAGAAAGCAGCAGCTACACTTGCGGTATGCGCCGTGTTGCCATCATCGCCAAACCGCAGAAGCCTGAACTCGACACCATTCTGCCAGAGCTGCTGCGGTGGCTTGAGAACCGCGGCTTCACAGCCGATCTGGATTGCACCGCTGCCGTGTACGTCGGGCAGCAGGGAATCGATCGTACGGAGATGCCCGCGCTGGCTCCAGAACTGGTGATCGTTCTCGGCGGCGATGGCACCCTGCTCTCTGCAGCGCGAGCGTTTGCACGGACCAACATACCCATCATGAGCGTGAACCTGGGCTCGCTGGGGTTCCTGACAGAGGTGCCGCTTAGCGAGATGTACCGGACCCTTGAGGGCTGGTGCGATCACTGCTGCCTGACAGATCAGCGCACGATGATGCAGGCGGAGCTGTGGCGCGACGGCAAGGCGTTCCAGCAATGGCATGTGCTGAACGATGTGGTGCTGTCCAAGGGCGCGATTGCCAGGATCGGCGACTACATCGTGGAACTGGATGGGGAGACCGTGGCTCGCTTCCGCGCGGATGGCGTGATCGTCTCCACGCCCACCGGATCGACCGCCTACAATCTCGCCGCGGCCGGTCCGATTGTGCTGGCAAGCGTGAGTTGCATGATCGTTACGCCGATCTGCCCGCACCTCTTGACGATTCGGCCGATCGTTGTGCCGGGCTCCGCGCAGATTCGAATTGCGGTACAAGGCATCGCCGATCAGACATACCTTACGGCGGACGGGCAGGAAGCGGTGGAGTTGAAGATTGGCGATGAGCTGCGCTGCTGCGCATCGCCATACAGTGTGCGGCTCGTGCGTCTCGGTCAGCACGGCCTCTTCAATGTTTTGCGATCCAAGCTGAAATGGGGAGAGCGGTAGCGCGGGATCCATAGAGTGCGCCCGGAAGGATTCGAACCTCCGACCTACTGGTTCGAAGCCAGTTGCTCTATCCAGCTGAGCTACGAGCGCATATGAGGAACATCTGGTGCACCCGGAAGGATTCGAACCTCCGACCTATTGGTTCGTAGCCAATTGCTCTATCCAGCTGAGCTACGGGTGCACGTCCGGTGAACTCGAGAGAGCTACACCAACATCAAGATAACAAGGCAACATGCATACCGCAAGCTTGCCCTGCGCACGGTGAGGCTTGCCCTGCGCACGTTATTGCTGTGTGCCCACCCTATCCTGACTGGGCACCGGATCGCTTCCGGCGGCCTTATCCAGAACAAGACCTGCACGGCGCAGCAGCTGACGTATGGTCTGGACGGAGAGGCGAGTGGCGTCAAACTCCACGGTGATCGAGCCTTGCTGCTCATCCACGTGAACGCGCCGGATGCCGTAGACCTTTCGAAGACTGGCAAGAGCAATCATGGATGCTTCGCGCGGTGCCTCGACGAAGCGGTAGGTAACATCAACGGTAGTCACAGGGGAAGCATAGCAGCGTCCTGCGAGTGCTTACGGCTTCACCGATGTCCACATCGTCGTGCACAAGAGCGTCTTCAGATGTAATCGCGTTCATCTAAGCGATTCGCGGGTAGAATCGGGATCACTACATTCCACATAAAAGGCAGGATTCGGTTTTGGTAGATCTCGTCGATCAGCATCGCGGGCGCTTTGGTGGAAGTCCGGTAGCCGTTTCCGCGCCGGCGCGGGTGAATCTGATCGGGGAGCACACAGATTACACAGGTGGGTACGTGCTACCGATGGCCATCGGTTTCAAGACGACCGCGGTCGTAACTCCAAGGCAGGACAGCAAGGCACTGCTCTACTCGGCGAACTATGGAGAGAGCGTCGAGTACGACCTGCACGATCTGAAGCAGTCGCCCCGGCATCACTGGAGCGACTATCCGATCGGGGTAGCCTGGGCCCTGCAGGGTGCGGGTGTGAAGGTTCCCGGCTTCGCGCTGAGTCTGGAAGGCGATGTGCCGCTGGGAGCGGGCCTCAGCTCTTCCGCGTCCGTAGAGGTGGCCACGGCCATGGCCCTGCTCTCCGCGGCCGGCACGATGTTGCCAGGTGAGACGATCGCGACTTTGTGCCGCAAAGCGGAGAACGAGTATGTGCAGGCCTCCTGCGGCATCATGGACCAGTTCGTGATCGTGAATGCCGTCAAGGACCGGGCACTCCTGCTGGACTGCCGTTCGCTCGCCTATGAGCTGTTGCCTTTGCCCCGCGGCGTGCGTGTGGTGGTCGTTAACTCCATGGTGCAGCATTCGGTGGCGACAGGGGAGTACGGCGACCGGCGCGGTGAGGCGGAGCATGGGCAGGAGATCCTGCGCAAACGCAATCCTGCCATCGAGCTTCTGCGGGACGCAACGATGAGCGATCTTGAGGCGGCCCGTGCAGAGATGGGCGAAGTCTCGTACCGCCGTTGCAAACACATCATCACGGAGAACGCGCGCGTTCTCGCGGTGCGGGATGCGCTGCACGCAGGCCGCCTAGACGAGGTGGGACGGTGGATGCTGGAGGCGCACCGGAGTATGCGTGACGACTTTGAGGCGAGCTGCCCGGAGATCGACACGCTTGTCGATCTGGCCGTGCGTACCCCTGGATGTTTCGGCGCACGCATCACGGGCGGCGGCTTTGGTGGATGCACGGTGAATCTGGTTTCCGCAGAGCATGCCGAGAGTTTCGCCGACCGGGTTCGCGACGAGTATCGCCGGACACTCGCGCTCGAGGCACAGATCTACGTGTGTGAGGCCGTGGATGGCGCCCTTGCGCGAGAAAAGGTGGCGGCATGAGCGGAACCTCTTCCGGATCCGCAGAGACGGTTCTGTCGCAGCAGCCGCATCGCCGCTGGAATCCACTCCGGGGTGACTGGGTTCTGGTTTCGCCACAGCGCACACAGCGGCCATGGCAGGGCCAGGTTGAGTCCGTAGCGGCGCCGGCGGCACTGCAGTACGACCCCACATGCTATCTGTGCCCTGGGAACGAACGTGCAGGCGGGAACCGCACACCGCGATACAGCTCCACGTTTGTCTTCGATAACGACTTCGCTGCACTGAAGGAGAATGTTGCCGTCACCAAGCGGGACGAGGCGAGGGCGGGCCTGCTGCGGGCAGAGAGCGAGAACGGCGTCTGCCGCGTGATCTGCTTCTCCCCGCGCCACGATCTCACGCTCGCAAAGATGGACGTGACGGAGATCCGCAAGGTGGTGGACACCTGGACGGAACAAGCCGTCGAGCTTGGCGCGCGTGAGGACATCCACTACGTGCAGATCTTCGAGAACCGCGGGGCCATGATGGGGGCCAGCAATCCCCATCCCCACGGGCAGATCTGGGCAAGTGGTTCGGTTCCGAACGAACCGCGCATCGAGATGGCCCGGCAGAGCGAGTACATGGCAGAGCACGGAACCAATCTTTTATGTGCCTATCGCGATTTAGAGTTGCGGCTCCGCGAACGTGTCGTTGCGCAAAATGCGACATGGCTGGCCGTGGTGCCGTACTGGGCGGTGTGGCCTTTTGAAACCCTGGTCATCCCGATGCGCCAGGTGTCGTGCCTGGAGGAGCTCACGGAAGAAGAACGGAGCGGCATGGCCGAGATGCTGCAGACGGTCACAGGCACGTACGACCGCGTCTTTGACGTGTCCTTTCCCTACTCCATGGGCCTGCACGGCCGGCCGACGGACGGCGAAGCGCATCCGGAGTGGACGCTTCATCTCCACTTCTACCCGCCACTTCTTCGCTCGGCGACGGTGCGCAAGTTCATGGTCGGCTTTGAGCTGCTGGGATCGCCGCAGCGCGACATCACGCCGGAGAGTGCGGCGGAGACACTGCGCGCCGCGAGCAGAAAGCGCACGGAGGGCTAGACAGGAGGCAGCAGGTATCGCTGAGGAAGCCTTACCCGCGCTCCTGCGTGCCTCTAACTCTGGTTCCGCAGAATGCCCTCGTACTGTGCGATCTGGTCGAGCGTGTAAGCCTGCATGTCTTGGCCCCTGCCGTGGGCGCGGTACCATTCCACGAGCCACTCGATCGTCGTGCCGATGCGCAGCGATGGCTGCCATCCGAGCACGGCGCGCGCCTTGGATGGGTCGAGCTTGAGATAGCCGGCCTCATGAGCGCCCGGGTCGGGGTCGAGCTTCCATCGCGCGCCGTCACCCCACACCTGCACCATCTTCTCCGCGATCCGTCCTACGGGCCACGCATCCTCATCGTGCGGCCCGAAGTTCCAGGCCGAGGCGCAGGCTGCATTGCCCTTGTACAGCTCTTCCGCGAGCCGGATATATCCCCAAAGGGGCTCCAGCACATGCTGCCAGGGACGAATACTCTTGGGCCTCCGAACACGCACCTCTTTTCCTGCGGCAAAGCCACGGATGAGGTCAGGGATGAGACGGTCGGTGGACCAGTCACCGCCGCCGATCACGTTGCCGGCCCGCGCGGTTGCGACCCCGCAATGGTGCTTCTCAAACTCTGCGACGTTGAAAAAGGACTGCCGGTAGGCGGAGGTGACCAGCTCGGCGCATGCTTTGGAGGAAGAGTACGGATCGTAGCCGCCGAGCGGGTCCGTTTCACGGTACCCCCACACCCATTCCTTGTTCTCGTAACACTTGTCCGTGGTGATAGAGACAACGGCGCGCACCGACGGCGACTGGCGAACAGCCTCCAGCACGTGCCCGGTGCCAAGCACATTCGTTGCATAGGTGTTGATCGGGTCCACGTAGGACAACCGCACCAGGGGCTGTGCGGCCATATGGATCACGATGTCAGGCTGGAACTCTGTCATGCTCCCGGCCAGCTTGTTGCGATCCAGGATGTCTCCGCGTACGTCTTCTACGACGGAGCCGATCCTTGCGGCATCGAGCAGATTGGGGGTCGTGTACGGGTCGAGTGAATACCCGCGAACCACCGCACCCAGCCGGGTGAGCCAGAGCGAAAGCCATCCGCCTTTGAAGCCGGTGTGCCCGGTCATGAAGACACGACGGCCCTGCCAGAGAGTCGCGTCGGGAGCGGTTACCAGAGCTTCCATGGAGCCTTGCCTTTCGACCACAGATCCTCGAGTTGGTGCTTGTCACGCAGGGCATCCATTGCCTGCCAGAACCCGTGATGGAAGAAGGCCTGAACCTGATCCTTTGCCACCAGCGCTTCCATCGGCTCGCGCTCAAACATCCATTCGTCATTGGTGATTTCGTCCAGCACCTTTGGCGACAGGACGAAGAAGCCGCCGTTGATCCAACCGCCCTCATCCTTCGGTTTTTCCTGGAAGGCGTATACCTGCGTATCGCGCAGCCCAAGCGCGCCGAAGCGGGCGACCGGCTGGATGGAGGTCAGCGTGACACTCTTGCCGTGCTTCCTGTGGAAGTCAATCAGGCTGGCAATGTCGACATCGGAAACCCCATCGCCATAGGTCATGCAAAAGGCTTCGTCCTGCTCAACGTACTTGCGGACGCGGCGAAGGCGGCCGCCGGTTCCGGTGCCGTCGCCCGTGTCGACCAGGGTTACCTTCCACGGCTCGGCAACGGACTGGTGCACCTCCATCTTGTTCTCCTTCATGTCAAAGGTCACGTCAGACATGTGCAGAAAATAGTTGGCGAAGTACTCCTTAATGACATAGCCCTTGTAGCCGCAACAGATGATGAAATCGTTGATGCCGTAGTGCGAGTAGATCTTCATGATGTGCCATAGGATGGGCCGTCCGCCGATCTCCACCATGGGCTTGGGCCGGATCGTGGTCTCTTCGCTCAGGCGCGTTCCCAGGCCGCCGGCAAGGATGACTGCTTTCATAGAGGGTTCCTCACAGGCGACGCGATATTGCGTTACAGAATGCGTCGATGATCGTGATGCAAGTGCCATCGTTTCACAGATCACCTGCTCTCGATGTGTATCCTAGTGACATTCATTATGACTGAAAAGGCACAGGCACTCCGCAGCCAGATTCTTGAGTTGACGAAGCAGTTTCACCAAGAAGCTTTCCCTTCACGCGAGTTTGCACCAGGCACATCCTCGGTCCCTGTCTCCGGCAAGGTCATCGACGGAGACGACATCAGTGCCGTTGTGGATTCGGCGCTCGATGCATGGTTCACGACCGGCCGCTGGGCCAAAGACTTTGAGCGCAAGCTGGCCCGCTTCATCGGCGTGCGCTCGGCATCGCTGGTCAACTCGGGCTCATCGGCAAATCTGGTTGCCTTCTCGGCACTGACCTCTCCGAAGCTGGGCGATCGCCGGATCAAGCCGGGTGACGAGGTGATCACCGTTGCCGCGGGCTTCCCGACCACCGTGAACCCGATCCTGCAGAACCGGTGCGTGCCGGTCTTTCTCGATGTGACCTTGCCTACCTATGAGATCGATGTGACGCGTCTGGAAGAAGCGCGTACAGAGAAGACGAAGGCCGTGATGATCGCGCACACTCTCGGTAACGCCTTCGATGCCGAGGCCGTGTCCGCCTTCTGCAAGAAGCACAACCTGTGGCTGATTGAGGATTGCTGCGACGCCCTTGGCACCACACTCAACGGCAAAAAGGTAGGGACGTTCGGAGACATCGCTACGGTCAGCTTTTATCCCGCGCACCACATCACCATGGGTGAGGGCGGCGCGGTACTCACAGACAAGCCGGCGCTGCAGGTCCTGATTGACAGCTTCCGCGACTGGGGCCGTGACTGCTGGTGTGAGCCCGGTGTGGACAATACCTGCGGCAAGCGGTTCGACTGGCAGCTCGGCACCCTGCCCTGCGGCTACGATCACAAGTACACCTATTCGCACGTGGGCTATAACCTTAAGGCAACCGACATGCAGGCCTCACTCGGTGTCTCGCAGATCGCGAAGCTGCCTGAGTTCATCGAGCGCAGAAAAAAGAACTTTGCCTACCTGAAGAACGCACTGAAGCCGGCGGAAAAGTGGCTGATGTTGCCCGAGGCCACGCCCGGCTGCGATGCGAGCTGGTTCGGCTTTCCTATCGGTGTGCGTGAAGAGGCACCGTTCAAGCGTGACGATCTCACAAAGCACCTGGACGCACACAAGATCGGGACCCGTCTGATCTTCGCCGGTAATCTCTCGCGGCAGCCGGCGTACGAAGGCCTGGAGTTCCGTGTCATTGGTGACCTGAAGAATACGGACTTCGTGATGAGCCATGTCTTCTGGGTGGGTGTCTATCCCGGTCTGACAGAGCCGATGCTGGACTACATTGCCGAAACCATCATGCACTTCGGTGAGAACGGCGCGAAGCTGCCGGTGCTTTCCTAGGCACCCCGTACCGAACGAAAGCAGGTCTTTTGAAACTGTCGGATTACATCTTCAGCAAATTGGAGGAGTGGGGTGCCGCCCACGTCTTCCTGGTGACCGGCGGCGGTGCCATGCACCTGAACGATTCCATCGGCACCAGCGGTCTGCGCTATATCTGCACACATCATGAGCAGGCCGCGGCCATGGCCGCCGAGGGATACGCGCGCATCACCAACACGCCGGGGATACTCAACGTAACCACGGGCCCGGGCGGGATCAACGCCCTGAATGGTGTCTTCGGTGCGTGGACGGACTCGATCCCGATGCTGATTCTTTCCGGTCAGGTGAAGCGTGAGACCGTGATGTCCACCTATGATCTGACCGACCTGCGCCAGTTGGGTGATCAGGAGGTCGACATTATTCGCATGGTGAAAGGCATTACGAAATACTCGGTGCTCGTGAGAGATCCCGAATCGATCGCCTATCATTTGGAGCGCGCTTGGTTCCTCGCGCAGAATGGGCGGCCGGGACCTTGCTGGCTGGACATTCCAGTCGATGTGCAATCGGCGCAGGTGGATCCGGATACGATGCGGCACTACGACCCAGCCGAGGACACGCTGATCTTTCCGCCGGAGCGTATCGCTGAGGATGTTGCGGCGACGCTTAAGCGGATCGTGAATGCAGAACGGCCGGTCATCTTTGCCGGTAGCGGTGTGCGGCTCGGCAAAGCATTGGCTGAGTTTGAGGAAGTGATCCGCCTCCTGCGCATCCCCGTTGTGACGGCGTGGACGCACGACCTGATCGCCTCGGATGATGAACTGTTCTGCGGCCGGCCGGGTACGATTGGTGAGCGGGCTGGCAACTTCACCGTGCAGAACTCTGATGTACTGCTTGTGCTGGGATCCCGCCTCAACATCCGGCAGACCAGCTATAACTGGGGCTCCTTTGCACGCTTCGCGACAAAGATCCAGGTGGACGTCGATGCCGCCGAACTGCGCAAGCCGCTCCACCAGCCCGATGTGGCCATCCACTGTGATGTAAAGCTTTTTCTCGCGGAGATGGCGCGGCAGCTACGGTCGGCCCATTACAAAGGCGACAGGCATGAGCAATGGCTCTCCTTCGCGCGCACATGGAAGACGAAGTACCCGGTCGTCCAGGAGAAGCAGCGTGTTTCCGGGCCGCCGCTGAACTCCTACGACTTCATCGACCGGCTCTTTGGCATGCTGGGGGAACACGATGCCGTCGTGTGCGGCAATGCGACGGCGTGCATCGTGCCGTATCAGGC
>CAXTSF010000011.1:25740-30318 GCA_964246865.1 uncultured Terriglobus sp.
GTGCCATATCAGGCGGGCAAGCTGAAAAGGGGCGAGCGGCTGATCTCGAACAGCGGATCGGCCTCCATGGGCTACGACCTTCCAGCGGCCATCGGTGTTGCTGTTGCGAAAGGCAGCCGAACCGTCTGCCTGGCCGGCGACGGCTCATTGCAGATGAATGTGCAGGAGCTGCAAACCCTTGTCGGCTACCAGCTGCCCGTGAAGCTGTTCGTGCTCAACAACGACGGATATCTCTCGATCCGGCAGACCCAGACCGGATTCTTCCAAGGGCGCAGGATCGGTGAGAGCAAGGCGAGCGGCGTTACCTTTCCGGACATGCTCAAGGTGGGCGAGGCCTACGGCCTTCCGTCCTTCTCCATTGCAACGGTCGACGACCTCAGCATCGTGGCGCGCGAACTGAACTCGCCGGGCCCCACGCTCTTCAACGTCCTTCTCGATCCGGCGCAGGAGTTTGAGCCGCGGCTTCGGTCGCGCATCCTGCCCGACGGCAAGATTGTCACGCCGAATCTTGAGGACATGTACCCGTTCCTCTCCCCGGAAGAGTTGCAAAGCAATATGCTCGTCCGTGATCCGGACGGGCAATGAAGCTAAGTGCACGCCACATCCTGCTGGACCTGGATGGGACACTGCTCGACTCATACCCTGGGCTTGAGTTCTCTGTGCGGGAGGCCTTTGCGGCCGAGGGTTTGCCAGTCGACACGGCACGCCTGCAAAGCCTTATCGGCCCGCCAATCCGGAGTATTCTCGACCAGCTCCAGCCCGGCCTCACACCTTCGTCGCTTGACAGGCTGGAGGCTCATTTCCGGCGCAGTTACGACGGTGAGGGCTGGAAGAGAACGACGTGTTTTCCGGGTGCACATGCGGCTCTGGGCGCGGCTCGACAGGCTGGCAGAGTGCTCTATGTGGTCTCGAACAAGCCGCGCCACATCGCTCTGACGATCCTGGAAGCGGAGCATCTGTTACCTACCTTCAAAGAGATCGTTACCCGTGATTCAAGCGCACCCGCTTACGCCGGTAAGGCCGAGATGATCGAAGACCTGCTCACCCGTCACAGGCTGCGGCCTCAGGAGGTGCTGATGGTAGGAGATACTTCCGAGGATGCCGAAGCTGCCCGGAAGTCGGGGACACAGTTTATGCTGATGACACACGGATACGGTTACCTGTTCCCGGAACAGTTCGACTCGTCCTGGACTGCGTGTGACCACTTCAATGAATGGCTGCCATGGTTGGCAGAGGAGACAAGCGCTTGATCGACAAAGACATCTTTGAAGACCTCTTCGTTCTGGAGATGGCCAACAATCACCTGGGTAGCGTGGAGCGTGGCCTCAAGATCATTCACGAGTTTGCTCAGGTGGTGCGCTTCAACAATGTTCGCGCCACGATCAAGCTGCAGTTCCGTGATGTGGAGAAGTTTATCCACAAGGAATACCGCAACTCGGGTGAGCGCTACATCAAGAAGACGCTTTCGACGCGGATGACCGACGATCAGTACAGCACGCTGGTGAAGGCCATTCGTGCCGCGGGCTGCATCGCGACCGCGACGCCCTTTGACGAGCGCTCGGTCGATCTCTGTGTCGAGCTTGGCATTCCTATCATCAAGATCGCCAGCTCCGATCTGAACGACTGGCTTCTGCTTGAGAAGATCGCGAAGACGAAGAAACCGGTTGTGGTCTCCACAGGTGGCTCGTCGCTCAAGGATATGGATGACGTTGTCACCTTCTTTGACAATCGCAATATTCCCCTCGCCATCAATCATTGCGTGTCGATCTATCCTGCGGAGGATTCCGAGCTTGAAATCAACCAGATCGACTTTCTCCGTAATCGTTATCCCAGTCTGACCATCGGCTACTCCACCCACGAGTACACGGACTGGACCAACTCCATGCTGATTGCGTATGCCAAGGGTGCCCGCACCTTTGAGCGCCATATCGACATCGACACCGATGGCGTGAAGGTCTCGCCCTACTGCTCACTGCCGCACCAGGTCGACGAGTGGTTCCGCGCCTTTAAGAAGGTCAAGGAGATGTGCGGCGCGCCCGGCACCCAGAAGCGCATTCCACCCCGCAAAGAGATCGAGTACCTGGATGCGCTCGTGCGCGGCGTGTACGCGAAGCGTGACCTGCCCGAGGGTCATCTGCTGACCGATGATGATGTGTACCTCGCCATTCCGCTCAAAAAGGGTCAGCTGTCGTGCCGCGAACTGATGAAGGGCGAAATGCTGCTTCATGCCATTGAGGCAGACCGGCCCGTGACGATCGACGATATCGAGAGCCCGTATTCGCAGATACCTTCTCTGCGGAAGACCATCTACAACCGGGGCATCGATATCGAACCGGGCGCATAGCGCTGCGGCAGAAATGCTGCAAGAACCGACGCACCTTATGAGCACACCCAACCACCGTCTTGCAGCGGATCTGAGCAGTGTCCTGTCGCGGACCGAATCACTCTGGAATGATCTCCGCGGGCAGCGGCTCTTCATTACAGGAGGCACCGGCTTCTTCGGTGCCTGGCTGATGGAGAGCTTCTGCCATGCGAACCGCGCCCTAAACCTGCATGCGAGCGCCACGGTACTGTCGCGCAATCCTGCCAGCTTCCGCACCAAGTGCCCTTCCGTTGCGGCGGATCCCGCGATAACACTCCTGGCAGGAGACGTTCGCGACTTCAGCTTTCCCTCCGGCGAGTTCTCGTATGTCATTCACGCTGCCACGGAGGCAAGCGCCAAGCAGTCGGCGGAGGCACCGCTCGAGATGCTCTCCACGATCCTCGCAGGAACCGAACGCACACTCGAGTTTGCTGCCACCCACGGCACGCGACGCTTCCTGCTCACCAGTTCCGGTGCGGTCTACGGCAAGCAGCCCAGCGAGATTGAGCATCTGCCCGAAAGTTATATGGGTGCGCCTGATCCGCTCGCCGCCGCAAGTGTCTACGCGGAAGGGAAGCGTACCTCTGAACTGATGTGTGCGCTCTATGCCAAGGGCACGGGTCTCCAATGTGCCATTGCGCGTTGCTGGGCCTTCTGCGGGCCTCACCTTCCGCTCGACACGCACTTCGCGATCGGCAACTTCATCCGCGATGCGCTGCGCGGCGAGTCCATCCGCATCGGTGGCGACGGCACACCGACGCGCTCCTACCTGTACGCTGCGGATCTGGCCGTCTGGCTATGGACCATGCTCTTTCGCGCTCCGGCTCTGGTGCCGTATAACGTAGGCTCGTCCCACAGCGTCAGCATTCGCGAACTCGCCGAAGCGGTACGCGACACACTGGCATTCGGCGCGGCCGTGGAGGTTGCAAAGCTGCCGGTCCCGGGAGCACCTGTGGCACGCTACGTTCCCTCCGTTAGCCGCGCCGAGCAAGACCTGGATCTTCGGCAAGAGGCCGACCTTCAGGAGACCATCCGGCGGACGGCAGCGTGGTACGGTTGGTCGAAGCAGTAGGGAGGAGCGGAGCGCATGAAGAAGATCAGCGTCGTCAGTCCGGCATACAACGAAGAGGGCAATCTGACGCCGTTGGTGGAGCGTGTGCGTGCGGTCTTCGCAAACCTGCCCCAGTACGAGTACGAGCACATCATTATCGATAACGCCTCCAACGACGGCACTGTCGCCGAACTGCGCGCTCTTGCGGCGGCTGACCCGCATGTGAAGGGCATCGTCAATGCGCGTAACTTCGGCCATATCCGCTCACCGCATCATGCGCTGCTGCAGGCGGACGGTGACGCGATCGTGGTTGTCCTGAGCGACCTGCAGGATCCGCCGGAGCTGATCGCCGAGTTTATCCGCGAGTGGGAGGCCGGCTACAAGATCGTCGTCGGCGTGAAGACCAGCAGCGAAGAGAGCGGCCTGATGTACCGCATCCGGTCTACCTACTACCGCACGGTGGAGCGGCTGACGGATGTGCACGTGATGCGGCACTACACCGGCTTCGGCCTGTATGACCGTTCGGTGATGGACGAGGTTCGCCGCTTCGGCGATCCCTACCCATACTTTCGTGGGCAGATCGCGGAGATTGGCTTGCCCACAAAGCAGATCGCCTACGGCCAGAAGCGGCGCGAACGCGGCATTACAAAAAACAATTTCTACACGCTCTATGACATCGGCATGCTTGGCATCACCAATCTGTCCAAGGTACCTTTGCGGCTGGTCACCTTTGGCGGTTTCGTCTTCTCGGCCCTCAGCCTCCTGGCGGGCCTCATCTATCTCGTCGCAAAGCTGCTGTTCTGGAACAGCTTCGACGCTGGCCTTGCGCCCACGATGATCGGCCTCTTCTTTCTCGGCTCGGTGCAGTTGATCGCCATCGGCATCATCGGCGAGTACATCGGCTCCATTCACACCATTGTTCAGAACCGTCCGCTGGTCACGGAAAGAGAACGCATCAACTTCTGATTAATTGGGCGCGGGCTCTGCGAAGCAAACACCGTTTACAAGCTTGGCATCTATCGGAATCAATGCATCCATTCAGACGATCTGTCCTACTCTGTCTCGCCCTTGGCAGCGCCATCTCCGGGGCGCAGAATGCACCTTTACCACGTCCGGATCCCATGCTGATCGCGCATACGCCAGTGCCGCTGTGGCCGGATGGTGC
>CAXTSF010000012.1:0-17447 GCA_964246865.1 uncultured Terriglobus sp.
GTGCCGATCATTGTGGCGGTAAACAAGATCGATAAGCCGGGTGCCGACCCAAACCGCATTATGCAGCAGATGGCGGAGCGTGGTCTGCAGCCAGACTCATGGGGTGGCGACACGCCGTTTGTTCAGGTTTCGGCCAAGCAGCGGACGAATCTGGATGGGCTGGAGGAGATGATCTGCCTGGTTGCCGATACGAATGAGCAGCGTGCCATTCCGGACCGCCCCGCGGTGGGTACGGTGATCGAAGCCAAGCTGGATCGAGGACGCGGTGCGGTGGCATCCATCCTGATTCAGAATGGAACCCTGCGTATGGGCGACAGCTACATCGTCGGCAACACGTTCGGCAAGATCCGCGCGATGTTCGATGACCGTGGCCGCCAGATCGAGTCGGCGGGTCCGTCGACGCCGGTGGAGGTTCTGGGTCTGGAAAGTATTCCGGACGCGGGCGACACCTTTGTGGTGATGGCGGACCGCGACCGGGCCAAGGAGATTGCACGCTACCGGACGCTCAAGGAGCGCGAGGCGCTGCTGGCAAAGTCCAGCCGTGTGTCGCTCGAGGGCCTGGCGGAGCAGATCAAGCAGGCAGGCATCAAGGATCTCAACATCATCCTCAAGGGCGATGTGCAGGGTTCGGTGCAGGTGCTCGAGGACAGCCTGCACAGGATGTCGACGGAGAAGGTGCGGGTGCGCGTGCTGCACTCCGGTGTGGGCGCGATCACGGAGAGCGATGTGCTGCTCGCCGCGGCCTCCAACGCCGTCATCATCGGCTTCAACGTCCGGCCGGAGCGCAAGGCACAGGAGCTTGCGGATCAGGACAACGTGGAGATCCGTCTGCACTCAATCATCTACGAGCTGCAGGACGAGATGACGAAAGCGATGTTCGGCCTGCTGGAGCCGGTCTTCCGGGAGAACTATCTCGGACGGGCGGAGGTGCTCAATGTCTTCAAGATCACCAAGGTCGGCCAGATTGCCGGATGCACGGTGCGCGATGGGGCGATCCCACGCAATGCGCAGGTCCGCCTGATGCGGGATGGGGTCGAGGTCTGGAAGGGCAAGATCCAGAACCTGAAGCGCTTCAAGGACGACGTGAGCGAGGTGCGTGCCGGCATGGAGTGCGGTATCGATCTTGGCCAGCGCGACGTGCGTGTGGGCGACCTGATCGAGGCATTTGCGACCGAGAAGATGGAGGCCGAGCTGGGCGGCAACGTCGCGGACCTGAAGGCGGCGGCGGCAAAGACGGCAGCACGCGACGCGGCCAACGCAGCGGCAGCGGCGGAGGCAGCACAGGCCGCTGAGGTTCGCGAGGGCGTCACGGCATAGTCAATCCACAACGGATGCAGACAGAGAAACGCAGCAGGAGGGCCGGAGATTAATCTCCGGCCCTCCTGCTTTGTCATCGCCACCGTCAGCGGATGCGCTCGCGACTCGGGTTGGCGGAAGGAGAGCCACTAAGAAGCTGAGAGCGTTCACTTTCGGTACACTGCGTTTCAACGCTTCTTGAGTCATGGACGATGTCGACACAAGCATCCGAAATCCCCGCTTCCTTACAAGCTCCCCCAAGCCACACAAGCGTCCGGCAAGCTCTTCGCTTCAACGCTCTGCTTGCGGTGTTCGTTTGGTTTGCATGGGCGCTGCTTGGCCGCCAGCATGCCTGGCAGAGCGTCGCTCAACACTGGAAGATCACCTTGACGATGGTTCTCGGCTCTCTTGTTGGCGGCGGCACCAGCGAGGGTGGCGCTGCCATCGCCTTTCCCGTCTTTACAAAGGTTCTCCACATTCCGCCAAAGGACGCCCGCCTCTTCTCGTTCGCCATCCAGACCGTCGGTATGGGTGCAGCCTCGCTCAGTATCCTTTATCAGAAAATACCGATCGAACGACGTGCTCTTGCGTGGGCTGGATGCGGCGGCATTGCCGGCATGATCTTCAGCACCTATCTGCTCGTTCCTCGCGTTCCGCCCGACATGGTGCGTATCTTCTTTACCGCCATGGTCACAAGCCTTGCAGTCGTCCTTCTTCTGCCCGCTCGCCATTCCGGCTTACTCCGCAATAAGACCATGGTTCTCTTCGGCTCTCGCGAGCGGCTCATGCTTGTGCTCGCGGGCATCCTCGGCGGCACCCTTAGCGCCCTCATCGGCTGCGGCGAGAACATGGTTGTCTTCATGGTGATGGTGGTGCTTTTCCGCATTGACGAGAAGGTTGTCACCCCCACTACCGTACTGCTCATGTGGGTGGTGACCGCGGCCGCTTTCTTTCTTCATCTCGTGGCTTTGCGGGACTATCCGCCCATGGTGATTGACTACTGGCTCGCTGCTGTCCCTGTTGTCGTTGTTGGGGGCCCGCTTGGCGTCTTTATCTGCTCGCGTATGGAGCGTCGAACCATTGTCGGCATTCTTGTGAGCCTTATCGCAGTGGAGCTCGTCAGCACCCTGCTTCTGGTCAACATGTCTCATGGTGTCGGTCTTGTCGGGCTGGTTACCCTGGCCTTCTTCGCCCTGCTTCTCTGGGCTATGAGTCGATTCCGCTCTTACGAGGCAACTCGGTCAGAGCCGCCTCTCTGAACGAGAGAAGGAGAGGGACCGAGACAGGGCCCTCTCCATCGCGGTGCCTACTTCTTGAGCGCTATGAGGATCTCCTTTTGGTTGGAAACGATCTCTTCCTGATTGCTCAGGATCGATTTCTGGTTGGAGACGATCTCCTTCTGGTTTGACAGGATCTCTTTCTGGTTTGAAAGGATCCCATCCTGTGTCTCCTGGTTCCCCTGAATCTTGCTCTGGTTTTGCAGAATCTGCTTCTGGTTCTCGAGAATCTGTTCCTGATTGCGTATGACGTCGTTCTCAGCCATGCTTGTACCTCCCTTTGCGACTCCTGTGGAGTTCTATCTCCGATGATGTCAAAGAAGACGATGTTGTCTCCTCCCAGAGGCACCGCACAGGTCGTTTACCCTACGTCAGTCATTTACTCGCCCTGCTGAGTTCTGGCTTCTTTCAGCATGAGTGTGGTGCGGTTCATGCGGAGGTCGAGGCCGGTGCTGTCCGCGGGAAAGAGCTTGTCGCCCTTGAGGCCCTTCCAGAGGATCCGGTTGTAGGTGGCACCGTCGACGTTGTCTTCGATGGTGAAGTCAAGACCCTGTGTGGCGTTGGCCCAATAGGTCGCGTCGTGGGTTGGTTTGGGGACGTAGCGGGCGGCCGCGGTTTTGGGCGGCAGCGGGAGCTTCGTGTTGTAGAGGAAGGCGGAGGGAGCTGCCCTGAAGGTCCCCTGCTTCTGGGTTGTGTCAAAGATCTCAGCCATGGAGCGGCGACGGCGTCGTTCAGGTTGGACTGACCGATGCCGAGGATGTCCTCCATGGTGCGGACCATGTTGACGGTGTTATAGGGATGGGAGACGACGGCGTTGCGCTTGACATAGGGTCCGATGACAAAAGCCGTGCTGCGATGCGCGTCGACGTGATCGGCACCGTCCTGGGCGTCATCTTCGATGACGAAGATGAGGGTGTTGTTGCGGTACTCGCTGTTGGCGATCTTCTGTGCGACAAGGCCGACGGCGTAGTCGTTATCGGCCACCTGAAGCTCGGGTGTGTTGACGCCGAGAATGGCGGTTTTGTAGCTGCCGGTATGGTCATGGGCGAGGCGGAGAAGGGTGAGCTTGGGGAAGAGGCCGCTGTCAAACTCGCGCGCCCACTCCTTAAAACGGTAGTAGTCCGGGAAGGCCTGATCGAAGCCGCGGAAGTACGGGTCCGTAACCGGCCGCAGGGCGACATTGGCGGCATAGGCTACCTGCTGCCTGGAGGCGTACGGATTCAGCGTTTGCGGGATGCCTACAGGGGCGGGCAGGAAGTAGCGTGTGAGATCGACAAAGAAGCCGTAGTTGCGGACGGAAACGCCGTTGCGGAAGGCCGCGTCCCAGATATAGCCCTGGTTGAGAACCCCGGTAGGGCTGTCCGGCGCGGCGGTGTTAATCGTGCCCGGCAGGACGTCGGGATCGGTGGGGCTGACCGGGTTGGCAGCAACACGCGCAGCCGTGGTGGGGAAGGCCACGTTGACGTTGCGGTTGGTGCCTTCAGAGTCGTAGGAGAGACCACGGTTCGCGTAGTTGACGGAGGTCTGCTTCTCGACGACATCCGGGGCGCGGGCGGAGGTGGACCAGGGCCAGCCGTCCATGCTGACCTCGCTCGAGTCGTAGAAGTTGTCGAGGGTGACGAACTTGCGCGCGAGGCGGTGCAGGTTCGGCGTGATGGCGCTGCCGAACTCGGTGAGGCTGGGGTCGCCGTTGCCGACGGGCAGGTCGCCGAGCACCTGATCGTAGGTGCGGTTTTCCTTGATGATGTAGATGACGTGCTTGATCTTCTTACGGAGGAAGTCCATCGTCTCCTGGTCGTCCTCGGAGACGTAGCGGCGGAAGTGGTTGTTATCCGCGACGAGTTCGGTGAGGCGGTTGAGCTCCGCGGGACCGGGTGTGGGGAAGCTCTGGAAGCCGGCCTTGATCAGCTGCAGGCTGTACTGGTTGGCAGCCTGGCCCTGCGCGGCGAGGGCAGGTGTAAGGCCCTTGATGTTACCGGGGTTCGGACCGGTGGGGGACTTGCCGTTGACGGCATAGACGGTTTTACCGCCGGGGCCGAAGGAGACCGAGTTCGGGTACCAGCCGGTAGGGATGAGACCTTCCACGCGGCTCTGGCCTATGGAGCCGCTGAGGCGGACGACAGCGATGTCGTTGGTGTTGCCGTTGGTGACGTAGAGACGGCTCTCGTCCGGCGTGAGTGTGACGCTGTTGGTGTTGTTGCCTTTGAGGCCGGCAATCGAAGAGGGCAGCAGGCCGTACGGAGCCGTGACCGGAATGCTCTCGAGCAGCACGTTGGAACGGGTGTCGACAACGGCAACCGCGTCCGTCTCATCCTCGGCGACATAGAGCCGTGTGCCGGCCGCGTTCAGGGTCATCTTGCTCGGCTGGCCCTTGAGCTTGATGCGGTGGGTAACGGTGGGCGCGCCAGCAACGTCGACCACGACGATCTCACGCTCGCGCATGCTGGAGATGTAAGCAGTGTTGCCGTTGAGGCTGACCCAGAAAGGATATTCGCCGCCCGGAACGCCGGCCTGCGCCGGATTGATTTTGCCGGGGCGCAGGTCGAGCTCAGAGGTCTTGGCCCAGGTCTCCCCGGTTTTGCCGAGGATAGTGACCGAGTCGTTGTAGTAGTTCGCGACGACAATCTTCAGGCCGTCGGCGGAGATGGCAAGGCCCGCCGCCTCGGGCTGCTGGCCCAAGCCGTTGCCGGTCTTGTGCCCGAGCGCGATGGGGCTGCCGGTCTGTTCGCTCCAGGTGCCGTTTGCCGCAACGGAGTAGGCGTGGACGTTATCGTTATCGCCGCCGGCAACGTAGAAGGACTTGCCGGATGGATCGAAGACGATGCCCGCGTAGGTGTTCGGGACCTGGATGACCTGCTTCTTTACCGGGAGGGGCTGTGAGATGTCGTAGATGAAGACGTACTCGTTCGAGTCGGCGTTGTTCTGGGTGCCGAGAGCGGCAGCGGGGCCCGACGAGAAATTGACCAGGTTATAACCACTGGTCAGGATCAGCAGCGTCTTGCGGTCAGGGCTGGTGGCGGTGGTGACGGCCTGGCCGGCGAGGTACTGCGGATTGTCCGGGAGGTTTGGATTCAGGCTCTCAAAGCGTGAGCGCCGCGGTGCGAGCGGCGTGATGGTCTGGCCGGTGTTGGGCAGCACCTGAGCGTTGGGCGCGGGGGCAACATCGTCATCATCATCGTCCTTCTGCGCGTGAGCGGCGAGGGGCAGCAGCATGGCTGCTGTGACGGCAGTGGCCGCGGCGTACTTCCATCGATCGGAACGGAACATGGGTCTTCTCCAGACACTTAGGGGAAACGGGAATAGCTTGCAGGCACGTACAGGGACGTGGCTGCACAAAAGAACATCTTGAAACACCTTCGAAAGCCAGGTACCAGGGGGTGGGCAAGGGGGAGGAACATGCGAGAAAGGGTGAAGAGCTCCGGACGTCTGTTGCGGCCGGGAGAGACAGCCGTCACAGTGTGCTAAACGCTCGCGCGCACTTTCGTCACGAGGAGATGAATTATCCGTGACAGATTCATCGATACGTAAAAAGCGAGCGCGTCATGAAAGAGGCGAGGCTCTGCTGCGGCTCTGCTGCGGCACTGCTGGGTGTGTCGGCTAGCGGTAAAGCTGGGCGACGCCGGTGATGTTGCTGTCGCCGTAGCCGGCATCGACGGCGGACCGGTATACGTAACGCGCCTCTGAGACCAGCGGCGTGGCGGCGGTCAGGCCGCCGGCGGGGTCACTGCCGCTGCTCTCGAGGGTGTAACCGAGATCTTTTTCGACGAGCTCGATGGGAAAGAGCGGGTCGAACTTCCGCGCCAGCATGGCCTTTGCGGCGAGCTTGACGGCAGGGCTGGCCGAAGGCGTCGATGTGATCACCTCAGCGAGGCGAGCAGGGTCAAAACCGGCGTGACCGATGAGGCCGAGCAGCTCTCCCAGCGCGGCAATCTGGATGGCGTAGAGCGAGTTGACGGCCAGCTTGGTCATCGCGGCAGAGCCGGCAACACCGGTGTGGTGGACGGCGGAGGCCATCTGCTTGAGGACGGGTTCGGCCTTCGAGAAGGTCTCGGGCTCGCCGCCGGCGAGGTAGATCAGTTCGCGTGCCTCCGCCTGCGGCCGGGAGCCGATGACGGGCGCCTCGAGGAAGCGCGTGCCCTTGGTGGCAAAGGTTTCCGCGAGCTCCTTCGCCCAGGCGACGGTGACGGTGGAGCTGTCGATGCCGATGGCACCGGCGGCCATGCCCTCGAGGGCGCCCGTGCCAGGGTCCAGCCAGACAGCGCGGGAGGCGGGCACGTCGCGCAGCATGGCGATGACGAACTCGGCATCAGCAGCGGCTTCGCGCGGCGTGGATGCGACACGGGCACCCGCCTGCTGCAGTGGCTCCGCCTTGGTGGTGTCGCGGTTCCAGACCACCAGTGTGTGGCCAGCCTGCAGAAGGGCATCCGCCATGCGCACGCCCATCGCACCCAATCCGAGAAACGCAATCTTCGCCATGGTGCCTGATCCTTTCGCATCGTGCTGTGCTGGTTGGCCAATTGAGCGCGTGCCCACAGTCCGCAAACCAGGCTATGCCATCGAGGTTCATTGCGATGCTCTACTCATGGGCGGGGGTAGGATTGGTTCACTCCTGCCAGACGACACACAGTCCAGATTTTGCTGACGAGCGCTAGACGTTGAACTTGAAGAAGAGGATGTCACCGTCCTTGACGAGGTACTCCTTGCCTTCGGAGCGGAGCAGGCCCTTCTCCTTGACGGCCTGCTCGCTGCCGAGACGGAAGAGATCTTCGCAGTTGTAGCAGTCTGCCTTGATGAAGCCGCGCTCAAAGTCCGTGTGGATGACGCCCGCGGCACCAGGCGCCTTTGTACCCTGGCGAATCGTCCAGGCACGCACCTCCTGCACGCCCGCGGTGAAGTAGGTGATAAGGCCGAGCAATTGGTAAGCGGAGTGAATGAGGCGGGTGAGGCCGGGCTCGCTGAGGCCCATGTCCTTCAGGAACTCAGTGCGCTCGGCAGGCTCCAGCTGGGCGATCTCGGCCTCGAGCGCGCCAGAGATGCGGACGACCTGGCTGTTCTCCTCGGCGGCCCGCTGTTCGACGGCGGCAGTGTGGGCGTTGCCGTCTTTCAGGCCGGCCTCGTCCACATTGGCGACGTAGAGGGTGGGCTTCATGGTAATGAGGTGCAGGTCGCGGGTCCATGGCCGCTCCTCGTCGGAGAGGTCGGCGGAGCGAGCGGGGCGGCCGGCGTTGAGGGCGTCCAGAACCTTGGTGAGTGCGCTGAACTCCGTTTTGATCTTGCCGTCCTGCGAGTTGCGGGCAAGCTTCTGCACCTTCTCATGCCGGCGTGTGACCGTGTCGAGGTCGGCAAGCATGAGCTCGGTATTGATGACGTCGATGTCGGAGATGGGGTCGACGCGGCCGGCAACATGGATGACTTCGGCGTCTTCAAAGCAGCGCACGATGTGCAGCGTTGCGTCGGTGGAGCGGATGTTGGCGAGGAACTGGTTGCCGAGGCCCTCGCCCTTGCTGGCACCGGCGACGAGACCGGCGATGTCGACGAACTCCATAACCGTGGGTACGATGCTGTGCGGCCGGACGAGCGCGACGATGCGGTCCAGCCGCTCGTCAGGTACGGGAACGATGCCGATGTTGGGCTCGATGGTGCAGAAGGGGTAGTTGGCGGCGACGGCCTCGACAGAGGTGAGGGCGCTGAAGATGGTGGATTTTCCGACGTTGGGCAGGCCAACAATTCCGCAGTTCAGGGGCATGTGTCTTTGGATGTCCTGGGACTATTGTCGCCGAAGTGGACACCTGTGCAGGGCGCGAAACAGGGCCGCGGGCAAAGGCCTGCTCCCGTGCCGCTTCCGTCCAAGATCGCCAACGCGCGCTCCGTGCGGACACAAGGCGGCTTCACAGGTCGGCCCGGCCTGTGAAGCCGCGATATGTAGACCCGTCAAATTTGCGTCTGGCCACCATCGACAGACAGCTCGATACCGTTGACGTAGCTGGAGTCATCCGACGCCAGAAAGGTAGCCACCCCTGCGATCTCTTCCGGTCGGCCTATTGAACCGCGGGGAACCTGGGACGCCATATATTTCTTCACTTCGTCGTTGAAGCCCAGGCTATCGAGAGCTGGGGTGTCGACCGCTCCAGGGCTTAGCAGATTGACCCGGATGCCTCGCTCCTTCAGCTCGACAAGCCATGTGCGTACGAAGGACCGCAGCGAGGCTTTGCTTGCCGCGTAGACCCCGAAGCGGGGGGTGCCCTTCACGCTGGCGACCGATCCGTTCAGGATGATGGAGCCGCTGGTATTGAACAGCGGAAGAGCCTTCTGCACCGTGAACAACGTGCCCCGGACATTTGTGTTGAAGGTCGAGTCAAAATGTTCTTCGGTGACCTCCTCGAGCGAAGCGAAGGAGCCTTCACCGGCACTCGCGAACAGGATGTCGATCTTGCCCTTCTCCCGTTTCACCGTCTCGTAGAGCCTGTCCAGATCCGCGAGCTTGGAGGAGTCCGCCTGTACGCCGGTCACGTTGCTGCCAATCTCGCTGACTGCTTTGTCGAGACGCTCCTGATTGCGGCCGGTGATAAAGACATACGCGCCTTCCTCGACGTACCGCTTCGCCGTGGCGAGAGCCATGCCGGAGGTGGCTGCCGTGATCACTGCTACTTTTCCGTCTAGTTTGCCCATGAGTTCCTCTTTCTGTGCGTTGTCGCGTGGATCCTAGCCGCGCTTTGCTATGAGACAGGTGCAGATGCGGCCACGATTCATTAGTTCAGATCTTATGAACTAAAGGGGCATATGCGCTAGAGTAGAACGATGAGGCCGCTGATCCATCCTGCCGTTGATGAGGTCCCGGTTGCGGCGATCCTGCACGCGCTCTCCGATCCGGTGCGCGTGGCCATTTACGCCGACATCGCGAAGGGATGTGAGGAGAATTGCTCTACCTTCCTCACGGTCGGCGACCGGGAGATTCCGAAGTCCACGCTGTCGCAGCACTTCAGAGTGTTGCGCGAAGCGGGGCTCATCCACAGCGAACGCAGAGGCGTGGAGGTGTTCAACACCTCCCGTTGCGGGGAGGTCGACCGGCACTATCCCGGTTTGCTCGCAGCCATCGCGAAGGCGCATGAGATCCAGGCTCGTGCGGACAAGCGCGCCAAGCGCAAGCAGTGATGGGGTGCCCCGGCGGAGTGATGGGGAATGCACGTTCGCTTTGCTTGGAAGCCGAAGCTGGTGGCACCCTGTTAGCCTTAGGACGCGTTTGCCATCGGCAAACATGAGGAGATGTGATGAAAAGAGTATGGGGAGCGGCCGTGCTTGCGGCTTGTTGCGGCGTGATGGCCACCGGCCAGACAGGTGCCATGAAGATGGAAAAAGGCATGCAGGGAATGGAGCACAACAGCAGCAAGGCGCTGCCGAGCCCACGCAAAGAGGCGATGGTCGACCTGCAGGGCAAGCACATCATGATCAGCTATGGAGCGCCCTCGGTGAAGGGTCGCAAGATCATGGGCGGCCTGGTGCCCTATGGTAAGTGGTGGCGGACGGGCGCGAACGAGGCGACCAGCTTCGAGACCGCAGGCAATCTGAAGGTCGGCACGCTGCAGGTGCCCGCGGGCAAGTACACCCTGGTGACCATTCCCAGCGAGGGAGAGTGGAAGCTGGTGGTCTGCAAGCACACCGGCCAGTGGGGTACGGAGCGCTTTGAAAAGGACGACCTGGGAAGCACGGCCATGATGAAAAGCGCGCTGCCCTCGCCGCAAGAGGTGATGTCGATCGACTTCGAGAAGACGGCGGGCAACAAGACTCAGTTGCACATCAAGTGGGAGAAGACAGACGTCTACGTGCCCGTATCTACGATGTAATCCGGGACCGCCGCCGGACAAGCGTTCGACAGAAGGCCCTCGCCATGGTGAGGGCCTTTTCGCGTAGGCTGTAGAGCACGGAGGCGGCGAGCATGGATCTGGAACGCATGCAGGAGGCGTTGCGCGAGGCGGGCGTGGACGGCTGGTTGTTCTATGACCATCATGGGCGCGATCCGCTGGCCTATGGCGTGCTCGGCCTGGACCCGCGCATGCATGTGACGCGCCGCTGGTTTTACCTTCTTCCCGCACAGGGCGCGCCGCGCAAGCTGGTGCATCGCATTGAGAGCGGCAAGCTGGACACGCTGCCGGGCGACAGAACTCTTTACTCCACGTGGCAGGAGATGGAGGGATCGCTGGAGGCGATGCTGCGCGGCACGACGAAGCTCGCGATGCAATACTCTCCGCGCAATGCGGTGATGTACGTGGCCATTGTGGATGCGGGCACGGTGGAACTGCTGCGCGGGATGGGCAAGGAGATCGTCTCCTCCGCGGACCTGATCAGCCGCTTTCAGGCGGTGCTGACGGAGGCGCAGATCGCGTCGCACTATCGCGCGCAGGAGAAGATCGACCGCATCCTCCACGAGGCGTGGCGCGAGATCGGGCAGCGCGTGCGCGGCACCGGCACACACGAATTTGCCACCGTCCAGTGGCTGCAGGAAGCGATGCGGCGGGAGGGCCTGGTGTGGGAGCACGGCCCAAACGTGAGTGTAGGCGCGAACTCGGCCGATTCGCACTATGAGCCGGCGGCCGCGACTTCATGGCCGATCGAGCGGCGTGACTTTCTGCTGATCGATCTCTGGGGCAAGCTGGCCGATGATCCGCGCGCAGTCTGGTACGACATCACGTGGACGGGTGTGATCGACCGGGACCCGACCGAGACCGAGGGCCGCGTGTTTACGGCGGTGCGCGATGCCCGCGATGCGGCGATCCGGCTGGTGGAGGAGCGCTTCCGCACAGGGAAGCCGATTGCCGGCTGGGAGGCCGATGCCGCGGCACGGGAGGTTATCGGGCAGGCCGGATTCGGCGAGCATTTCATCCATCGCACGGGCCACAATATCGGCACGGAGCTGCACGGCGCGGGTGCGCACCTGGATAACTTCGAGACGCACGATGAGCGGCGCATCCTGCCGATGACCTGCTTCTCCGTGGAGCCGGGAGTGTACCTGCCGCCGGGCAACGGGTGCTTCGGCGTGCGGAGCGAGGTGGACATGGTGACCGGTCCCGCGGAGGCCCGCGTGACGGGCCGGGTGCAGCGCGAGCTGGTGCGTATCTAGCCCGGTCATGGTGCGTATCTAGCCCGGTCATGGTGCGCATCTAGCCCGGCCATGGCAGCCACGGGCGGCCCGCTGATAGTATCGGAAACGAAATGGCAGCGACATACACGCAAACGGTTGGGGTACGGCACAGCACGGTTTCGCCCACGCTGGTCCTGCTGGCGGGATGGCTTGTTCCGGGGCTGGGACATCTGTTGCTGAAGAAGTACATCCGGGCGGCGCTGCTCTTCGTGTCTGTCGTTGCGATGTGCTCGCTCGGCCTTGCGCTCCGGGGCAAGGGGTACTCGCCAACGACAGGGGATCCCCTCGACCTGCTGGGCTTTGTGGGCGACGTGGGCGCGGCGGGGCTCTATCTGCTGGCGCGCGTGATGGACTGGGGCGCACCGTTTCTGACGTCGACGCTGTCGGACTATGGCACGAAGTTTGTGGTGGTAGCCGGGCTGTTGAATGTGATGGCGGCAGTCGATGCGCAGTCGCTGGCCAACGGTCGAAAGGCGGGGCTGTAGATGGACCTCTCCCACTTTTCCGCGGTGCTGATCTATGCCTTCTTCGCCTCGATCGTCTTCGGCATCACGCAGCGCGCCGATCCCGCAAAGATGATGCGCTTTGGTGCCTTCTGTTTTGGCTTGTTCATCGCCGCGGCGGTTGTGGTCAGCTGGGGCATGTGGCTGATCAAGCATTAGGGCAGCAGGGCGGCAAGTCAGTCGACGGATACAGATCGCGGTCTGCGCTAGCGCGTCCAGACGTTGGCAAAGAAGCGTGTGCGGTCGGTGAAGCCGAGCCTGCGATAGAGGCTCACTGCACCCGTATTGGCTTCTGTAACGGTCAGGGTGACAGCGCGGATCGCGTGTGACGCGAGTTCCGTGGCCGCGTGCCGCAGCAGCATGGTGCCGATGCCCTGGCCGCGCCTGCGCGGAGAGACACAGAGTTGTGTCACGTGAGCAACATCCGGCTCCACGCGGGAGACCAGGACGAGTCCTTCCATCTGACCGGAGCGCTCCTCGCGGAGCACGAAGGAGTGGTCCGGATCGAAGACGCCGCAGCCGGGGAAGCGCACGATGTTGTGCAGAAAACGCAGCGAGCCCTGGACGGTCCGGTACTGGTCGTTGATCTCCGCGTCGCTGTGGCCTGCGTAGGCGCGATGAATGAGGTCCCCGGCGGGCTGGTAAAAAGGCGCGGTCCATGGCAGCAGTCGCAGGTTGGAGGGCAGCTCCGGCGGCGGCTCATCCGCGCTGCGGACCAGGCTGCCCGGCGGAATGAGTTCGCGCGTGCCGGGAAGAGCGGCTTCCATGAAGATGCGGGGATAGGGCAGGAAGCCGCCCTCGGAGAAGGCGTCCTGCAATGAGCTGCTTTCGAGCAGGAGCTGCGACTCAATCCGCGTGACGCCCGGTGTGTGCTGGAGCATGGGCAGCAGATAGTTGAGCAGGACTGTCTGGATAAGGGCCTTGTTCGGACCCGTGGCGAAGACGTCGCCAACCACAGCTTTTTGCGCCTCGTAGACCGAGAAGCAGTAGCCATCCAGCATGCCGGTATGGGTGTTGCGCGCAACGAAGCCGGGCAGGATACGCGAGTCCAGGTAGCTTGACAGGAGTTCAATGGAGCGGGTGTAGTCCCAGCGGAGCTGTTCTCTCCAGAGCCGTGCCTCCTCGGCCAGCAGCGTGCGCAGGTCGCGGCCGCTGTAAAGGCGGAGATCCCGAAGCTCAATGTCGGACAGTGACACCCTTCCGAGAGGGTAGCCGGTTTGCGCGTTATTTTTTTCGGATTTGCGCCAGGGTATCTGCCTGGTTGCGGATCTCGCCGGTGGAGAGTGGCTCGCGGGCGGCAACGCGGTAGACCGCCAGGCCTTGCCAATCGTAGAGGAAGAGCGGCTCAAAGATACGGCCCGGCAGCAGCGCCGGCAGCGTGCCGGTATCAGCGGTACGTAGCACGAGGATATGCTCTTCATCCGGAATGCCTGTGATGACCGACTGCTTCTCCGTGGCAGACTCCTCGGAAAGGTAGTGACGCAGCGGCTGGTTGCGGTAGAAGCAGAGGCCGTAATCGGTATCGCGGCGAATGTGGTGCGTCACGAGCAGTTGCGTATCCGGAGCGACACGTCTGATCTGCGCCGCGAGCGGGCGGGCGGAGTAGTTGGCGTCCAGCAGCCAGCCGTTGCTGTGCAGCAGGAAGAAGAGCAGGGCCGTGACGGGTAAAAGGGTTGTGATGGCGACATAGCGCAGGCCAAAGTGCTTGGTGGAAAGCGTAATCAGGGTCACGACGGCGCTCGCAGCCAACGCAGCCATCACGATGCTTCGCGGTGCCGGCACCACGCGCTGGTAGACCATGTACTGCGGGCAGAGCAGAAGAACAAAGGTGAAGATGCCGGCCGCCATGCCATGGGTGACCAGGACCCAGCGGGGCAGGCCGCGGGCGCGTACGCGGTTCAGGTAGTCGCCGGTGAGGATGGTGATGGGTGGAAGGGCCGGCAGGATGTAGCCCGGCAGTTTGGAGCCGGAGAAGGAGAAAAAGATGATGGGAAAGAGCGCCCAAAGTACCAGGTACTCCGGGAAGGCGTCACCCGCGCGCGTGTGCGGCAGATAACGAACGTCCTTGCGGCGGACGCGCCACTCCGCAACGGCAATCTCGGCCGAGTCCCAGAGGGCGCGCAGGGAGAGCACCGTCCAGGGCATCAATGCCAGCACCAGAACAACGAGGTAATAGAACGGTTGCTGGTGGTGCTGGTACCGGTTGCTAGCGAACCGCTGCAGGTTCTGCTCCAGCAGGAAGAACTTGTAGAAGGTGGGATTGCGGACCTGAACCGCGATGTACCAGGGGAGCACGATGAGCAGAAACAGCGTGATGCCCGGCCACCAGATCATGCGCCGCAGCACCAGCCACTCCCGCCGCAGGCCGACAAAGAGAACGATGATGCAGAGCGATAGAAACGGTGCGATCGGCCCCTTGGCCAGCATGGCGAGAGCGCCGAAGAAGTAGAGGTCAAAGAGCCAGAACTTCTTGCCCGTCTCATACCAGGCGTACCAGCCGAGCATGCCGATGCAGAAGGGTGCGGCCAGCTGCATGTCTGTGGACGCACCACGGGCAAAGGCGACGATGCCCGCGGCCGAAGCCGTGATGAGGGCCGCCTGCATGTGGCCGCCAGGCCGGAAGCGCCGCATGTGCAGGAAGATGAGCAGCACGAGGGCAAAGGCACCGCTGGCCGAGGGCAGGCGCGCCACCCAGTCGGCAATGCCGAGCTCCTTGAAGAAGCTCATGGTGCGCCAGTAGTAGAGGGCTGGCTTTTCTAGCCATGGATGGCCGTACAGGATCGGTGTGATGGTGCCGGCGGAGGCGCACTGCCAGGAGGCGCGCAGGTCGCGGAGATCGAGAGAGCGGGGCCAAACCTTGGCGTGGACGGCGTGACACTCGGCGGCGTGCACCTCCAGCATCTCCACGGCAATCTGGGCGTACCTCGGCTCGTCGGCACCGACCAGGCCGAGGCTTGGATCGGACAGATGCACCTGACCAACGTGGAGCGGCACCAGGCCAAAGCCGAGCAGGACCAGGGTGATGAGGCACAGGAGGACGAGCTCCCGCACGGTGGATGCTGTGGCGGAGTGCCATGCCCGCCGCAACCATGACCGGGCAGGCGAGCTTGCGGCACCCGCCGCGACGCGCTGTGGGGGCTTCTGCACAGACTCGACCGCTGCCCCTGAGGCTAACAGACCGTCGTCCCCGTTGAGGGTGCTCACAACGAGTGCACTCGCAGATGGGGAAGGGAAGAAGAGTGGTGCGAGCGGGCGGAAGCGCAGGCAGCCGCTGTACTCCCGGGCACGCGCTGCTGCCTATGCAAAACGTCTCGACTCATTCTGCAGGTCGCCCAGCACCCGTTGCAGGGCGGCGTCATAGGGACCGTCCACCGTGCAGCCGGCGGCGTTGCGGTGACCTCCGCCGCTGTGCAGGGCGGCTACGCTCGAAACATCGAGCGAGGACTTGGATCGCAGCGAGATGCGGTAGCGCACCGGCAGGCCGGGGAGTTCCCGAAGGAAAAGCGCCGCCTCCATCCCTGCCATGCTGATCAGGTAGTTGACGGTGCCCTCGGTATCTTCATCGGTAGCGTTGTGGGTTTCGAGATCGGCCTGCGTGATGTAGCTCCACGCCACGGCCTCTTCGGTACGCATGCGGGAGAGCGCCAGGCCCAGGAGCTGCAGGCGTGCCGGCGGCTGCGAGTAGAGTACGTCCCGGGCCACGGCGTCGGCCTGTGCGCCGCGGCGGATAAGGTCATGCGCCAGGGTGAATGTGTCGGCGGAGGTGCCGGGATAGGTGAACGCGCCTGTGTCTGTGAGCACGGCCGCGTAGAGACAGGTTGCCATCTCCGGCGACACGGGCACGCCCATGGCGAGCGAGGCGCGATAGACCATGGCCGCGACCGCGCATGCATTCGCATCGATCCAGTTCAGCCCGCCATAGTGGGATCCGGTGACATGGTGATCGATGTTGATCAGCGGCAGATCGCCCCAGCCGTCCAGGCCGGTCCGCGAGGTGCTGTCGCACTCAAGGATGATGGCACCGTCATACTGGCTTGGGTGGACGGTCGATGCCTGACGGATGCGATGGACACCGGGCAGGGCGCGATAGACGCTCGGCACCGGGTCTGCCAACAGGAGATCGGCGCGTTTCCCAAGGGCACGCAGAAGTTCACCGAAGGCAAGCACGGAGCCAACGGCATCACCGTCAGGCCGGGCATGGGAGGTCACCAGGAAGTGGTCGCCTGCCCGGATCTGCGCGTTCAACAGCGCCAGCGTCGCGGCTTCGTCCACATCCAGCGTTTGCATGTAGGGGACGTACTCGGGATCGGTGACCGGCAGGATCACGATGGCGTGACACTCCGTTTCGCGCGGCCCGCCGCAAAGGTGCGTTCTCTCTTTTTCATGCGGTCCAGCAGGGTGTCCATGCGTGCGGTCATCTTCTCGGAGCGGTCGATATGAAAGTTCAGGTCCGGCAGGTGCCGCACACCCATGCGGTCCATCAGCTGGGCGCGGATGTAGCCACGTGCGGCGCGCAAGCCTTCCAGAGTGGCCGACTCCTGCTCCTCGTCGCCCACCACGGCTACGTACACCTGGCCGCTCTTGCCGCCGGGCGCAAGGGCGACTTCGGTCACTGTGGTAGAGCCGATGCGGGGATCGGTCAACTCGCCGTCGATGATGATTGAGAGCTCCTCCCGCAGGGTTTCCGCGACGCGGTTGCGGTGGGGGTCCCGTGATCGATGCTCTGCCATGCTCGCTCTGACATCTCAGGTTAGCAAAACTGGCTCGCCACTGCTTCCCAAAGAGATGTCCCAAGATACTGCGTTCCATTCCGCTAAACACGGCGTATATGGAAGTGAGTGGCTTACTTGAACGGCGACGACGAGCACTTCCGGCGATGCATCCTCGAGCACCAGTCCATGGTGTATTCGATTGCGCTGCGCATGCTGGGCGACGCATCGCTGGCCGAGGAGGTGGCGCAGGATGTATTTCTGGAACTCCACAGCTGGATGCCGCGGCTCGGGAATGAAGATCATATCCGGTTCTGGCTGCGGCGGGTTGCGATGCACCGGGCAACGGACGCCGGGCGCCGCCGCAAACGGCGTCCCGAGGCCGCGGCGGAGGAGTGGGACGATCTCCACGGCTCTGCGGTCAGCCCTGGAGCCGAGCCGCCCAGCCGGCCGGGCGACGTGGCCGTTCCGCTAGAGCGCCTGCTGCTGTCGCTGCCGGAGCCGCAGCGGGCAGCGATCCTTCTGC
>CAXTSF010000012.1:17457-29695 GCA_964246865.1 uncultured Terriglobus sp.
GCGCTACGGCGAGGACCTGCTACCCGACGAGATCGCCGAGGTGACCGGGCAGACGGTTGCCACGGTGAAGAGCCATCTGCAGCGAGGCCTCGTGCTGCTGCGAAGAAAAAGCGCGGTTGCGCTGAAGGAGTTTGTGCGTGCACGGTAGCGAAGACTTCGAGAAGGAGCTGCAAACGGTCCTGCGCCACATACCCCCACCCGCCGGGTTTGCGGACCGGGTGCTGGCGCGGGCTACCGCGAGGCATCGCGGACGGCGCCTTGCTCCCGCCGCGAGGATTGGATGGTGGGCGGCCGCAGCGGCTGTGTGCCTCACCATCGGCGGCGAGGCGGTGCATCTGCATCATGTGCGGGAAGCGGAGCGGCAACAGGCCACCGCGCAGCTTACCCTGGCGCTCGCGCTGACGCATCACGCGCTGGCGTCGGTACAGGGCAACATCGACCGCTCACCGGCAGGGCGCTACACACGAGCCTTGCAGGAGAGCACCACGCAGGATGACACCACAGGAGGCGCGAGTCATGAAGCAAGCAAGCCATAAACGAGTCGTATCCGCGGGAGCGGCGCTGTTGTTGGCGCTCTCCATTAGCAGGGACATGACGGCGCAGGTTAACGCGGTTCCGGTCGCGTCGATCGACGATCCACAGGTGAAAGACGACCTCTTCGAGGGGCTGGGCCTGGAGAAGCTGGCGGTCAAAGCAAAGGAGTCGAACGAGGTCTCGCTCGATAAAAACATGCTTGCGATGGCTGCCTCCGGGAAGCAAGGCGGCAAATACAGCCAGCTTGCGGGCAAGATGGAGCTTGTGAACATTCGCAACTACGAGTTTGCGCAAAAGGGCGTTTACTCGCTGGCTGACCTCGACGTTTTGCGCAAGAAGCTGGACAGCAATGGGTGGTCGCACGTGGTGCGCAACCGGGACGAGAACGAGGTGAACGACATCTGTGTCCGCACCAATCGCGAGGGTCAGATCACGGAGATCCTGATTCTGAACGCAGAGCCACAGGAGTTGAACCTGGTCCACCTGAAAGGCCAGCTCAGCATGCAGGATCTAAAGAAGTTCGGTGTCGACCTGGGCGAAGCCGACCCGGGCGACGCAGTCGACCCGAAGCTGAAGCATCGCTAGGAGGGTCAAATCTCGTCCAGCACCTCGGCCGTGACATCGAGCACCGTGGCACCCAGGCCGATGGCAAGCCGGTTCACCGCCCGCTCCACCTCGCGCATCTGGCCCTCCAGATAGCTGCGCGAATGACTGATTGCGACGACGCCCAGCGTCGCCCGATTCCAGAGGAGCGCATCGTCCATCTCCGCGACGGAGATGTTGAAGCCGTGTCGCAGCCTGTCCTTGAGCGACCGCACCACCTGCCGACGGTCCTTGAGGGATTGCGCGTGCTCAATGGCGATTTCAATGGTGAGGCTTGCAATCGGCATGGGTGAAGGCGGGGGAGGACGGACCCTTATGTCTATCCTAAGTCGCCCTCACAAGAAAAGGGCAGGCACCTCCAGGTGCCCGCCCTTGTCTCTTCTGGGGGAGGGAAGCTTGCTGCCACGCACGGGCCGTTACTCGAAGCGCGGCTCGTTCGAGACGACATCGGAGAGAACGGCCGTGCCCTCCAGCCGTACCGCATCCAGGCTTTTGGGGTCGAGGCCCAGCAGCTTCAGAATGGTCGGTGCGACCTGTGTCGTCTCTGCCGCGGCAGAGACAGTGCGCGGTGTGAGGTTTGGGTTGGAGAAGAGCATGATGACATTCGTGTCGTCGTGCGAGAAGCCTCCGTGCTCGGAAAGTTTCTTGCTGCTGCCCGTATAGATGGCACCGGGGTTCGGTGTCACGATGATGTCTGGCGTGCGCGGGTCACCATACGGCGGCAGTCCAGGTGTGTTGTAGTTCAGCGCTACGGTGGGACCGTAGAAGATGGTGCCGAGGCTGATCGCAGGCCCGTTCTTCTCGAGGATGCCGACCGCATCGAGCGTCTTCGCGCTGTCCTTCAGCCAAAGCAGCGAGATGTCGTCCTCGGTGGCACCGATGCCGACCGGGTTCGATGGGGCTTCCGAGAGCGGCAGCAGACCTGCGTTATCCAGAAGTGTCGCCGGCGTCGAGCCATTCTGCTGCTTCAACGTGGGTACAAAGCGACTCGGATCAATGGGTGCCTGGCCGTGCTTTGCCGTGATGACCACCATCGTATGGTTCAGCCGGCCGTTGTCGCGCAGCGCCGTGATCATCTGGCCGATGGACGCATCCACGAATTGGATTTCCGTCAGCAGGGAGGGTGAGGGTGTGCCGGCTGCGTCGAGGTATCCGCCGGTGGCCACGTTTTTTTCAATCAGCTTCTGCCCAACGCTGACCACCTGAAAATTCATCCCAAAGATGGTAGGAACACGCGCTGCCTGACCGTTGTGCGTCCTGCCGTTGATCTGGTTCAGGATGGCGTTGACCTTCAACGTGTCGTAGCACTGGATGTTCTGAAAGCTGTCGACCCATGCGCCGGTCTGCGAGGGATCGACAACCCTGGCGCAGGACACGCCGAGCGGCGTGACTACACCCGGAAGGGGGACGACGTTTGAGTTGATCTCGGGAGAGTAGTAGTCATTCAACGTCCTGCCGCCAGGGCCGGCGAGCGACGAATAGGCGGGGTGCTTGTCCACCCAGGCCGTGTATCCACCTGCCTGGTGGATGACGCTGAAGATGCTGTTGGTGCGGACAAAGTCCCAAGGGTAGACCGGCGCGCAGCCTGCCTTCGGATCGCGCGGCAGACGGCGCACGTCGATGGATGCGATGCCGCCATCGGTGAGGCTCGCCCCCGGAGCGCCGCCGTTCAGCTTGGACTGGTCGAGGTCGATGCCCTCCTCATACTCCGTCGTGGTGCCGGTGGGTGCGGCGTAGGGTGTGCATGGCCCCGCCTGCACGCCGTTGCCGGTGGTCTTTGCTGGCGCATCCAGTGAGCGATCATAAGCAACGTCGTAGTAGACGCCGGTAGACTTGGGCGTCCCTCCCGTGGTGAGCGCAGTAAGGCCGGGGAATGAGTCGGACGGCTTGGAGGTGCTGGCGGCCACATAGTTCACGCCAGTCTGGCCGAGCGCGGCGAGATTCGGGCAGTAAGGCCGGCCGCCGTTGACGCCGGCGATGCCGTTGGCGCAGTTGCGAAAATCAACCGCGTGCATTCCATCGACGCTGATCAGCAGTACGTGCTTGAAGGGAGAACGTTCGCGACGATAAACGTCCTCTCGATCCTGGGCAAGTGTAGAGAGCGACACGGCTGCGGCAACGGCGGCAATGGCAAGAGAGCGGGTGTTCATGGGGGAAGTACCTCGAACACCTTGATACCAGCCATCCCCAGGGCGGGGCATCGATGGGATGTGAATTTTCTGCTAACTGGTGAGGCAGATCGCCCGACGAATGGCTCATACAGGGTTCCCCAATCAGGATGGGAAAGAGCGGAGGGTTCCCGAACTGCGATGATGACCGAGGCTTGATGCCATCGCAGCCGCAGGGGCGCGGCGAACGGAACCCGGTACAGAGAAAGCTGGGTGACTACGAGGGAAGGGACTAGCGCTGCGCCGATGTCTTACCGGGCCGGGGCTGCAGTGCCGGGGCCGGTCCGGAGCTCACGCCCTTACCTTCCGTGATCGTGTAGATGGCGTCCACCGTGGGCACCTTCAGTTCTTCCTTCGTGCCGTCGGGCCATTGAATCTCGAGCTTGTTGAGGGCGGTTGCGGAGCCAAGGCCGAAGTGCGGGCGCGGATCGGGCGATGAGGCGTAGGAGCCTCCGGCGATGACGTCGGCGCGCTGCCGGAAGCCGTTGGCGGTCACGTAAACGCGCGCTCCGATGGCGTCGCGGTTGCTCTTGCCCGTGCCCACCAGCTTGAGCTCAAGCCAGTGATTCCTGTTGGCGTCCACGTTGCGGAAGAGTGATGGCGTGTCATGGATGTTGTTTACTACCACGTCCACCTTGCCATCATTAAAAAGGTCACCGAAGGCCACACCGCGTGCCGCCGCCAGCTTTGCCAGGCCGGTGCCCTCGACGGCAGGCACCAGCTCCAGCTTGCCCTTGTCGCTGTGGAAGAGGATGGCACGCTGCTTGAAGCTGGTGCCCCAGTTGTTCCTGTCGGCCTGCGGATAAACGTGCCCATTCGCGAACAGCAGATCGAGCCAGCCGTCATTGTCATAGTCAAAAAAGGCGGTGCCCCATCCCAGAAACGGAACCGTGGGCTCGGCAATGCCGAGCTGGTAGGAGACATCGGTGAAGTTGCCCTCGCCATCGTTCTGGTAGAGCGGCTTATAGTCGTCCGAGAAGGTGGTGTTGTAGACGTCAATCCGGCCATTGTGCTGCATGTCACCGGCGGCGATGCCCATGGACGCGGTCTCGCGTCCGCTCTCGTTCAGGGCGTAGCCGGACGCGAAGGAGGCGTCCTCAAAGGTGCCGTCACCCTTGTTCAGGTAGAGGTAGTTGGGTGTGGAATCGTCGGCCACCAGCAGGTCCGGCTTGCCATCCCCGTTAACGTCGATGAAGAGCGAGGCGAGGCCGTAATAGTGCGCCTTGTCCTGGACGCCGGCCTTCACGCTGACGTCCGTGAAGGTGCCATCGCCGTTGTTGTGGAAGAGGTGGTCGCCCTCGCCGGGCAGGCCGCGCGGCCCGCACATGGTTTTGACGCCGCGGAAGTTGCAGGGCGAGGTATCCGAGGTGCTGGGCGGCCGCTTGTCCACCTCAAAGTGCACATACCCCGGCACGAACAGATCCAGCTTGCCGTCCCCATCATAGTCGCCCCACGTGGAGCCGGTGGACCAGCTTTGCACGGCGACGCCAGCCTTCTCACCAACATCGGTAAAGGTGCCGTTGCCGTTGTTGTGGTAGAGCCGGCACTTGCCATAGTTGGAGACGAAGAGATCGGGGAAGCCGTCGTTGTCGTAGTCGGCGGCGACGGCTCCGACACCCCACCGCTCGTTTGTGACACCGGCCTTCTCCGTCACGTCGGTAAAGGTACCGTCATGGTTGTTGTGGAAGAGCGCGGCTCGTGGTGCCCTGGCCTTGCCGTCCAGCGCCTCATAGGTGCTGCCGTTCACCAGGTAGATGTCGAGCCAACCGTCATTGTCGTAGTCCAGCAGGGCAACGCCGGAGCCGATGGTCTCAATGATGTATTTCAGATCTTCCGTGCCGACCTGATGGTGGAAGCTGTTGAGGCCAGCCTTCGCGGCGACATCCTGAAAGACGATCGGCCCCGACTTGACGAAGCCGCCCGCGGTGATGGGACGGTTCTGGCTGTCCAGGATCGCAGCGTGCGCGCCGCCGGTGCCGACGCCGCTGTTGGAGGCCGGCTGCGAGCCCTCCACGGGCTTCGTTTGGTCGTTGTTGCCGGGCGCTTGCGCGGCCGCAGTGAGAGAGGAGATCAAGAGACAGGCAAATAGGCAGGTGAATCTGAGCATAAACACGGATCCTGGGGGAGGGGCAGCCGCACCATCAGGGCGCTGCGCTTCGTCACGGAAGTGATTATAGGGATAGAGAGACGAGGCTGTGCTCCACCCTCGGGTGGAGGTCGGGCTGCGCCCGCATGGAAGCGCCTGCATTTACCTCCAGAGCTTGTCAATCCATTCTGTTATTTGCTGAGCGGGATACGGATCACCGTCACGCTCTTGCTGGGAAAGACGTGGTGCAGCTTGCCGGTGGCGGGCTCGGCGCTGATCACCGGATGGACGCGCTCCGGTTGCTCTTCGTCATTGCTGACGCTGAGGCTTTCGGCGGCGATGGTGCGCACCTCCGCTTGTCCGCCGGCCCCGATCGCGCTGAGATCGATGTCCGCCGTCAGCGGCCGGTCGAGGTGGCGGTTGACGCAGAAGAGGACCAGCGTTTTACCGTCGTCGGCGCTTGCCGCGGTGATGTCCAGGTAAGGGACGTCGCTGATCTCCGGCAGGCGCGTTGTGCCCTTCGTGACGGTATAGGTGGGCGAGGTGTTCGTGACGGCGAGCAGCGATGTGGGATGCGTGCCGGCGTATTCGCGCAGCACCCAGTAGGCGGGCGCGCCGTAGCCCCCGCCGCGCTTCTTCCAGATGCCGGCAAACTCCATGATGCCGGTGATGTCGGAGACGGGCACGACGTCACTGTTGCGCAGGACCATGTTGAGGAAGCCACCAGCGAAGAGCGCCCCACCCTGATTCTGGAAGGAGGGCGCATCCCCACCGTTGGGCGCGTGCATGAGCCATTCCGTGAAGGCGACATGCACCCTGCCCTTGTGTGCGGTCCCGTCGATCTGCTCCTGGATGGCACGCATCTGCTTCGCGAGCCCGAAGGGCATGGCGAGCGCGGCCTCACTGGTAAAGTCCGCGGTCGGCTGGCGGAGTACAGTGTTGGCACCCACAACGAAGTGCGTGGAGAGATAGTCAAAGGTACCCGCCGGACTGGTGAGTTGCGCGGCGTTCCAGTTGGTGAAGTGATCCTCGTCCGCGCCGGTGGCGATGAGCCGGGCGTGCGGGTCGACCCTGCGGATGGCCTGGCTGGTGGCCAGCGTCTTGGCGGCGACGCGCTCAAGGCTTGGATAGCCCACCTGGAAGTCGCCCCAGAGCTCGTTCCCCAGCTCCCAGAGCAGGCCGCCCTTGTGTGCGCCTTTCACCTCGGGCCACTGGTCGTCGATGTAGCGGACCCACTCGGCGGCCTGTTCGGGTGTGCCGGTACCGAGATTGAGGGCGACCTGCGGCTCGGCGTGAATGAGCCGGCAGAAGTGCAGGAATTCGTCGGTGCCAAAGGTGTTGTATTCCGGAATGCCCCAGGAGACGTTGATCTTCGAGCGGCGCTTGTCACGCGGGCCGACGCCGTCGTGCCAGTCATAGGCGGAGGTGAAGTTGCCGCCGAAGCGGATGAGCGGCGACTGGAGATCGCGCGCCATGGCAACCTCATCCGGGTCGAGGCCGTCGAGATTGTCGGCGGGCATCAGCGACGCCTGGTCGACGAGGACGCGGCCGTCGTTCGCGGTGGCGATGGCGAAGTCGAGCGGCTGCAGCGGGTAGACGCGGCCGGCGGGAAGGGTGAGCGTGACGGTGTACTTCTTCCACTCCGTGGCGGCGGCATCGATGCGTGCGGTCGCGAGCGTCTGATCCGCGCGGTCTCGCGGGAGGAGGGAGAGCGTGACCTCCGTGGGGCCGGAGATGTGCTTGAGGTAGACGGAGGCGGTGTAGGTGAGCTCGCGCTGCGTGGGCAGGTAGACGAGCTCGCGGATGCCGACCTCCTTGCCGGGGAGCGACATGATTTCGAGCGCGGCGTCCGAGTTGGCGGCGTCGCCGATCACGGGGAGATAGCGTGTTCCCAGGTCGGTGAGCGGCTCCCAGGGGATAGGAAGGCCGAGGGAGGAGGCGCGGCGCAGGTTCGGCCGCTCGCGGACGAGGCGCTCGGTCTGCTCGACGGACCACATGCCGTTCTCGAAGGAGGGGTTCTCGAGGGCGTCGGCCCAGAGTCCGCCGTAGGTAGACTTGCCGATGGGTTCGAGGAAGGAGCCGAAGACGCTGGACGGGATGGGCTGCGCGGTTGCAGGGCGCGTGACGGCGATGGCAATGGGCTTGGAGAGGTCCGCGGAAATGGTGATCTGGGCTGAGGCACCAACGAAGGCAGGAGACAGGAAGGCGAGTACGCAGGTGCGGGGGAGAGGCATTGGGGTGTGTCTCCAAGAGCGGGTTGCGAGCCCTCGCGGCCCGCGGAAGGAAAGAGAAAGGGCAGAGGTGGTTGCCTCTGCCCTTCGCGGTTGGCGGTCCGGTTCCGATTAGAACTGGATGCGGCCGGTGAGTTGCATGTGGCGAGGACCGTCGATAGTGCCGGTAGGAACGCCAAAGTCGGTCGCATTCGGGTTGCCGTTGGGTGAGGAGAAGATGTGACGGTTGAAGGCGTTGAGCATCTCGAGTTTCAGGAAGAGAGTTGCATGTTCGCCAATTGGGGTCTTCTTGAGGAAGCTGAAGTCCTCGTTGTAGTAGCGATAGTTGCGGAGCTCGCTGGTGACGCGGGGCGTGTTTCCGAAGATGTAGCCGCCGTTATCAGCGAGTGCGCCGGTTCCTGCTACGACAGCACGAAGACGGCGGTTGTCCCCGGTGTTCTGATCGATGAAGGCAGGGTTGTTCTGCAATGCAGCATAGCCTGCGTTGTCCGAAGCCCCTTGCGGGTTGGTTGGCTGTAAGAGGCCGTTGAACTCGGAGTCGACGTTAGGATCCGGTCCGAGAGCCTTACCACCGAGCTGCAGGTTACGGAACGGATTGATGTGACCGTTTCGAGCGTTGCTGGCAAGCTTGGAGCCAGGAATGCGCGTGTACTCGATGCAATTGTCCCAACCAGGTATGCCGGTTGCACCACCGCAGCCGCCATCCGGATTGCGACCGAAGGAGATGGGTTCACCAGACTGGTAGCGCTGGACGCCACCGATCTCAAAGCCGCTGATGAGCGAGCGCGCAACGGTGTTGTTGAAGTTGAAGAGCGGCTTGCCTTTTCCGAACGGCAGCTCATAGATGTAGCTGACGACAAAAGTATTCGGAATGTCCTGGATGGAGAGAGCCTTTTGGCTCTTCGAATTGAAGGGATCCTGAATCTGGACAACACCACCGTTGATACCTGGCAGAGATGAATCCGCGTTGGTGATGGACTTGGACCAGGTGTAAGAGGCTTGCAGGTTTAGACCCTGCGAGAAGCGTCGTTCCAGGCTGGCAATCAACGCCTCGTAGGAGGAGTGACCAACGTTTTGCAGGCAGCAATCTGTGGCAATGAAGGCATACTGCGGGAAAGGCCGAAGCGCCTGCTGCACGTTGCCGTTAAAGCCGGTGTAGGGAGCGCGCACGCCATTGGTGTTGAGGTCGTAGTTGAGCAACCGGTCGCCAAGGGCAAAGCTCGTCCTAGGGGCGTTGTTGATGTTTTCGATTCCGGAGCGCAGGTGAGCGCCAGCCGAGCCGATGTAGCCGAGCGTCATGATGAGGTCTTTGGAGAGTTCCTGCTGCACCTGCAGGTTCCACTGATTTACTTGAGCGGGGCGTCCGTAAGACGGTTTGATGTAGCTGCCGCCGACAAAGCGCGGCGCGTTGGCGTTGCCGTTGTCAAAGTAGGCGGGATCGAGGTTAGTAGTAGCGGCTGGGGTAGTTATGCCGCCGCTGCCGGATGCCGCATCGAGAGTAAAGGCCGGATCGAAGCCGTTCGAGTTTTGAACATTCTGGTTCGTGTAGCCAGCAAAGGTGGAGCCGCCGAAATCGTTGTATAGCATGGGCCCGTAGAGGACGGAGAAACCGCCGCGGACGACGAATTTGTTGCTCAGCGAAGTGGGCGAGAAAGCAAAGCCCACACGGGGCGCGATGTCCTTGTAATAAGTGTCTGCCCAGCGAGGATTGCAGTTGGTGCACGTCGTTCCAAAAATGAGAGCGCCGGGCGTGCCGGTCTTTGGATCAATGGCAGTGGGGCTGAAGTTGGAGGTGCGATTCTTGGCTTCGCTGCGCGGCTGGTCGATGTCATAGCGCAGGCCGAGATTAAGAACGAGGCTGTTGGAGATCTTAAGGTCATCCTGAATGAAGCCTGCCCAGTAATTCGAGATCCAGCGAGGCTGGCTCGCTGGGAGCAGCGATTGAGCGTTGTCACCCGAGCCGAGAAGAAGGCCTGCAAAGCCGTTGCCTGTGCCGTTCTGGTAGGTACCAGTCTGAGTGGCCTTGGTCTGCGCGCCCTGGAAGCTGAGAAAGCCATTGATCTGCGGGCGGGCCAGAGGCGAGTACTGCTGGTAGCGGTAGTCAAAGCCGAATTTGAAGCTGTTGCGGCCCTTCTGCCAGCTGACGGCGTCGTTGAAGCGGATGCCATTGTCGATGTTGTCATCGTTCTGGTTGCGGCTGAGCGAGACATAGCCGGCCACATCCACTCGCGGAAAGCCAGCGGCGAACGGAGTGCCGAGCTGTGGGTTGTAGTTGACACCGGTGCCGGCGGAGATGGAGCCGTTAATTGAGTTGGATCGGTTGAAGCCGAGATTGAGATGGTTCAGGATGTTGGGAGTAAAGGTGTGATCCCAGCCGGCTCGACCGAAGTGGGTGATGAAGTCCTGCGTCTGCACATTCGGGTCAACGGGGGAGGGCAGCGTGAGATTCTGCGGGTTGTTTCGGGTGTTCTCGCGGCTGCTATAGGTGCCGAACAGCTTGTCGTGCTGGCCAATGGTGTGATCGACACGGATCGTGTAAGTCGTATTGAAGAGTGCTGAAGAGGAGGCAAGTGAGAAGTTGTTGTTCAGTGCGGGGCTGGTTGGTTGCGGGTAGAACGCTGCAATCTTCTGACCTACCGCACTGAAGCGCGCTGCAGGTATGCGATTGCCTGCAAAGGCTGTGCGGCAGCGAATGCCATTGACGGTGCGGGTGGTAGCCGGGTCAAAAATCTGGCCATTCAAAATGGGCGTGCCATCGCAGGGATTGATCTGGCCGTTTGAACCGTTGATGAGAAGGTCGGAGAAGTCGCCGGAGCGTTCGAGTGCAGTTGGCACAGTGCTGACAGCAACGCCGCCACCGGTGAGGCGGAATTGCTCCCAGGAAAAGAAGCCAAAGGTGCGATCCCTGCCGTTGTACAGGTGCGGGATTGAGAGAGGGCCTCCCGCGTTGATACCAAAGTCATACTGCTTGTCCGAGGGCCGGCGATTGGCATTTGCGTCTGCCGTATCGCCAACACTGGTGTAGTAAGCCTTGCGACCGTTATTGAACCAGTCGTTTGCATCCAGGAACTCATTGCGGAAGATACCGAAAGCCGAGCCGTGGAAAGTGTTGGTCCCAGACTTAGTGACGAAGTTCTCAATACCGCCGGTAGTTCGACCAAATTCAGCCTGCGGCGTCGAGGTGGTGACTTTGAACTCGGAGATAGCCTCCACGGAGAGTGCCTCTTCGTCGAAGGAAGAGCCATTCTCAGAGCGGGTCTGCGAGGCTCCATCGAGAAGGATCTCATTGCCGAAGTTCTGGCCGCCGCCGATTTTGGAGATGAAGATGCCATTATTGCTGTTTCCAGTGCCAGGACCAGCGGTGCCTGGAATGAGGAAGACGAAGGATTCGGGAGAGCGCATCGCGCCGACACCACCGAGGGCGAGGGGCAGTTCGATGATCTGGCGGCTGTTGACGGTTCCGCCGGTGTCTGACGATTGCGTCTCTACTGCAGGTGCATCGGACTGGACGGTGACCGATTCGGTGCCGCTTCCGAGGCTTAGTCGCACATCAAGAGCGGTGACGGATTGAACACGGACTTCGACGCCGGTGTTGACGGTTTGCTGGAAGCCAGGGGCGTTGGTGGTGATGGTGTAGGTGCCGAGCTCGATGGAGGGGAAGCGGAAGGAGCCAGCGGAGGTGGAGGTGGCGTTGTAGGTGGAGCCAGTCTGTTCGTTTTTGGCGGTGACGGTGGCTCCGGCCACCTGGGCGCCGGAAGGATCGAAAACATTTCCGGAGATCTGTCCCTGGTTGGTTTGGCCGAAGGCGATTCCAGCGGCAAGGGTAATGGCCACGGGTGCTATGCCGAGGCGGCAGAGCTTTTGGGTGCGGTTCACAAGTCCTCCAAAGGTGGTGCGATGGTCGGTTGGTACGGGATGCGCTTTGTGCAAGAATCCCTTGCTGAAAGCGATTACAGATGCGGGAGCATTCTCCCTGGCTGAGTTCTGGTCTGACAAAAAGCGATAGTACGCACTGGATGTAAGCGGTGTCAATCGAAAACCACTCGAATGGATGGCTACGACCTCCATCGAATGGAGGATTGCGCATCGAGCGCAGGCTATTGCCTTGGTGAGGCCGAGGGCAGCTTACTTCGGCGTAGAAGCAGGCTCGTCGATGTTGACGATTCCGTCGGCTTTGACCGAGCCGAGATGCTGAACGGTGCCGGACGGCCAGCGGATCTCGATCTCGTCGACGGTAACGGCGGAGCCGAGGCCAAAGTGGAGGCGTTTGTCATTGGAAGATAGATAACTGCCGGCGGTGGAGACGGTGGCGTACTGGTCGGATTTGCCGGCGCGGATGCGGACGACGGCACCGATGGCGTCGCGGTTGCTCTTATGGCCGGTGAGCGCTAGGGTGACGTAGTGGTTGGGCGTGCCAGTCTCGTTGTGAAGGATGTGGGCGGGGCCGTCGTTGGTGGAGATGACGGCGTCGAGGCGGCCATCGTTGTCGAGGTCGCCTACAGCCATGCCACGGCCGACCCAGGGCTGCTGGAAGGCGGGGCCTGACTCGCGGGAGATGTCGACGAAGCCCTTGCCGGTGTTGCGGGCGAGGAGCATGGGCTCCTTGTAGTGGAGCT
>CAXTSF010000013.1:0-28285 GCA_964246865.1 uncultured Terriglobus sp.
CGAAATGCCCGCTAGAGCTCGCATCTGCCACCTTCGCACGTAGTCGTGCGTGCCCTCCGTGGTCGCCTGCAGCAGAAACGCATCCGCCTCGCCCCACAACAGCAGTGTCGGCACCTCGATTGTTGGGAAGTCCAGCCGCATCTGCCGACACAGCCCGCCGCCCCTCCCGAAGGCTCGGTACCAGTTGATCATTGCTTTCAAGGCGCCCGGTTGCGCGGCGTTCCTCTGCGTCACGTCCAGCAGCGAAGGTGGCATGCGCTCCGGCCGCGTGGACGTTCTCAGCAGGCTCTCTCGTACGCGCTTTGCTCCATCCCGCGCCAGCAGCCACTCCGGCAGCCATGGCATCTGGAACAGCGCCACGTACCACGACAGCCATATCTGCCGGCTGCGCCAGAGGCTTCGCACATAGCATGCGGGATGCGGCACGTTGAGAATCACCAGCCGCTCCAGCGGACGTACCCGCCGCACCGCAAACAGCCACGCAACGATTCCGCCCCAGTCATGTCCCAGCAGCACCACGCGGCGGCGGTCCTCCGGCACCTCTTCCATCGCCAAGTCGATCAGTCCCGCCACATCGGCCATCAACTCTTCGATCGCATACGCCTGCATCTGTCCGGGCCGGCTACTCAGCCCATAGCCACGCTGGTTCGGTGCCCACACCCGGTACCCCATACCGGCCAGCACCTCCATCTGCTCCAGCCAGCTCTCCGCCACCTCCGGGAAGCCATGCAGGCAGATTGCCAGCGGTACCTCGCTGGCGGCATCCTTGATCGGGACAGGCGGCTCTGACACCAGCACCTCAAACCGAAGTCCGTTCGCCTCCACAAACCGTCGCTCCATCAAAGCAAGCCCGCCGATCTAGGGAGAGTCGCCCCATCCTCCTCCACTTCGCAAACCTCTTCTATCGCCTGCAACTTTTCACTTCTACCTCTTTACCCTTCACACCTTTCGCCTGCACCTGCCTCTAGAACTCCCCGTGCAACTTCACACTTAGGATGTCCACCGGTCCCCGGTCCCGGTTGAACCCTGGATTCACCACCCGCTGATAGTCCCCGGAGAGCCACAATCCCTTGTGGAAGTTCACCGTGTAGAACGCGTCGAGCGTCTGCTCTGCACCCGCCCGGATGCGTCCATCTCCCACAAAACCATCTACGCCACCGAGTCCCAGGTACGTTGCGTGCGGTGTCGAGATCCACGCGGCGTTGTACCCGCCGCCCAGCGTGTCCAGCGGCCGGTGCCACCGGTACCCCTTCGCCAGCGTACCCAGCGAGAACGACCGGTCCGCTGACGTGTACGCATCCACCTCGGCCTTGCCGTCCGAGAACATGCCTCGGCCAAAGACGCCCAGGCTCCTGGACACCGTTTGCTCGCCGAAGACGCCGATGCCCAGCTTCACATTCGGCTTGCGCACCCAGCACAGGTCCGGCGCACCGGCATTGCCCGATCCGTAGCTGAATCCCGGACATGTGGTTGCATTTTTCGCCGGGTCGGCCCGGAACGCCGCAACGGCATCGCCGAACCTCCCGATCCTCTCGTGGTTGCGGTACCCAAGCACACGGAGCCGGCCATCCTGCCCATGGATCGTGTGCTTATGGTCCACCTCAAGCTGATCGCCGTAGTATTTCAGCAACCGGAAGTCCACCGGCAACTGGTTCGGGTCCTTGGGCGGCGTAATCCGTCCGAAACGCACCGCCCAGTCATCCCAGTACAGCTCGGACACCGCACCCCAGGAGTACCCGCGCGCATTGGATGCAAAGTCGTATGCCGCATAGGTCAGGAACGCAAGACTGAACAAGCCCTGCCGTGGATCCACATTCAGTGCATTCTTGTCGAAGAAGTCGAGAATGCTAAAGTTGCCGGCCTCAAACACCAGCCTGCGCGACCGGTACGTTTTCGCCAGCTGTGTTGGTCCCGAGTCCACCTTTACCGGGCTTCCGCCCAGCTCGACCGTCTGCTTCAGGTAAACGCGCGATACGTACACGGACGGCGTCTCCGCGCCGCCTTTTTGCAGTTCGAAATCCTGCACCGCGGCAGCCAGGCCCTTCAGTTGCGACAAGGGCTTCTCCGCGATCAGCTCGGGTACGAAGTACACCTCCGCCCCCTTCCACAACTGCGCGCCCACATACAGCGTGGCCGACCCGGTAAAGCTCTGCTCCGTATTCGGCAGCAGCGAGTTTATGCTTCCGTTCAGGTTTGTGTAGGGCGCCTGAAATGCCTGCTTCCAGCCATAGATGTACGTGAACTGCCCGTAGGCGTTCCAGCGTTCATCCTCCAGGTTGTGCTTGCCATGCTCGTTCAACAGCTTCATAAAGGTGGGCTGCTCCGCCGGCACCGGCGCAGGCGATGCATCCTGGCCTAACGCCGCACTCGCAAAGACGCATATGGCTACCGCTGTGATGCCACCCCACACCCGCCGGCCTCCCCGCTTCCAGATCCGCATGCCCTCTCGCTCAGCCAAAACGCATCCCATCCTTTGTCAAATGCACTGCGCTGAAGGCGCGATCCGTAACAGCCCAGGGCCAAGCCTCTTGAACCCTGGCAGCCTCACTTCTATCTTCGCCCATCCTCCTCCATTTGTTTGTAGCCACCCCTGGAGCAGCCATCGAATCCGAAGAAGTCCTCTGCAGCGTGGCACTGCCTTCTTCGCAAACAGATCACGAGAGCGACTGTCTGGAACAGACGCGAACGCCGGTTGGCACGGGCCGCCTCACGTTCACCGCTCTTCTTCAACCCGCTTCCCATCAGGATTTTGCAGATAAACTCTCTCTCAGCAGAGTTTTGCCGTGATACAGAAGCCCGACGCGTGTGCTCACAAGATCTTACGATTTGCGGACGGGAGTGGGGGAGCAAAGCAGGATGCAGACACGTACCCATGGAACCACCATGCCCGCCCTGGAGTTCCTTCTCCAGCCGGGTGAGTCCGTCATCGCCGAGGCAGGCGAGCTCAGCTGGATGTCCGCCTCGATCAGCATGTCCACCCACACGCAGATGGGCGGCGGCGGTGGCATCCTCGGTGCCCTCCGGCGCGTCGCCGGCGGCGGAACCCTTTTCATGACGGAGTACACCGCGCAAGGCGCCCCCGGCGAGATCGCCTTCGCCACCAAGGTGCCCGGCCACATCGTTCCGGTCGAGCTCCACGGCGGTGCAGGCTGGCCGGAGTACATGATCCATCGCCACGGCTTCCTGTGCGGCACGGCAGGCATCCAGCTCGGTGTCGGTTTCCAGCAGTCGCTCGGCGCGGGCATCTTCGGCGGTGACGGCTTCCTGCTCCAGCGCGTTACGGGCTCGGGAACCGCGTGGCTCGAGCTCTCCGGCGAGGTTGTCGTCCGCGATCTGCAACCCGGGGAAACCCTCCGCGTCCACCCAGGCCACGTCGGCGCCTTTCAGAGCTCCATCCACTTCGGCATCACACGTGTTCCCGGCATTCGCAACCTTATCTTTGGTGGCGACGGCCTCTTCCTGGCGGCGCTCACCGGCCCAGGCCGCATCTGGCTCCAGACCCTGCCTCTGAGCAACCTGGCGCACCAGCTGCAGGAGTACCTGCCGGGCGCGCGCGGCGAAGTAGCTCGCGGCGGCATCGCCGGAGGTGTTGTTGGTGGCGTGCTCGGCTCTTTGCTCGACGGTGACCGCTAGCGCATGGCACCCCACGACCAGGGAGAAAGGCAGTCTCCCGGCACCGTCGCCGGAGACGCGCCCGGCGCAGAGCCTCCGCAGAGGAAGCGCCTTGGATACTTCGGCGGCTCCTTCGATCCGCCGCATGCGGCGCACCTCCGGGTCGCTCAGGCCGCGGCAGAAGCCTTCCATCTCGACAGGGTTCTGCTGGTACCGACAGGCCGTCAGCCACTTAAGGACGCACACAGCAGCTACGAGGACCGGCTCGCTATGACACGGCTGCTGTGTGCCGAAGACCCGCGCCTGGAGGCGAGTGAGGCCGATGCGCCGCACGCCGACGGCTCTCCCAACTACACGTTTGAGACCCTGGAAGCCGTACAACATCTCTACCCAGAAGCGGCCTTGTTCAGCATCGCCGGCGCCGACAGCTTCCTGACGCTCCGCAAATGGCGAGAGCCGGATCGCCTGCTGGCGTGCGCGGAATGGATCGTGGTCTCCCGGCCAGGCTTCTCCCTGGACGACCTGTCGCCGCTGATGCTCACACCGGATCAGCTCCGGCACGTGCACCGGCTGGAGACGCTCGAGGAGGATATCTCTGCAACAGGCTTACGGGAGCGGCTCCGCGTCGGCGTCTCCTGCGGCCGGATGCTGACACCGGCAGTCACGCTCTACATCGCACGGCAGCGGCTCTACCATGCAGCCGTCGACATCTAGCAGGGGATCAGCCACGCCACGCTCGTGTTGGATCCTCGTCCGGATCCGGCGTCTCCTGCGGCGGACGCAACGCCTCCGGGACGTGCCGCAGGTTGACGCGGATGCGGTACCAGACGTATGCCGTGCCACGCATGCGATCCACCAGCACATCATCCACCGCCAGCAGTGCCGCCGCCTGGGGATACCGCATCTTCCACCGCTCCAGTCCCGCCTCAGCATTTGCCTTGCTCTCGGACTGCGAGACGATCACGAGTGGCATCTTTGACTGCCTGCCACGCGAGGCTGGTTTCGCTGGAGCCGGCGAAGTGGACTGCTCGGCTATCTGCCCCGAAGCCTCGGAGGAGGCCGTACCCGCGCCTGCAGACGTTTCACCGGCGGAGCTCTCGCTGAGACTCTTATGTGCGGCTACAGCTGGCTTTTTGCGCTGCGTTCCGCGCCGAAAGCGCTTCTCGCCGAAGCCCTCCCCAAACTGTTCCGCAAAGGCCTTATTGCCCGCGCCCTGAAGGGAACCGGCGGCGGTGGCCTCATCCGCGGGTATTCCTGTGCTCGCGGCTTTGGACGGCTGAACCCGTTTCGGCTCGCCTTCCATCTTGCGGAAGTGAGGCGGCCAGGGTGCGTCCCCGAGACCTTCGGCCTCATCTCGAGCGGCCAGCTCAAGCAGGGCATCCAGCTTGCCGGCGGCTTCATCCATCGCCGCGTGAGGGTCGCCTCGATCGGCGAAGAGCCGGGGCATCGTAAGCACGGAGAAGTCGCCCGGCTCTGCCGCCGGTACCTCGTCCCATGTGAGCGGTGCCGACACGCGCGCATCCGGCAACGGTCGCACGGAGTAGGCCGAGCACGTCGTGCGGTCCTTCGCGTTCTGGTTGTAATCGAGAAAAACCCCTTGCCGCTCCTCCTTCCACCACTTGGAGCTCGCAAGGCCGGGAGCGCGCCGCTCCACCGCGCGCGAGAGCGCAAGCGCTGCCCGGCGTACCTCTGTAAAGCTCCAGCGGGGCTCAATCCGGACATTGACGTGCATGCCTCGTGAACCACTCGTCTTTGGCCAGCCCGTCAGGCCGTGCTCACGCAAAAGCGCATTCACTTCGAGCGCCACCCGTCGCACATCCTCCCACGGCACGCCCGGTCCGGGGTCAAGGTCGATGCGAAGCTCATCCGGGTGGTCGAGGTTCCCGGTGCGCACCGGATGCGGGTGCAGTTCCATGCATCCGAGGTTCACAATCCACGCGAGACCGGCGGCATCATCCACCACGACCTCCTCCGCTGTTCGTCCGGAGGGGAAGGACAGTGTCACCGTGCGCAGCCAGGCCGGCCGCCCTTCGGGTGCGCGTTTCTGATAAAACGGCTCGCCTTCCGCTCCGTTCACGAAGCGCTTCAACACGATAGGCCGGTCGCGTATGCCCCCCAGAGCGCCAGGGGCGACGGCGAGATAGTACTGCACCAGATCCATCTTGGTGACCTGCACCTCCCGCGAGAAGTACAGCTTGTCCGGATTCGAGATGCGTACCTCGCGGCCTTCGATTTCCAGCACCGCGGCGCTATCCGCCTTTGCCATGCACTCAGCGTACACGCGCGCAGAGCTGGCATAAACAAGGAGGAACTCCGCCGCCGGAGCCCCTCCTTGTCTGCAGGATTTTATTGCTAGTACTCTTTGACGCCGTCGACAAAGGCCTTCAGCTTGCGGCTGCGGCTGGGATGCCGAAGTTTACGCAGGGCTTTGGCCTCAATCTGCCGGATACGCTCACGTGTCACCTGGAAGCTCTGGCCCACCTCTTCCAGCGTGTGCTCGGAGCCATCCTCCAGGCCAAAGCGCATTTTGATGACACGCTCCTCCCGTGGGGTGAGAGTTCGCAATACCTGTGAGGTGTACTCCTTCAGGTTGACCGAGATAACCGCGTCGGACGGCGACACGGCCATGCGGTCCTCGATGAAGTCACCAAGGTGCGAATCTTCCTCCTCGCCGATCGGCGTCTCGAGCGAGATGGGCTCCTGCGCGATCTTGAGGACCTTACGAACCTTCGCGACAGGGATGTCCATGCGCTTGGCGATCTCCTCCGAGGAGGGTTCGCGCCCAAGCTCCTGCACCAGCTGACGGCTGGTCCGGATGAGCTTGTTGATTGTCTCGATCATGTGTACCGGGATGCGAATGGTGCGGGCCTGATCGGCGATAGCACGCGTGATGGCCTGGCGTATCCACCATGTTGCATAGGTGGAGAACTTGTAGCCGCGGCGGTACTCGAATTTGTCCACCGCCTTCATCAGGCCGATGTTGCCCTCCTGAATCAGGTCAAGAAACTGCAGGCCGCGGTTGGTGTATTTCTTCGCGATGGACACGACAAGCCGAAGGTTTGCCTCGATCAGCTCTCGCTTGGCGCGCTCGGCGTCCATGTCGCCCTGAACCATCTCGCGCTGGGTTTGCTTGAGGTCGGCTACGGTCAGGCCGGCTTCCTGCTCCAGGCGCTCAAGGTCCGTGCGACAGTTCTTCTGCTGCCTGCGGTATTCCTTTTTCAACTCCTCGGATTTCGAGGCATCGAACTTCTGATCGAGCTGCCGGATCTGGCGCTCGAGTGTTCGCATACTGTCAACGCTCTTATTGACCTTGTCGAGAAGCCGCTTCTTCTCGCCATTCGTGTACTTGAGTTCGCGCACGATCCGGGTGACCATGACGCGTTCCCGGCCAATGGTCCATTGGAGCCGGCGCTCCTCCTTCTTGGATCGCGCTTTGCCTCCGTCCAGTTTCTCGCGCGCCTCATCGGCCGCCGTCTGGTGCACAACGAGAGCATCGATGCGCTTTACCGTGGCCTTCACGCGTGCCGTGAGGATCTCTTCGGTGAGTTCCTCCTCATCGAAGGTGACCACTTCCTTAATATTGCGGACGCCGCGCTTCAGGTCCTCACCGAGCCCCATGATCTCGCGGATAACGATGCTGGATCGTGAGATAGCCTTCATCACGCGCAGCTGGCCGCGCTCAATGCGTTTCGCGATCTCTACCTCACCCTCGCGGGTAAGCAGAGGTACGGTACCCATCTCACGCAGGTACATGCGGACCGGGTCGTTGGTCTTTTCAAGCTGGCCTGGGGTCAGGTCGAGCTCTACGTCGTCGCCCTCTTCCTGCTCTTCGGCGTACTTGTCTCCGCGGTCGAACTTTTCATCGCCGCTGAGAACGCTGATGCCCTGGGTGTTGATGGTGGTAAGCAGGTCATCGAGATCGTCGGCAGAGGTGATTCCCTCCGGGATGAGATCGTTCACCTCACCGTAGGTGAGATAACCCTTCTCTTTCCCGGAGTCGATCATGCGGTCTACATCTTCTTCAAACTTGTCGTCTTCGTCAGCCACAGTTGGTCTGGCTCCATTCCCAAAATGTCTGCAGAGGGGCGGCCGGCACCGAAAAGGCGTACCGACACCACTCCCTGGATTGATGCGAGTATGCCTGGATTGGGAGGCTAAGTGCGGTGACTAAGACCGCGGCGCGAGTGGAACGGCCACGTGACGGCCGGACCAACGAAGGCGCACTCCACTATCGCAGCATAGGATAGCACAGTTTTTAGACGTTCCCGAGCGTATTAAAGACTCACGCGCAATGCCATGCAGCGCTCCCAAGAGAGGGCGTTCTGGCTCTCGTCGGGACTAGTCGCCGGAGCGGAGCCAGTCCTCTGGAGAGACCGGTTGGGGCGCAGTCGGAACGGCCAGCTTGGGCATCTTTGCCGACGCCCGATGGAAGATTTCGATCTCCGCACTGGCAAAGTTCTCCGGGGCAACACCGCCGATGGCCACATAGCCGGGATCATGCCCAAGCATCTCGGAGATCAGATTCCACTTGTGAAAGGGTGAGGTTGTCGGAAGCAGGATGAACTTCCGCTTCGGCTCGGGAAGGGCGAAGTAGACGATCCAGATCACCTCGGCCGAGCATTGGAGCAGGCTTTGTGCCAACGAGAACCAGGGAGTTGCGCTTCGATGCTGACCGAGTGCGGCTGCCAACACAAGGTTCGAGATGGCGATCAACGATAGCCCCGAACTCACGCCAAAAACGCGGCTGCGCAGGGACAGACCGAGCGGCTTGATACAGAAAGCAACGAAGATCAGCAGACTCAAGACGAGGATGCTGCTGGCACGGATCAGCTGCGTTACGATCACCATGACCATCTCGACGGAGCTGTCGTGCGGAACAAAGGAACCGCTAACGCCAAGCGCGAGAGAGATACCGGCGACCCAGTAGAAGATAATCTGCCCCAGGTCATGAAGCCCCTTCAGGGGACGCATGGCCGAATTGAAGAGATGGCGAATCACCAGGATGGAGGCAGCAGCCTGGACGGCATACAAACTGTAGTAGGCCCAGAAATAGATCGCGTATGCGACGTTCGCTGTCAGGGATGGGATGAAGCTGTGCATCCAGCGGAGCAGGAGCAGGATTGCGTCTGGAAGCTCTAGGGTAGCAATAACTGCGACAAGAAGCCAATACCGGCCGAGTTCTCTCGCCCGCCTGACAAAAACACTCAGGGCGATCCCCAGGAAGAGGACAAAAATGTCGAATGAAAATGAAACTGCCTCGGCCGACACTCGCGGGTACTCCCATAATGAAGGGTACTCAAGCGAGGGTCGCGAGGCAAGTGTAATTCTTCGTGCTATTTGCCGAAGTAACCGCATCCGCCTGAGTTCCATGGCGGGCAGCTGGGAATGGTCCCGTGAGTCATAGCAGACTTAGTAAAGGCGTGCTCCGATGCAGATACCGTGCGTGTAGTCAGACCAACGCTGAGGATACCTGCAATGGCAACGGAGAGGACGGCGGCACGGGACATCTGCTTCATAGACGAGTAACTCCGGATAACTCAAGCTCTGGTAGCTTTCGCCAGGCAAGAGTCACACTAAGGTGGGAGTTACAGCATGTCTAGCTGCCACTAAGATAGAGCAAGGCAATATCCAGCGCGATTACCGACGTAAGCAGCACGCCAGACGGCCAGAGCGGTCGAAGTTTCACCTTTCCTTCGCCCTACGAGTATAACGCGCAATCCGGTATGGCGTTGCTCCCTTTCTCAGCAGGTGCGGCTCCGCAGGATGTTTGCTCTCTTCCGGCAGGTGCGGCTCCGCCGCATATTGCTTTATTCCACAGCAGGTGCGTCTCCGTCGCACAATGGCGTCAGAGGAACGCGGCTGCGGCCAGGCTGGATTGCATCAGCCCTCAAAATAAAGATATTTTCGCCAGTTCGCGTCCCCAGAGCCCAGCATGCGCATGATGTGGCGGGAGGTGTGAAGCGAAAATGGGCGAGGCTCCCGCATGAGGCGCATATCTGTGAGTTCGTGCAGCAGTTGATTGCCCTTCCGCCGGTTGCAGCTGTGGCAACAGGCAACCAGGTTCTCCCAGGTGGACAGGCCCCCGCGTGACCGGGGCTGCACGTGATCGAGCGTGAGCTCGCCGCTGGTCAGGACGCACCCGCAATACTGGCAGGTGTTTCGGTCGCGGAGAAGTATGTTCTTGCGCGACAGGGCGCGCGTCTGGTGGGGGATGCGCCGGTACTCCAGCAGGCGAATGACGGAGGGCATGGGCATACGCAACCGGGCGGCGTGGAGAACGGCTCCCTGCTCCTCCTCGGTACGCGCCACGCCCTTCAGTACGAGCACGAGAGCACGCCGGGCACCGCAGATGTTGATCGGCTCATAAGACGCGTTGAGAACGAGTACCGGCGTCTGCATGCTGCTGGCACCACGTGGCTGGCCGAGCGAATCGGCCGCTGTCTTGGAGTTGCTGTGGGGTGGCGAGAGGGTGGCGCACCACGTGGATAGATCGGGCTTGGTGAACTGACATTTGGCAAGCGACTTCTGTTTGCGGGCTTTGGCGGCGGCATGCATGAATCAGGGCTCCTGTCGTAGTTGCCGTTCCAAGGGGGATGCGGGGATGCCCGCGGAGACGAGATGGCCGGAAGACGCCTGCAAAGGCAGCCAACGGATGGCAGTCTCCTGCTGTGCACGGGCCAGAGTGGCGATCCGGACACTGCCGGCCCCAGCCGCGAGCAGGACGCGGGTACACTCAATCGCAGTTGCGCCAGTGGTGTAAATGTCGTCCACCAGGACGACGTGCCGGCCCTGGACATCTTCGGCGGTAAAGGCACCGCGGACGTTCTTGCGGCGCTGTTGCGCGGAGAGCGAAAAATGGCTGCGCGTGGAACGTGTTCGCTTGAGAAGCTCATGGCGCGTTTCAAAACGGGAGCCGGGACAGGATTGACGAAGCCAGGGCAGAGCTGCGTCGGCCAGCAAGGCGCTCTGGTTGAAAGACCGCTTGCCGCGGAAGAGCGGTACCGCGACCAGCGTCACGGTGCACGGCTGCAGCGGCAGACCGGCGGCGACAATCTCAGCGAGACTACGTCCGAGTGGTTTCGCAACCGGCTGGACGAACTCGTACTTGAGCAGGTGAATCAGCTCTCGCAGAGTACCGCGGTAGGCACCCACCGCACGTGCGCTGACAAAGGGCGGCCGGTCCTCGGCACAAGCCGGGCAGAGATCCACGGGAAACTGGGAGATCTGCGCTGCACGCGCGGATTCCATGCCGAGCGATTCGCCACAGCAGGTGCACAAAGGCGAGAGGTCTGCCTCCACAGCCTCAGCCAGGCATGGAGCGCAGACCGGGTAGCGTTTCGCCTGATCGAGGGGCAGATCACAGATGCGGCAGAGCGACGGTGCAAGCACCGTTATGACGATGCCCGGCAGATTCGTGATTTGCCGAGTGAATCTGCCTGCCCATCCGCGGACGCGGGAGGTTTCGTGCGCCTTCTGCGCGATGGGCTGACCGGGATCCGGAACAGACGTCTTAGGGAAGACGCACCTCTTTTGCAGGTGCCTTTGGGTACCAAGCCGTCGCATAGCTCTCGCCCGGATCACCGATGCGACGAGTATATCCGCGCGATGGCCGTTGTGCCACGATGCAGAGAAGCGCCAATTTCATCGGATGCAGTGACAACGCGCGCTGCGGTGGCTATGCTCTTCGGACGGAGACGAGCACGAGAAGCCGCCCCCGCAATCCCTGGAACGTGGGACACGCGAGCGGCATCGAACGGGAGTCCCATGGAGAAAGAATGGCATCCTCTATTTCCGCGCTTGCCGCGCTTGCCGCGCCCGCCGCACTAGCCGTTCTAGCGCGGTTTCGCGAGATGCGTGCTCTCACCACGGCCACGTGCGCTACGCTGTCCGCCGAAGATCAGATGGTGCAGTCCTGCCCGGAGGCCAGCCCCGCGAAGTGGCACCAGGCACACACCACCTGGTTTTTCGAGACCTTTGTGCTCTCGCCGCACGGGACGCAGTATCAGGCCTTCCATCCGGATTTTTACTGGTTGTTTAACAGCTACTACCGGTCGCTCGGCGAGGAGATCCCGGAGAAGAAGCTGCGTGCCTCCTTCTCACGGCCTTCGGTGGAGATGATCCGCGAGTATCGGGCCCATGTGGAGCGGGCCATGGAGCGCCTGCTCCGCTCGCCGGATGTGTCCGACGCTGTGGTGAGGCTGACGGTACTCGGTGTGCAGCATGAGCAGCAACATCTGGAGCTGCTGCTGACCGACATCAAGCATGCCTTCTATACCAATCCGCTGCACCCGGTGTACCGCGAGGGTGCGGCATCCGATGCGGCCGATGCCGAGCCGGAGCGCTGGGTCGACTTTACGGGCGGACTGCGAGAGATCGGCTATCGCCCGGATCCGGCCGATCCCGCCGATTTTTGTTTTGACAATGAGACGCCGCGGCACACCGTCTTCCTGCAGCCATACGCGCTTGCGAATCGAACCGTCACCTGTGCGGAGTACCTCGACTTCATGGATGCGGACGGTTACAGCCGCCCCGAGTTATGGCTCTCCGAGGGTTGGGACACCTGTGAGCGGGAAGACTGGCGCGCCCCCCTGTACTGGCAGCGATCTTCTGAAGACAGTTCCGGTTGGCGCATCTTCACACTGGGCGGCTGGCATGGTCTCAGCGACATGCTGCATACGCCAGTGTGCCACCTCTCGTTTTTCGAGGCGGATGCGTTTGCGCGCTGGCGTGGATGCCGGTTGCCCACCGAGGCTGAGTGGGAAAACGCCTGCACCGGACAGATTGCCGGCAACGATCTTCTAGAGACTGGCTCGCTTCATCCCAAGCCAGCCAGCGGACCTGGCCTCAGCCAGATGCTGGGTGGATGTTGGGAGTGGACTGCATCGCCGTACACGGGCTATCCCGGATACCGTCCACTGCCGGGCGCACTGGGGGAGTACAACGGCAAATTCATGTCCAGCCAGATCGTTCTCAGGGGCGGCTCGTGCGCGACGCCGGTCAGCCAGATCCACGCGGAGTACCGGAACTTCTTCTCCCCATCGACACGCTGGCAGTTTTCCGGAATCCGGCTCGCCCGCGCCTTTGGTGATCTATGAGCGCTTCTCCTTTTGATGCAGGATCGTTCGGTCTGCCGGTGCCCTCTCTGCCCGCTGAGCCCATGCCCTCCGTAATGCTGGAGGCAGACGCGAAAAAGCGAACGCGGGACGCGGTTGCAGAGGCGGTACGATCCGGTCTTGGTGCGTTTCCCAAAACGCTGCCGCCATGGCTCTTCTATGACGCGCAGGGATCACGGCTGTTCGAACGCATCACCGTGTTGCCCGAGTACTACCTGACGCGGACGGAGCGCGCAATTTTCAGCGGGTATGCTGCCGGGGTGATCGCAGCCGCGCGGGCGGGGCGGCCCGGCAGGCTGCGCATTCTGGAACTCGGTGCCGGCTCTGCGAGCAAGACAGGGATCCTGCTTGACGCGGCGGTACGTGCGCAGGGGACCACGCCGTATCTCCCGATCGACGTCTCCGCGACAGCTATGGCAGAGGCCTGCGCCGGCATACAGCGCACACTGAACGACGTAGTGGTGGAGCCGCAGATTGCGAATTATGTGACGGACGCACTGCACATTCCGCCGCACGACGGTCCAACCCTGGCGCTGTACATTGGTTCGTCCATCGGCAATTTTAGTCCGGAGGAGGCGGTCTCTATTCTTGCCAATTTGCGGGCACAGATGCAGACGGGCGATTCGCTCCTGCTCGGTACCGACCTGGTGAAGGATGAAGCCATACTGACCGAGGCCTACTGTGACGCGAGTGGGGTTACGGAAGCTTTCAACCTCAACATGCTCCGGCGGCTCAACCGGGAGCTGGGCGCGGGCTTCGATCTTTCCACCTTTCGCCACGTTGCCCGTTGGAATGCGGAGGCCTCCCGCATTGAAATGCACCTGCAGAGCTCGCGCCGGCAGATCGTGCGCATCCCGTCACTGGGCATGAACGTGCCCTTTGCGGAGGGCGAGACGATCCACACGGAAAACAGCTACAAATTCACCACGGAAAGCCTGGATGCCCTGCTGGCGGCCAGCGGCTTTCGCACCTCTGAAACCTGGTTGGACGAGCACGGCTGGTTTGCCGTGACCCTGGCAGCGACCGTTTAGTCTGTTCTCGCAAAATCGATAAAGGCCCGCTCCGGATCTGTGTGCACCAGCCGGACATTCACCCGGTCACCCACATCGAGACCGCCGGCGCCGCCGACCAGCATACCTTCTACAGCCGGTTGCAGGACCCGCACAAAGGTTCCTTTAAGACCAGCGCCGGTGACAATCGCGCGGTAGTGCTGACCGATGCTGTTGCCCAGTGCCACAGCCTGCGCCCGCTTCAGCATGGCGCGCTCCACCTTTCGTGCCGCCGCATCGCGCTCGTTGCAGTGCGCTGCAATCGCTTGGAGCTCTTCGTCGCTATAGGGTGCGGGTTGATTGCGCAGCATGGCATGCACGAGCCGCTGCGCAACAAGATCGGCAAAACGGCGGTTGGGTGCCGTGGAATGCGCATAGTCGTGTGCGGCCAGGGCAAAATGAGACGGCGGGTCCGGATCATCGCCACGCGCCAGAACGTACTCCCCAGCGCCCATCAGCTTGATAATGGCCAGTGAGAGGTCCGGGTAGCCATCGGGATCGCGCACGCGTTCTCCGGTCAGATAATTGTTGAGCGCCTTTGCGTCCGGCTGTGCGGGAAGCTCTACGGGCGATGGCAGATGCGCGCTGCGCTGACGGATCAGCTCGACGATTCGTTCCCACCGCTCGGGCGAGCGGACGACCCGGCGCAGCGAAGACCGGTGAGCGGCGGAAAGGGCCAGGGCAACCGTTTCATTCGCGCCGATCATCAAGTCCTCGATCATGTCCATAGCGCGATTCGCCGCGAGGTCCTCGAGGGAAACTACCTTGCCACTCCTGACGACGGGTGTGGATTCCGTGCGGCGGAAATCCAGCGCTCCCGCCTCCTTGCGGGCCCGGCGCAGGCGTTGCGCGGCCTCATCCTGCAAGCGGAGTTGCGCGGGAAGGTCACCGGAGAAGCTGCTGTCCGATGCCCCGGATGCAAGCCACGGCCCGACACGGCTATAGGTGAGCTGCGCCTGATTCCGCACCTTTGCGGAAAAGATGCGTTGGCCGGAGAGCGTCCCGTCGGCACCAACAATGTACTCCGCCACCAGTGCCAGCCGGTCCTCGCCCGGGTTCAGGCTCGTGAGACCTGTAGACAGGTCGAGCGGCAGCATGGGAAAGTTCTGCTGTGCGGTGTAGACCGTTTGCGTTTGGCGCCCGGCGAACTGGTCCAGAGGCGTGTCCTTGGCAACAGTCGCGGCCACGTCCGCGATACCGATGCGCACGCGGATAGCACCACCGTCCATCGGCTCCGCCCATTCGATCTGGTCAAGATCGCGCGAGGTATCGTTATCGATCGATGACCAGGGCAGCGTGAGAAGATCTGCCGCCTCCGAAAGTGCCTGAGAGGCGTCCGGTGAGTTGTGGATTGCGGCGAGCTGTTCCGGCATACCCGGCACAGGGGTGAGATCGAAGCCGTTATGGGCCATCTCTGCCACGGCGGCCGCGGCGAGATCAAAGGCGTGGGAGGCAGCTGCTGGCGAGCCGGAAAGCATGCCATCGAAGGCTAGCACGGCCCGAACGTGGATGAGAGCACTGATAGTACGATCACGCCGGGAGGTGTGCGAATCCATGCGACGGGCCTTCGTGATGACCGCGACCGTAGTGGCGTGGGCAGGCCTGCAGCTCCAACTGAGCGTGACACTCCGCTTTGGAGCCGCCCGAGGGATGTCTGCCGCCGCGTCGGTCGGGCTGTATCTGAGTTACTTCACTGTTCTGACAAATCTGCTGGTCGCAGCTGCACTGACTTGCCTGTCTGTTTGGATACTGCGACGAGGAACGCTGGCCGTGGCAGGCTTGCCGTTGCGGTACGCGAGCCCGCTCTCCGCCCTGGCTCTGTATATCGCCGTCGTAGGCCTGACCTATGCCGCGCTGCTGCGACAGGTTTGGAATCCACAGGGGAGGGCTCTGGTGGCAGACACGATCCTGCATACACTGACGCCGATCCTGTACTGCGCCGTCTGGTGGACGTGCGTGCCGCGAGGCAGGCTGCGCTGGATGGATGCGCTGTGGTGGACGCTGTATCCGCTAGGGTATTTCCTGGCCATGCTGTGGCGCGGGTCCGCCACCGGAGTTTACCCGTACCACTTCCTCGACCTGACAAAGATCGGGCTCGCAGAGGTGGCACGGAATGCCGGGCTTTTTACGGCGGGATTCCTTGTGCTTGGTTTTGCGCTCATAGCGCTGGACCGCGCCGCAGGCCGCCGGTTTGAGAGATCTACTCTTCGTGCTGCTCGTAAGGAACGCTAGGGCTGTGCCCCGAGCCAGCGCCGTGCACTGAAATCCGTTCCGATACTCGCGGCCAGCAGCGCCAGCGAGATCGCAAATGCGCCACCGACCCAGCCGAGCTCGATCTTTCCCTTGAGCATGAAGAAGTCCAGGATGCCGAAGACCAGCACCAGCACGGCTGCCTCTGCAAAAAAGGCAGAGCACCGGCGGGCGGCAATCGAGAACAGCTCCGCATGAGTACGATTTGTGGATTGAGCCTTCAGCGCGCGGCTGCTGTGGCTGCGCGCATCCACCAGAGTCAGCCGGGGCGTCTCCACTGGGTTGCGGGACGCGTTTGGAAGATCGAAGACGGACTCGGCCGACGAGCCGGGAACGAGCGGGAAGACATTTCTAACTACATTTGCTGCATTTTTGTGGAACATAAACAAGCCTTTGTAATGCCTGTCTTAAGAATGCCCCAAAGCCTGTCGTAAGTCGAATTAATTTCACGTAAACGACTCATAATGAGTCGTTTATGGATATCTATTCATCCGGATGAATCTTTATGCAGGCTGTTTTCTCATCTTAGACATAGGATTCGTAGATACCTGGCCTGATCTCTTCTTCTTCTGGAGCGAGGGCGCGCGTCACTTTTTGTAGGCCTACAGAGCCGATGCGAGCACCGCGGGCAGATCGGCAAGAGAGACGCTCCGTTGTTCCCCGGTTGCGAAGATTTTCACGGTGGCGGTGCCGTTTGCGGCCTCATCCTCGCCAAGAATCACGATCTGCCTTGCCACCCGATCCGCAGCATCGAAGGATTTTTTGAGGCGGAAGGTTCCGTCGCCGACTTCGACGGAGAGACCCGCGGCCCGCAAATCGTGGGCGAGAGCCAGTGCCGCACTGTTCTGGGCAGCCCCGACTGGAGCAACGTAGGCGTCCAGCCGCTCTCGGAGCGGGACGGCTCCAGAGGCGCTCGCGGCTGCCTCTTCCAGCGCCTGCAGCGTGAGGATCAGGCGATCCTCGCCGATGGCGAAGCCGATGCCCGGGGCACGGGGTCCGCCAAGCATCTCCGACAAGCCGTCGTAGCGGCCGCCGCCCAGGAGTGCATTCTGGGTGCCGAGGCCGAGGTCGACCGTGAACTCGAAGGTCGTGCGCGTGTAGTAGTCGAGACCGCGCACCAGGCGCGGCGCTACCGTATACGGCACACGGCAGGCATCCAGCGCAGCGCGCACCTGCTGAAAGTGATCCGTGGATGCGTCATCCAGGTAATCTGCAATCTTTGGCAGGCCTTCGATGATCTCCTGATCGGCCTCATTCTTGCTGTCGAGCACGCGCAGGGGGTTCGTGTCGGCGCGCCTTTGATTGTCCTCGCACATACGATCCTTTACCGGCAGAAGCGCCTCGCGCAGAGCGGCCACATACCTTGGCCTGTCCGACGCGCTGCCCACAGAGTTCAGCAGCAGCCGCCAGCCCTTGCCATTATTCTCAGCAGAGGCTCGTGGAATGCCGAGCGCACCCAGCAGAGAAGCCAGCATTTCCAGTATCTCGGCATCGCGCAGAGGCGACTCCGATCCGGAACTGGCAGGCCCGATAACCTCGGCACCAATCTGAAAGAACTGCCGGTAGCGGCCTTTCTGCGGGCGCTCCCGCCGAAATTGCGGGCCGATGTAATACAGCTTTTGAAGCTGACCCGTGTCGCCCATTTTGTGCTCGATATAGGCGCGTACAACGCCTGCCGTATTCTCCGGCCGCAGTGTCAGCGACTGCGCTTTTTCACTTGCGGCACGCGCGCGGTCCTCCCAGGTGTACATCTCCTTGGAAACGATGTCGGTCTCCTCACCCACTCCCCGGGCGAACAGCTCCGTGGCTTCGAGGACCGGCGTACGAATCTCACCAAAGCCGTAACGGCGAAAAACATCGCGTGCTGTTTGCTCGACATGGTTCCACAGCTTTGTCTCTGGCGGCAGAAGGTCGCGCGTACCCCGGACCGCTTTGATCGCTTGTGTCATGGTTTCAGTGTAGCGAGCGAGCCGGACGGCAACGAGGCGCTACTGCGCATCGTCTTTCTTGTTGCGCGCCCGTACCTTAAACCAGATAGGGCTGCCAATGAAGCGGAACGCCTCGCGAATCAAGTTCTGCAGAAAACGCTCGTAGGAGAAGTGCAGCTTCACATCGCGATCGGTAAAGAGCACAAAGGTTGGCGGCGCAACCGCGGCCTGCGTCATGTAGTAGATGCGCAGGCGCTTGTTGTATGGAACGCCGGCGCGGCTGAAGTCCACGCCTTCAAGGAAGCGATTCATCTGGCCCGTCGTGATGCGCTTGCGGCGCTCCTTGGCGACGAGCTGCACCTTCTTGAAGACCTCCTGAACATTGATGCCTTCAGAGGCGGAGATGAACAGCAGCGGCGCGTAGTCCAGATATTTGAGCGCGTCCCGCACCTGCTCCGTGTACACCTTCGGATCCGCGGGCGGCTTGCCGTCGGTACGGTGCGTGGTGATCGCGTCCCACTTGTTCACCACGATGATCACGCTGCGCCCGCTTTCATGCGCATAGCCGCCGATGTTCGCGTCCAGACCGGTGACGCCTTCCACCGCATCGATGACGAGAAGCGCAACATCGGCCGCCTCCAGGTGCTTACGCGCCATGATGACCGACAGCTTCTCCGCCATGAGCGTGGTCTTGCCCTTGCGCCGGATGCCTGCTGTATCGACAAAGCGAAAGGTGTGCCCGTTGCGCTCCACGGTTTCGTCCACGGCGTCGCGCGTGGTTCCCGCAATTGGCGACACAATGGCGCGTCCTGAACCCGTGAGCGCGTTGAGGAGTGTGGACTTGCCCACGTTTGGCCGGCCGATGATGGCGACCTTTGTTTCTGTGCTGACATGTTCCCCGTGCGAGCGGAGCCGGCGTTCGCGCGGTTTCTCGCCGTCACTGGAAGCTTCTCTGGCTTCCTCTGTTTCCTCGTGAACCTCTTCCAGTTCCGGTGCCTGTTCCGGTTCTTGAACAGGCAGGACGGCGACTACCGCCTCCATCAGTTCACCGACGCCAAGGCTGTGCTCCGCCGACACCGGGTAGACCTCGCGAAAGCCCAGCTGCCGGAAGTTCTGTGCGTCGCTCGCGATACGCTCGGTGTCCATCTTGTTCACAGCGAGAAAGCAGGGCTTGCTGCTGCGCAGAAGCAGCCGCGAGAGTTCGATGTCCGGTGCGGCCAGCTCTGTGCGTCCGTCGACGACCATCACGATGGCGTCTGCCTCGTCCAACGCTACCCGTGCCTGGCGGAAGATCTCGCTTGGGATGAGCGCCTCATCGTTGGGGACGACGCCTCCCGTGTCGACCAGCCGGATCGGCCGGCCGTCGAACTCCATGTCGCCATAGATGCGGTCGCGCGTGTTGCCCGGTTCATCGCCAACGATGGAGCGGCGCGTTCCCGTAAGCCGGTTGAAGAGGGTGGACTTGCCGACATTTGGCCGGCCACAGATAGCGATCAGCGGAGCGGCTATGGCGTCGGAGGGACGCTGCGCCTCCTCGATCAGGGGCAGCATGGCACCGAGCGCGTTCTCGGTACGCGGGTCGACAAAGGCAGCGGCGTACATCTGCGGCCTCGGCTCGCGCGTGCGCTGCTTCTTCTCCGGAGACCGTGTTGCGCCTGGTGCAGACCCGCGCGTACGCGACCCACCACGCTCCGGTTGACGGACAGACGCACTCTCAATCTTCGCGTCAGTCCGCCTGGAGAGTCCCTGCGATGGCTCACTCCCGTTCACGGCAACGCCGCGCTCCCGCGTCGGCGACTGCGTGCGCACGCGAGACTTTGCCAGTGCCGCTGCTTTCTTCGCGGCAGCCTCTTTGCGCGCCCGCGGCGAAGCTCCGCTTACCCTGCCAGCGGCCGGTTTGGCTCCCTTTGGCGTGGCACCCTGATGAGGCCGCGTCGACGCGGACCGGTGCTTCTTGCCAAGCCGTTTCTTTGGTGGAGCCATTTAGAACCCTTCTTCCAGTGCGTACTCAAGCATTGATTGCTTGCGGATCAAGTGGCTGCACATCGCGCTCAATCGCGCGACCAGTTGTGAGGCGCGCTTTTGAAAGATCGTGAGAGCTCTGCATATTGAGCCAGAACTCCGCGGACGTGCCAAAGAATCGTGCCAACCGCAAAGCTGTGTCAGGCGTGACTCCACGACGTTCATGCAGGATCTCGGAGATGCGCGTCGCAGGCACACGCGTCCGCAGAGCAAGCTGATTTGCTGACATGCCCATCGGCTTCAGAAACTCCTCTCGGATCATCTCGCCCGGGTGCGTCGTCACCCGCTGCACATGCCAGCTTCCTGCTGGACGCTCGATCGAGACTTTTCGCTTCGCCATCCCGGCTCCCTCAGTGGTAATCCACGATTTCGACGTCGTGGGCGCCATCCTCCAGCCAAACGAAGCAGATGCGCCATTGCTTGTTGATACGCATACCATTCTGGCCCTTGCGGTCGCCGGTAATCCGCTCCAACCGGTTCCCTGGCGGCCAGCGCAGGTCATCAACCGACGTTGCACATTCGAGTTGGTCCAGCTTGCGTCGTGCCGCTTCACGAATCCCAGCCCAAAGACGCAGATCATGCTCGCAATAGAACGCGAGAGCCTCCTTTGACCGGAATGACCTGATCATACGCTATCCGTTATACGCTCTCCGTTTGTGCAGTGAACCGATATCATACAGTCTGTTCGCTCTCTCTTCGCACCTATGCCCGCCTTCGCCACCACCGACCAGCTGCCCACTCTTCGCGAATTTTTCGCGCCGGGCGGCATCCTCGCGCGATCCACACTTGCCTACGAGCACCGCAAAGGGCAGTTTGAGATGGCCAAGGCCGTGGAGAAGGCGCTTGAGGATAAGCGGCACCTCATCGTGGAGGCAGGCACCGGCACCGGGAAGACACTCGCCTATCTGCTGCCCGCGTTGCGCATGGCGCGCGAGCGCGGCCAGCGCGTCATCGTTTCAACCGGGACCAAGAACCTGCAGGAGCAGATCTTCTTCAAGGACATTCCCTTTCTGGAATCGCTGCTTGGACCTCTGAAGGTTTGCACCATGAAGGGCCGGGCGAACTACGTGTGCAAGCAGAAGCTGTATGCACTGGCAGCCACACCGATCCTGACCGGCCTGGAAGAGATCGATCACTTTCAGAAGATCAGCACGTGGGAACAGACCACCGGCAGTGGTGACCGTGCGGAGATCGCGGGCCTTCCCGAGCCCTCCGCGCTCTTCAGCAAGCTGGATGCGCGCGCCGACGCGTGCCTGGGACAGAGCTGCCCCAATTTTGAGCCCTGCTACATCACGGCGATGCGGCGGAAGGCGTTGGAGAGCGATGTTGTGATCGTCAATCACCATCTCTTCTTCGCAGACCTGAACATCAAGCAGCAGGCCGCAGGTGTGCCCGACATAGGAATCCTGCCCGACGCAGCGGCGGTCATCTTCGACGAGGCTCATGAGATGGAGAGTGTCGCGAGCGATTACTTTGGCGTTGCCCTGTCGCAGGCGCGGATCGAAGAACTTGCCCGCGACACCGAGATCTTGCTGCGCGCGAAGAAGGTTTCTCTCGGTTCCATTGAGACTGCGACGGCGATTCTGCGCGAGCGCGCCCGCATGTTTTTTGCTTCTTTGCCGATGGAAGGATTTGCCCTGGGGAGGCAGCCTTTCCATGACCGGCCCGGCTTCCTGGAGGAGCGTGGCGAGCACTATGCCAGTTTCACCACCGCACTGGACCGGCTGGAGGCAGAACTTGAACGGCTCAAGGATGTGGAGGAGGCGGCCGGGCTGAGGCGGCGGGCTGCGGACCTGCGTACCAGCGCGAAGTTCCTGATGGAAGCGGAGGACCCAAACACCGTCTTCTGGATCGAGCGCCGCGCGACCGGTGGCGTCAAAGGATTCTCGCGCAAAGAGGCCGGAACACCCGCGGCGTTCCAAACGTTTCTGCAGGCCACGCCCATCGATGTCTCCGCAATCCTGACGACGACGCTCTTTGAGACATACTCGAGCGTGATCCTGACCAGCGCCACGTTGACGGTGCAGGGCGGCTTCGACCACATGGCAAAGCGACTCGGTCTTGTGGGTGCGCGCGAGCTTGCTGTGCCGTCGCATTTCGACTACGCAAGGCAGGCGCTGCTCTACCTGCCGCCCTACCTGCCTGACCCGCGCGACCCCGCATTTGTGCCGCAAGCGGCAGAACGTGTGCGCCGCGTTCTGGAGCTGTCCCGCGGACGCGCCTTCTGCCTCTTCACCAGTTACGCGCAGATGCGCGGCTTGTATGAGCGCATGCTGGTTGAACTGCCGTTTCCACTGCTGCTGCAGGGTACGGCGCCACGGAAAGCACTGATCGATGAATTTCGCGCGACACCCAATGCAGTCCTATTCGGAACATCCTCGTTCTGGCAGGGCGTCGACGTCGCCGGGGACCAGCTCAGTTGCGTCATCATCGACCGCCTTCCTTTCGCGGTACCGAGCGATCCGGTAGTGCAGGCACGCATGGAGGCAGTTGAGCACGCGGGTGGCAAGCCCTTCTATGACCTGCAGATTCCGCAGGCGGTGATTACGCTGAAGCAAGGCTTCGGCCGCCTCATCCGCTCGGCCTCTGACCGGGGAGTGCTCGTGCTACTGGATAACCGTGTGCAGCGGCAGAGCTACGGCAAAGTCTTTCTCGACAGCCTGCCGCCGTACCGGCTGACGCAGGACATCGATGATGTGGAGCGCTTCTTCGCGGGCGACGCGCAGCCGCTGAAGAACTAGGCCGCGTGATCGGGCAGCTGGGTCGTACGAAATCTCCACGCCCGCCCGGTGTAGCTAGAATGAGGGTGGGAGCAAAGTGCGATTTGGGACGCAACCTCTACATCCTTGCCGGGACGCTGCTGTTCTTTTCGGCGGTGTCGTACCTGATCGGTTTCACGGGCGTGGCGCAGGAGCCCGGCTCGCCCGCCGACGCCGGCCTGTGGCAGATGATCGGCATCATCCTGCTCGCGCTTGCGCTCATCGTAGCGCTGCTGGGCACGCTGCAGACCATGTTTGAGCAGGCAGACCGGCGAAGCAAGAACAGGCGCGGCACAAAGGCCGGCGAACGCCCATAGGGCCGCTCCGGTAAACTAGAGCTGTCAGCCGGAGGCCAAGAGTTTCGGTTGCGGTCACCCTGAAAGAGCAAAGCTCCTATGTTTGAAGTTACCGTTGAAGCTGGTTTCTCCTCCGGACACTATCTTCGCAACTATCGAGGCAAGTGTGAAAACCCCCACGGCCATAACTACCGTGTGCTGGTGACTCTTGCGGGAAAAGAGCTTGATCCCTCAGGTCTTCTGCTTGATTTCAAGCTGCTGAAAGACGTTCTCCGCCCGGTGGTGAATTACCTGGATCATCAGATGATCAATGACCTCGAGCCATTCACCACGGTGAATCCGTCGGCGGAGAACCTGGCGAAGTATTTTTTCGACGAGACCAACCGGCACCTCGCCGAGGCGACTGCAGGGCGCGTTCGCGTTAAATCCAGCACAATCTTCGAGACGAGTACGTCCCAGGCCACTTACTACGAAGGGTAAGTGGAGAGCAGAATCATGCGACTGATCGAGCTATATAAATCCGTTCAGGGGGAGTCCTCCTTCACCGGCCTGCCCTGCATCTTTGTCCGTTTTGCGGGATGCAACCTGCGCTGCGCGTGGTGCGATTCCGAGTACACCTTTACCGGCGGCCTCTCGTTTACAGAGGATGAGGTGGTCGGCAACATTGAAGCACTTGCACCCTGCCACCTGATCGAGTTCACCGGCGGGGAACCGATGCTGCATGCGCGCGAGTTGCTGCCGCTGATGCACAGGCTGCTTGCCGATCCCAACGGCTACACGCTGATGATGGAGACCAGCGGCGAGCGGCCGCTGGAAGCGGTGCCTCCTGCTGTACACAAGATTGTCGACGTGAAGTGCCCGGGCAGCGGTCCTGCCTTCGGTTCCTTCCGCATGGGCAATCTCGACACGCTCACAGAGCACGATGAGGTCAAGTTCGTTCTGCGTGACCGCGCCGATTATGAGTTTGCGCGCGGCTTCATCCAGGAACATCGCTTGCACGCGCGATGCGGCGGGATTCTGCTGTCGCCCGCATTTCAGAAAGCACCATCTCCGTTCCGCAGCGCAGACAATATGGAACTCGACGCACGCGATCTGGTTACATGGATGCTGGAGGACGGCCTGTCTGCGCGGCTCTCGCTGCAGGTGCATAAGTTTATCTGGGAGCCGCAGAAGAAGGGCGTTTAGAGGAACTCGCATCAAGCTGCCGCGCCTCAGCCGTCCCGGCGGCACGTGAGTTACTCCGTCTCCAGTGGCTTCTTTGCAAACCAATATAACGACCCCGCGAGCAGAGCGAACATGACGATAGCCACAGGATCATGGTGCAGCGGATTGTGATCGCTGAAGCGGGGCATCGTCCTTTCGGTCGCAGACTCATACAGCCGGATAGCCACGCCGAGCAGACCCACGATCCCGCCCGCTGCGATCAGCCCTGAGGCAAACAGCGAGCCAGGGCTGATCTCGTCATTGTCCAGATCCGTCAGCGGCTCGTTGCCTGTGGCGTCCGCCTGTATCTCATCCAGGGTGTGCGGCACATCGGCCACGCCAATCACCGCTGTACCTGCTGGAGCCGATGCGGCCAGGCGAAGCGCCGCATCCCTCGCGCGCGCCTTCGCAATGGCACTGTCCGCCATCCATCGCACCACGCCGCCCACAAAGATAGCCAGCGTTGTCGCAATGGAAAGGTACGCACCCACCGCAAACGTAAGCGAGCGGATACCCAGCAGCTCGATCGCAATCACCAAGGCCACGCCCAGCAGCACCAGCGACCACGGCAGCTTTCGTGACAGGATCCCGTTGATCACCGTCGCCATCAATCGGCCCTGCGGCGCAGCGGCCTTTTCACTGCCGATACCCTGGATCCACTGGATTTCCAGCCGGCCCGTCTGCGGATTCAGCAGGTACTTGCCGTCCTCCAGTGTGGGCGAGCCGATGGCGTTCACCAGCACAAAGCTGGTCGCGTTTGGCACGTCCACCTTGTGCGCCTTATCCTTCGGATCGATCACGCTGACGTGCGTGCGTGGGAAGATACCGCGGTCCTGCAGACCCTCCGGCAAAGCGTGCAGGTCGACCGCGATCGGCTGCATAAAGCGGAACTCCTCCAGCCCCTTGTTCATCGCGTTCAGTGTGAGCCCGATCGAAAAGACCGACACAATGACGCCCACCATGATGGCCAGCTGCGTCTTCCAGGGTGTCGCGCCTATCAGGTAGCCGGTCTTCAGGTCCTGCGCGGTGTCGCCGCTGTTCGATGCCGCGATGCACACCACACCGCCGATCGTGATGGCCAGCGCGCCGAAGGCCGGAGCCGTCCATCCTTTCACCAGAAAGATCGCCGTCGTCGCCATCAGCGTTGCAATCGTCATGCCGCTGACCGGGGAGGCCGATGAACCGACAATACCAACGATCCGCGCGCTCACCGTGACGAAAAGAAAGCCAAAGACAACGATCAGCAACGCCGCCGCCAGATTGGCCAGCGCGCCCACCTGCGCACCCGGCACGGGCCTGAACTCGAGGAAGGCCCACATGAGCGCAATCAGCAGCGCCGACCCGCCAAATACGACCGAGTTCGGCAGATCACGCGAGGTCCGTATCTGTCCTGCTCTTCCATCTTCCCTGTTAGCTGGGCCTTTGCTCTTCAGCGATCCCGTCAACGCGCTCACGATCGTTGGCAGGGTGCGCAGCAGCGTCAGCAGCCCCGCCGCGGCCACCGCACCCGCTCCCATGGGCCGCACATAAGTGCGCCATAGATCGCTCGGGCCCATATCGTGGATAGGCACCGTACCGGGGTAGATCGGCCCGGGCATGTGCGATCCAAAGAAGTAGATTGCCGGCATCAGCACCAGCCAGCTGAAGACGCCGCCGGCGATCAGCACGCCCGACACGCGAGGTCCGATGATGTAGCCGACGCCGAGGTACTCCGGTGTGGCGTCCGCCCGAATCGCCCCGCCTTTGAGCAGGTGTTGCGTACCCAGATCGGGCTGCCAGTCCGGCTGCGAGGGCCAGAGGCCAAAGAGATTGTCGTTCTGGAAGAGGGTGTAGACTGCGCCCAGACCCAGCCCAAGAAACACTCGTGATGCAAACGAGCCGCCACGTTCGCCCGCCATAAGCACGTCAGCACAGGCTGTGCCTTCGGGATAGGTGAGCGTCCCATGCTCCTCCACAATCAGCTGCCGCCGTAGTGGGATCATGAACAGCACGCCCAGCCAGCCTCCGAAGAGCGCCAGCGCGAAAATGCGCGCGTACTCCAGGTCAAAGCCGAGGAAGATCAGCGCGGGCAGCGTAAAGATCACGCCGCTGGCGATCGATTGGCCCGCATTGCCGGTCGTCTGCACGATGTTGTTCTCAAGGATGGAGGCCTTGCCCAGCACGCGGAGGATGGAGATCGACAGCACCGAGATGGGTATGGACGCCGCCACCGTAAGCCCGGCGCGCAGGCCCACATAGACCGTCACCGCACCAAAGAGAATCCCAAAGACAGCACCGATAAGGATCGCGCGAATCGTGAATTCAGGCCGTGATTCCGATGCAGCTACAAACGGCCGGAAGGCAGGCCTCGGCAGGCCGGTGGGGGAGGCAGGTGTCGCCATGAACATCCTCGATGGTGCAAATTTCTTCGGCGCGGCTGAGAGCCAGCGCTGCCGAACTCCGATCATAAGGGATCGGTTCAGCGAACTGTGCCCGCGGAGCCAATGCGTCCTAGCCGTCGCTACTTTGCGAAGATCATGGATGGGTCGGCAAAGGCCTTGAACTCGAGCGCGTTCCCACTCGGATCCAGGAAGAACATGGTGGCCTGTTCACCCACCTCTCCCTTGAATCGCACATATGGCTCAATCACAAACGGCACGCCGGCGCCGCGAAGGCGCTCTGCCAGCGCCTCCCATTGACTCATCTGCAATACAACACCAAAGTGCGGCACTGGGACATCGTGCCCATCCACCGGATTGCTGTGCAGCGCTTCGCTCGCTGCCGGAGCGGGCTTGTAGTGCGCGACGATCTGGTGCCCGAAGAGGTCGAAGTCGATCCAATGCTCTGCGCTGCGACCCTCCGGACAGCCCAGAACCGTGCCGTAGAAGTGGCGCGCAGATGGGAGGTCGCTCACTGGGAACGCCAGGTGAAAGGGTGTCAACGTGTCCAACAGTCCTCCTGTCCGGCTAGACCGCCGGTCCGCTTCTGCCGTTCTCCTGAAGGTAAACAGCGCATCGGGCTCTGTGCCATCCGTCTCTGCGCGAGGCGATACTTCTCCTCGGCCACCGGATCAGGAGATCCGCTCTACCAGTCTACGGTTGTGTTTTGCTCCTCACGCCACCAAAAAAATGCAGTACATTCGCTGATGCGAGGGAACCAGCACGACTATGCGTTTGTACTCCGCTACAGCATCCATCGGGCCAGCCTGGGAGCACACCGTAGCCCTGCTTTGGCGGCCGCGCCGCTGGGGAACGCTGATCAAGGTATCCTTTGTCGCCCTGCTGGCAAGCGCCGGCAGCAGCTTCAGCAGCAATTTTCCGGGCGATCTTGGCAATCGCGCAAAAGGTCCGGGCAATGCCGCGGTCCGGGCCGCACTGCTTAGCCTGGCGCTTTTTGGTGCTCTGATTGGCTTCGCCATCGCTCTCGTCTTTCTCTACATCGGTTCACGGATGCAGTTCGTGCTGTTTGAACTGGTTGCACGGCGGCAAACCATCGTTGGACCGGCATGGACCTACCACGGCCACCGCACATGGCGCTGGATCGGTGCCAGACTGCCTATCTTGCTCGTGCTCCTGGTTGCCGTTGTGCCAGTAACGGTGGCATTCAGTCGAAGTCTCGCGCATAACGCGCCCGTTCCGGGCCATCCGTTTGCCATCCTGCGCGAGCTGCTCCCATTGCTGGGCTGGCTGTTCACCATCAGCCTTATCGCGGGGACGCTGCAGATGGCGTTGCGCGACTTTGGCCTGCCCTCCATGGCACTGGAGGATACCGGCATCGGCGAAAGCTACCGGCGTGTCTGGGAACTCGTCCGTGCCGACACCGCAGAGGTGCTGCTGTATCTGGTCCTGCGCGTCCTGCTCGGCATCGGTGCAGGCATCGCCGGCTACCTTTCCGTACTGCTCGCCACCCTCGTGTCGGGCATACCGTTCGTCCTGCTTGGCCTGCTGATCTGGCTTCCCTTGCATGGCAACCCGGCCGGAAAGATGGTCAGCCTCGGCATCATCGGCCTGCTATGCGGCATTCTCTTCCTGTGGGCACTGCTGCTGGGTGTCATCGTGGCCGGAATACTTCTGG
>CAXTSF010000013.1:28295-29021 GCA_964246865.1 uncultured Terriglobus sp.
GGTCTTCTACCAGGCATGGTCCATCTACTTCCTGGGCGGCCGATACCCGCTGCTTGGAAATCTCGTGGAGCCATCGATGGCCGTTCCGGTGTGGACTCCCCCGCCTTCCTTGCCAGAAGACGATGACGACAGCGGCCCCAACCTGCCCATGGATCCTGTACCGGCATAGGTCTAGCTTCCGTGCAGCGTCTCCAGCGCGAGGCCGGAGTTGATCATGAGGACAAGCTGGCAGCTGTTGCCGGAGCCGGAACAGTTGACGACGGCGTCACGGAAGAGCCTGGTGTGCGTTCCCGGCGGAATTGCCTGTGAGAGGGAGATGCGCTTGATGCTGGGCACGAGAGCGGCGAGTTCCCCCGAGCCGCTCACCTGCTGCGCTCCTCCGATGCCGCTTTCGTCGATGGCGAGCCGGAAGATGGCAGACCCTTGGGGAACGCCTGTCTTGCCAACTCGAAACATGCGCAGGCTCTGAAGTGAGCTCTTGGCGTCCTGGTAGGTTCCCGCAACACCGCGATGGCGAAGCCGGTCAATGTTCTCGCGGGCACGGCGAAGCTCGGCTGCGTCGCCATCGGTGGCGGCGGTAAGCTCCTCCTGCGCCAGCGCCTCGATCTGTTTTCCCAAGGCCTCGCGGGTCTGCGCGAGATGATTCCCTACAAACGGTTCCTGCACGTGGAACCAGGCCGCGGCAAGCCACGGCTCCGCCTCCTTATAGCGGCCCTGCTGAAACAG
>CAXTSF010000014.1:0-16116 GCA_964246865.1 uncultured Terriglobus sp.
CCGTTTTCCCTGCGTGTGGACGCGCTGCGATCTCTCGGTCGTGGCGTCTCCTACGCGCTCTCATCGCCAGAAGCGGTGCGCCTGCATCGAGACCTGCGTGGCAGCTTTGAGCCCTGCTTGTCGGCACAGGACCGGCAGGGGTTCCGGCCGCACGTCGTTGTGCAGAACAAAACCACCACAGAACACGCGCGTGCGACACTCGCCCTGCTGCAGGCGGCGTTTACGCCATGGCAGTGCCGGGCTGTGGCCCTGGACCTATGGGAGTATCTGGGCGGTTCCTGGCGGCACCTGCAGACGTTTCCGCTGCATGCCGCCGCACCACGTTAGTTCAGCGCGCCGCTCTGGTTCAGGACCGCTCGCGCAGCAATACGTCCATCGCGCACCAGCTCCGGCAGGCCGACGCCGCGGTACCCGTTGCCGAGCAGAGACAGCGAGCCCGTCTCATGGATACGTTCTTCCAGCTCTGCCATGCGTTCCACGTGGCCGACCTCGTACTGGGGCAGCGCGTGGGGCCACCGGCGTACCACGGTGACAGCGGGATCGGGCAGCTTGCCAAGCACGGACTCGAGCTCCTGCCGCGCCACACGGGCAATCTCGCGGTCGCTCTCGTGCAGCAGACGGTCGGCCGTCTGCCCGCCGAAGTAGGCGCGGACCATGCGGCCACCCTCGGGCACACGATGCTCGTACTTCTGGTCGGAGAAGGTGCCGGCCAACAGCTTCACGCCCTCACCCTGGGGCGCGAGAAAGCCGAAGCCCTCCGGCCACGTTACGCCGGCATCGTGACCGTAGCCGAAGGCCGCGATAACGGCGGAGCTTGCAGGCATGCTCATCAGCTCTGCCGCACGCTCATCGACGCTTCGCATCAGCTTGGCCGCGTGCTGCACCGGGACGGCCACCAGCACGGCATCAAAGGTGCGTTCGAAGGTCTGGCGGCGGCTGTGCAGGCCGGGAACCGGCTCGGCGCTGGCGATGGACTGCACCGTCCATCCTTCGCCGTTACGGGAGAGCTTCGTGACCCAGCGACGCAGCGTAACGCTTTCGCGAGGCACACGCCACGCCATGGCCTCGGCCAGTGCGCCCGTGCCCGCGCGCAGCGAGGTGAAGGTGGCAGGTTTGGTCTTGCCCTCGCGCCTGTTCTGTTCGGCCCGCTTCTGCAGGGCAAGGATGAGGGAACCGTGCTCCCGCTCCATCTCGACGAAGGGTTTCATGACGGCGCGAACGCTCAGCCGGTGCACGTCGCCGCCGAAGACGCCGCCCAGCAATGGCGCGCCGATGACACGCAGCACCTCCGAGCCAAAGTGCCGCTCGACAAAGCTGGCGACGGACTCATCATGTTCGGGAGCCGACTGCTTCAGCTCCCCGGCGCGCGTCACCTCCGACGCATACGCCTCGCGAGCCGCGCTGCTTAAGAGGGGCTAGGCTTCCACGGCTTCCAGGTCCACCGGCACCATCATGCGCATGTTGTCCGGCATGGCCTGCAGCGTGCCGCGATGGAGTACGTAGGTCTTGCGCGTGGCGTCGTTGCTCGGCAGCAGATCGTCTTTCAAGCCGAGCTCCTCGGCCAGGTCGCGCGCCCACGGCTTTTCGGAGACCCAACCATCGGGCCCACACTCCACGACGAAGCCTGCCTGCCGCTCCGTTTCCAGGATGCCGCCGAGCCGGCCCGTGGCCTCGAACAACGTGAAGGTGAGATCCGCGCCCTCCCGCTGCATCTTTGTGAGTTCGTAAGCTGCAGCGAGACCGGCGATTCCGCCCCCGAGAATGGCAACAGAACGCGTCATGCTATGCCGTCGCTGCCGCGGCTTCGTTCGCGGGGGTAAGCACCGTGAGTACCTCTGCATGGCTGGCGGCTGCCGCCGGCCGGCTCGCGGGCACGCCGTGCCACACCAGATCCTCGAGAGCGGCGATCAGGGTCGGCGAATCGTTCAAGCTTGCCGCGCGGGAGATCGTCATGCCCAGTTCGCGCGCGGTCTGCTGGAAGGCGATGTCGATGTCGTAGAGGATCTCGACGTGATCGCAGAGGAAGCCGACCGGCTGCAGTACCGCATGGTCGTAGCCCTCGCTCTTGAGGGAGGCAAGCGTGTCCTCAACACCCGGTCCGATCCACGGCCCGCCGCTGAGACCCTGGCTTTGGAAGCAGAAGAACCAGTCGTGCTCCGCAAGGATGTCGCGCAACTCTCCCGCGATCAGCCGAGCAGTGCGTTTGCACTCGATGGCATAGGTATCGGGTTCCGTGGCCAGCACCATGCCGTGATGCTCGACCGGTTTGACCGAGGCCTGGATCGTCCGGCATGGCACGGAGTGCGCCGTAAAAAGCACTGCCGTGCGTTGTCCGTTGGCACGCGCCGCCAGCAGCGCTGCCCGCATCTTTTCCGCGTAAGCCCGCGCCAGCAGCGGATGCTCCGCCCAACCGGCAAGGAAGTCGATGGCAAAGTCCACGCCCGCGGCCTTCTCCACCGCGCGCCGGTAAAGGCCGACGCTGGTGCGGGAGTTCTGCGGTGCCAGGCAGATTGCCTTCACACGCCGGACCCCATCGCGTTTCATCTCCATCACAGCATCGGCGATGAAGGGCTTCCAGTTCCGCATGCCCACGTAGACGGGCGTGCCGATCGCCTGGCTGAGCAGCCTGCCCTGCAGCAGAGTCCACTTCGTCAGGTGCGGACCCTCGGCGGTGGGCTCCTCGCGCAGACCGATCTCGGCGTAACGCTCCTGCAGCTCTTCCACGACGTGATGCGGCAGCTTTCGCCCGCCGGTTACCAGAGTCAGGTAAGCGTCCATCTCGCCCAGCGTATCCGGCGTGCCGTGTGCCAACAGCAGAACTGCCTCCTTTGGCGGCAGCGCCGTGTGCTTTGGTTCCACGGGAGATGGTTTCGGTTTACGCATCTCCGTCCATACACCGACCAGGAAGTACATCAGCTTCATCGCGCACTCAACTCTCTAACCCACCGTGCCACTTGAATCACGTTCTCGACCGGCGTGCCCGGGACAATGCCATGGCCAAGATTGAAGATGTGCCCATCCCGCCCGGCTGCGGCGTCCAGCACCTCCTGGACACGCCGGTGGAGCAGTTCCTCTGGAGCGAAGAGCGCAATCGGGTCCAGGTTGCCCTGCACAGCCACGTGCCTCCCGGCCAGCCGCCAGCCCTCGTCCAGCGGCACGCGCCAGTCCAGCCCGAGCACGTCCGCGCCGGTTTCGCGCATCGTCGTCAGCAGCGAGGCGGTGTCGACGCCGAAGTAGATGACGGGAACGCCAAGCGCCTGCACACGCCGCACCAGCTCTGTTGTGGACTCGAGTACAAACGAGCGATAGTCGCTAACGGAGAGTGCGCCGGCCCAGCTGTCAAAAATCTGGATCGCGTCCGCACCGGCCTCTACCTGCTGCGCGGCATACTCCACGAGCACGGTCACCAGCTTTTCCGTCAGCATCTGCCAGGCGGAACGGTCCGTGTACATGAGCCGCTTTGTCTCGACATAGTTGCGGGAGGAGCCACCCTCAATCATGTAGCTGGCCAGCGTGAAGGGTGCACCGCAGAAGCCGATGATGCCGAGCTGGTCGCCATCGGAACGGGGCGGGGCAAAGTGTTTCGCGACCTTTTCGATGGCCATCGAAACGTAGCGAAGATCGCCGGTCCGGTCGGTCCGCAGCTGCTCAATGTGCTCGCGGGTGCGTACGGGACGGTGTACCACCGGTCCCTCGCCGTTCACGAACTCAAAGTCCAACCCCATTGGGGTGAAGGGCAGCAGGAGGTCCGCGAAGATGATGGCCGCGTCCACGCCGAGCCGCTCGGCGGCGGTGATCGTCACCTCAGCCGCGATCTCAGGCGACCGGCAGATCTCCAGCAGCGAGTGGTGCTTCCGGACCGCCATGTACTCCGGCATGTAGCGGCCGGCCTGCCGCAGGAACCAGACAGGCGTCCGGTCCACGGGCTGCCGGAAACAGGCACGCACGAAACGGCTCCCGCGCGCGATTGCGGCCCTGCCGTCACTGGCATGGCTCTCCGCGGTTCCCCTGGCAGCAATGGCGGTTTCGGTCATGGTCAGGCCGTGGGCGCCACGTACTCCTTGGGCACTTCGCCGCCGGAGCCGTAGAAGAAGTCGTTCATCTGTTCCACCAGGAACTCCTGCGCTTGCGGCGTCCAGGGCTGCAGCCGGTACTCATTCAGCAGCATCTTCTGCCGCTCGATCCACTCGCCCCAGGCCTTTTTGGAGACGGTGTTATAGATCTTGTGCCCGAAATCCGAATCGAACGGCGGCTCATCCAGGCCTTCCATCTCCGCCTTGTACTTCGCGCAAAACACCATGTGTGCCATTGTCGTTCTCAGCTCCTCTTGCACTCCTCATTCTAACGGCGCAAGCGCGCGCAGCCCGCGTGCCGGCGGTCGGAGACTGTCCGCGCCGCACCCGGCGAAAAGCGCGGACGGTGCTTTGTGGTCCCCTGAAGGGCTCGTCTGCCAAGGGAAAGGGCGGGCGGCGAAGATTGGCGCACACATCGCGCTATGCCCCATGTCCGAAGAGGCGTATCGTCGCTCGCAAGGAGATTCCATGCAGAGGAGAGACTTCCTTCGCCGCTCGGCCCGCACCGTGGGTGCCGCCCTGCTTGCCCGTTCCGCCACCGCCCGAGCCGCCCTTCTCGATCCCGAGCCGCTCCCGCAGAAGTTCACCGCACATCAGGAAGTGGTGCTCGGAAAGACGGGCATCCGTACCAGCCGTCTGGCCATGGGTACCGGCACCATCGGCGGCGGCGGTGCCTCCAACCAGACCCGCTCAGAGAATGCAACCAAGCTGTTGCTCAATGGCTATCACGAGAACGGACTCCAGTTCTTCGACTCGGCCGACTCGTATGGCAGCCATCCCTATGTCGCTGCCGCGATCAAGCAGCTGCCACGTGACAAGGTGACCGTGCTCACGAAGACGGATACGCGCGACCCCGCGGGTGTGCGCGCCGATCTGGACCGCTTTCGCAAGGAACTCGGCGTCGACTACATTGATATCGTGCTGATCCACTGCGTGACCGAGGGCGACTGGACCACACGCTACCGTGGCGCGATGGACGTGCTCTCCGAGGCCAAGAGGAAGGGCATCATCCGCGCACACGGCGTCTCGTGCCATAGCTTGAAGGCACTGCGCGCCGCGGCTGCCTCGCCCTGGGTTGAAGTCGACCTGGTTCGGCTGAATCCCATTGGCTCGCACATGGACGCGGATCCTGCAACGGTCATCAGCGTGATCCAGCAGATGCGCGAGCAGGGCAAGGGCATCGTCGGCATGAAGATCCTCGGCCAGGGAGATCTCCGGGACAAGCCTGCGGAAGCCATCCGGTACGCGCTCGGCACGGGAGTCCTTGACGCTTTTACGATTGGAGCGGAGTCACCGCGCGAGCAGAAGGATCTGGTCACGCATATCGCTCACGCCTGAATCCTGCTTCTGCTCCGCACGCCCGGAGACCTGACGTGCATCAGGCAGACGTAACAGGCCGGTTTCGCATCGCGGATTCGATGTGCCGGCTAACATCCGTCTGCGCAAAGCGGGAGGCGACGCGGATCGCGTTCAGGATCGCCAGTTCGTTTGAGGAACCGTGCCCGATGATGCACGCTCCACGCACACCCAGCAGGGGCGCGCCGCCGTATTCGGCATAGTCGAAGCGCTTCTTAAAATTCGAGAAGGCCTTGCGGCTGAGCAGTGCGCCCACCTGCGCGGTGATGGTAGCCTTCAGCGTTTGCCGCAGGGAATCGGTCAGCAGCTTTGCGATGCCTTCTGAGGTTTTCAGGGCCACATTGCCGACGAAGCCGTCGCAGACCACCACGTCGCAGCGGCCATTGAACAGGTCGCGGCCCTCAACGTTGCCGAGGAAGTGGTACAGGGGATCGCCCTGCATCTCGCGAAGTATGCCGAGCACCTCGCGGCTCAGCGTGTTTCCCTTGCTGTCCTCTTCGCCGATCGAGAGCAGGCCGACGCGCGGTTTTGCAATCCCCAGCACATTCTGGGCGTAGATCTGACCCATCAACGCGAACTGGACAAGGTTTTGCGCGTCGCTGTCGACGTTGGCGCCCACGTCCAACAGGACACATGGCGAGCCGGTTGCGGTGGGAAGAATAGCCGCCAGGGCTGGCCGTTCCACGCCGTTCAAGGGGCCAAGCACCATCTTTGCCGTGGCCATCGCGGCTCCAGTGTTGCCGGCGGTCACAAATCCATGAGCCGCACCCTCGCGCACCAGCTTGAGACCGACACGCATGGTGGAGTCCTTTTTGGAGCGGACGGCAGACGCAGCCTTGTCCGTCATGGAGATCCACTCGCTCGCATGGACCAGCCGGATGGGCATCGTATTGCCGGCCGCTTGCTGCTCGGCCAGGACTCGTTCCAGCGGCTCGCGGAGACGATCCTCTGGCCCAACCAGGTGAATGCGCACAGGCATCTGCTGGCATGCAAGGACAGCTCCGCGCAACTCCGGTTCCGGAGCCTTGTCGGAGCCCATTGCGTCCAGAACGATGTCAGTCAACATCAAAGGCAGCGGCTGTTCTTAGTCAGTCTGTGCGGGTCTACGCTTCGGCTTTCGCCGGTGTTACGGCGCGGCCCTTATACTCGCCGCACTGTGGACAGGCATGGTGCGCCAGTTTGCGTGCGTTGCAGTTCGGGCACACCCCGCTATTGGGAGCGGTCAGGAAGTCGTGGGAGCGCCGCTTGGCGGTGCGCTGCTTGGAATGGCGACGCTTTGGATTCGGCATTGGAGGTACCCTTTCGCCCCCCTCCGTTCCGTCCACGGCAGTATGTCTGACGGCCGGATTGGCGGGGCTCTCTCAAAATCGGTGCGGCTACGCTGTGCCGGATGCCTTTGGCAGGGCCAACCCCTGGAGCGCGCCCCATCGCGGATCGACGACTGTCGACTCACACTGGCATGGCGATCCGTTCAGGTTGGCACCGCAACGCGGGCAGAGTCCCTTACAGTCCTGCCGGCAGAGGGAACGATCGGGCAGGGAAAGCAGGACCTGCTCACGCACCACGTCCTCCAGCAACAGGCCGCTCCCCTCATAGTACCCGATTTCGGTCTCAGCCTCGGTAATCGCGCGCTCACCTGTCTCCGTGTCCGCTTCCGAGGGGCGGAAGATCAGATCGAACTCCTCGTCCGCGCGGTAAGCGATGGTGTCCAGGCACCGCGCGCAGAGAAGTTCGAAGTCGCCGGAGATGTGCGCACGCAGGCGAATGTCTTCGACGATGTCCTTTGGGCCGCGATGCTCCTCGATGCGCTCTGCACGGCCACGCACCTCCACCGCCCCGGTCTGCCGGACATCGAGAGAGTACTCCACGGCTCCGGCGGGAATAGCTGTGTTGATTGCGAGTGGGTCCGGAAACAGGTCAGCAGGTGTAATCAGCATAGCCACTTCATTATCGCGCAAACGCTACCATCTTCGTTTTGGGTCAGTGCAGCCCGTCGTGCTGGGTCGGGTTCGTTCCCTGGCGCCTGATACCAGAACTATGGAATGCCATAGCTATTGTGATACGAGCTCTCTCCTTTTCGGGAAAGGCCAGGACAGAGGAGGGCGGTTTTCACGTGAAATCATGCACTTACGCTTTGGCAACAGGGCTGCATATTCGTTGTGCGGGAAGAGCGTGCGGTCCTGGATCGCCGGTACAGGCAGACCAGAGCGCAGCAAAAACCAGGGTAAAGGTGAAGAGTCCCAGCCGACACAGGCGGGACCTCCCGCCCGGGGAGCACGAAAAGTTTGAGGAGGCCAGTGGCTGGCCATTGCAGTGAACCTTACGGCCTCTCCTTGTGGCGTCCACGTCCCCCCAATGTGGTACTTGCCAAAGATAGGTGGGCAGCGTAGCATCATCTTGCCTGAGATCACAGCTGCAGCGAACCTGCCTAACGGCATACGGTCGCTCGCTGAAACGGTCTTCGGCCGGTCCCTTCCGGACCTATGACTTGCAAGCCAGATGAGCAGGAGAGGGTCGCGGTGCGGGATGAGTCCCGTGGCGAACGCGGCAGGAAGCGGTAGGGTCCGCGCGTGTGGGCACAAATGCGCGGAAGGAAGGCGGTACTCACGCGCCCTGGCGGCCTAAACGTGGCCTCCCGAGCGTCCGAGAGTGACCTGGCAGGACCATCGACCCATCATGGGCGCTGGCTATTCAGTTCGAGTGCATTTTGACGAAGAGCTCTCCACGATCGACATTCCGCAAATCCCGGTGTTTCCGGCGTTCCCACTGACCACACGTGCGGAAGGCAGCGTCTTCGCGCCCTCCGCCTTATAAGAAAGAAGAAGCATGGACGCAGAGCAGAATTTTTCCGAGTCGCCAAACGCAGTTGCGGCTCCTCCCTCCTCCCCAGGCGAAGCTGATGGTGCCAACAACTCTGGAGTACCCGGATCCAATCCGGGGAAGAGCCGCCGTCGCCGCCGTAAACGCAAGAACCGTACCGCTGCCGGTGCCCAGAGTGGGGAAGTGTCCACCATGGAGGGTGCGGCCGGTGCTGATGTCCAGAGCGGTGCCGGAGCCGAAACCTCCCAGCCATTCCGCCCCCAGGGGCAGTTCCAGCCTTCGGCAAATGGCAGCAATGGAACTCAGAACGGCAGCAACGGGTCTCAGAACGTCAGCAACGGGTCTCAGAACGGCCAGGCGCAGGGGCAAGGCAAGCGTTGGCAGAAAAAGAAGAAGTTTCGCCGTGCCGGTGCTGAAGGCCAGCCGCGTCCCGAACCGGGAAACAGCCTGAGCGGCAGCAACAGCGGCACCAGCGCCCGCCGGCAGCGCAAGGGCGGCCAGGGAAGCCGCGGGCCTCGCTCCTTTGTGGGTCCCATGGATCATAGCTACCGCGAGGTCAACGGCAACTTCGCTGACGTTCCTGCGTCCACGATTGAAACCCAGGGCAACTACGGCCGTCGCAGCAGCAATGGACACCACCGCAATCACCACAACGAGGACCGGCTGCCGCCCGAGCTGCTGACCAGCTATCGCCCGGTCGCCATCCCGGAGAATGCGCCAACGCACATCTACTTTTTCATTGAAGACCTGTTCTTCACCGCAAAGATCCAGGAGACCGCGAAGCAGCAGGGAGTCAAGGTCGCTTTTATGAAGGCTGACAAGGATGTTGTCTCTCATCTTGCAGAGCTGCCGGAGCATGAGCATCCGTCCCTGATCGTGTTCGATCTGAATAATGCCGCCGCCAAGCCGCTGACCATGATTCCTAAGCTGAAGAGCAAGCTAAAAAAGGGCACCTCCATCGTCGGCTTTCTTTCGCATCTGCAAGGGGATCTGAAGGCCAAGGCGGTTGAGGCCGGCTGCAGCGCCGTCATGCCGCGCGCTGCGTTTTCGCAGAATCTGCCGAACCTGCTTCGGCGGTACGGCGTGGAAGAAGAGAACGAGCCGAACTTCAACCAGTAGCCTGGAGTTGCAGCATGCGGAGACCTGTTCTCCGGCACAGGCGAGTCATCCGGCTTGCCCGGGAGTGTGCTCGCGATGCCGATTGATCTCAAGCGCGTCTTCCGTCCGGTGCGCATCGCGGTGCTCACGGTCAGTGATACGCGTTCCGCTGCCGATGACCTGTCAGGCGACACGCTGGTGCAGCGGATCACGGCTGCCGGACATACTCTTGCTGCCCGGGCGATGGTGCGGGACGAGGTTGCCGCCATCCAGGCGCAGCTTCGACTGTGGATCGACGATCCCCGGATCGATGTCGTCATCAGTACGGGAGGCACCGGCATCACCGGACGGGATGTCACGCCCGAGGCCTTCGCGGCTGTGGCGGAGAAGGAGATCCCCGGCTTCGGCGAGCTCTTTCGCACACTGTCCTACGCCAGCATTGGCACCAGCGCGATACAGTCGCGCGCCTATGCCGGCCTTGCCGGGGGGACTTATCTCTTCGCTATCCCGGGGTCTCCCGGGGCGGTACGCGATGCATGGGACGGCATTCTGCAGTTTCAGCTTGATAGCCGGCACATACCCTGCAGTCTGGTCGAACTGATGCCACGCCTGCGCGAGCAGTGATGGTCCCGTTGGAGCAGGGACGCTGCCCGTCCCTACCCTGGCGGCCAGTGCATCGGCCTGCCACCAAGAATATGCAGGTGAAAGTGGTCCACAGTCTGGCCGCCATCGCGGCCTGTATTTGCCACGACGCGAAATCCGCCGGGAGCCAGCCTGGTCCCCAATTCGCCTGCTTTGAGCATCAGGTGGCCGAGGAGTGCGGCGTGCTCCGATGAGGCGTGCCCCAGCGACGTGAGAGGTATTCGTGGGATCAGCAGGATATGCACCGGTGCTACAGGCGCGATGTCCTGAAACGCGAGGCACACGTCATCCTCGTACACCTTCTCCACCGGAATTTCGCCGGATACGATCTTGCTGAAAACTGTCTCCGCCACCATCGCCTCCTCTCCTCAGCTTCCATCTCTGTGGAGGCAAAGTTCTCGTTACGTTGAGGCTAACCGCCTCTTTGCGATCTTTGTTTGAGCTTTGCGCCTAATCCAACCGCACCAGGTATGCCTCTGCGTCCGGCTCCGCAGGATGGATGGAGCTGGCGATGGCAGATGCTCTGCCGCGGTCGGCGGTTATCGGATTGATGCGCACCCAGTGCCCTGTCGGCCCGGGAAATTCAATCACCTTTGCGCTCAGTGAGTAGCGTTTCAATAGGTCTGTCTTGAGCCGATCCGCATGCGAGGCATCTGTGAATGCGCCCACCTGCACACACCACCGGCCGGGCAGCGTTGCGCCCGGGCGCTGCTCCACTACCTCCACGCGCACGCGGGATACGCCCATCCGGTACACACCGGTCGATTTAGCGGCGGCGATCGAAAGATCGATCAGCCTGCCGTGTACGAAGGGGCCACGATCGGTGATACGCACGGTGACCGTCTGCTGCGTTGTCAGATTGGTCACGCGAACCACGGTTCCCATGGGCAGCGTCCGATGTGCCGCGGTGAGCGCGTTGCTGTCGTAGATCTCTCCATTGGCGCCGCGATGGTTAGCGTAGGGCGGACCGTACCAGCTGGCCAGCCCGGTCTCCGCCGTGGCCAGCGTTCCGGACGCGGGCAGGTTGTCGTCGGCAGATGAGCGGGGCAGCGGCTGCGGCCGAACGCGGGCCGGTGCGCTGTGCCCGCCGCGCGAGTAGGTGGGGTAGGAGGGCGACGGCGGCGCGGAGGTGCGGCTGACACGGGCCTTTTTGTGACAGCCAACGGATAGCAGCATCAGCAGAGCGGCGAGTCCCGCCAGCATACACCGGCGCAGCCGATCCTCCTGCCCGCACCATATGCCGCCCATTAACCCTGCCGGTCGTCCATCTTCTGTGCCAGTGCATGCAGCTGCTCCGCGGCGGTGCGCAGCGCAGCCGAGCTGTGCCGCCGCACATCCGGCACCACCTCGTCATTCAGATACGTGATTAGCCGCTGCACCTCTTCTTCGGCCTTCTCCGCCACGCCCTGCATACGGCTGCTCCACTCGGCCATGATGGCTGCTCCCGAGCCGGCATTCGCGCAGCTCTCTATACGATTAGAAGGTGGATCGGCGAGAAGGCACGCAAGAATACGACAAGCCGTGCTTTCCTGGTTAATGTGTGGGCTGCGAATGGCCTTTTCGTAGTCAGCAGCTATGGCCCCACGATGTTCCCGTTCTTTCCCGTTCTACGGTGTTCCCGTCTTCCCCGTTCAATGCAGCTTGCTCCCGCTCGCTGCTTCATCCGCGCCGTTCCCTTCTAACGCGTTTGGGTGAGTGCGCTTTCTGCACTACCGTTCAGGTGTAGACACAGGTGCGCGACCGGTACGGATGCAAGACAGGTGTATCGCTTTGCATACTTTCGGCATCTGCCTTATTGAAGTTAGCCTTCAGGAACAGAGAAGGCACCTCGCAGGCCCAAAGTGCAGGGCCAATTCAAGCAGTGCAGAAGTTCGCCACTTCCAGGAGACGGAATGCCAAAGGTATCCAAGTTCGCAGAAAAAAGCCTTACCCTCGCGGCAAAGGCTGGTTGGGCCGTATTTGAAAAGCTGAACAGCTTTAGCCCGAACGCTTCCTTCACCCCCAAGTGGAGCGATAAGCCGCTTCTGAAGAGCTACCAAAAAGAGAAGCCGCCTCTTGGCTGGCCGCGCACAACCGATTCTCTTTGCCCCCGCTGCGTTCCTGAGATCCGTCAGCAGATACTGGATGGCAAGCTTCCGCACGAGATCCTGCTGAACGAGAAGGTCGGCGAGATTAAGGCGCAGATCATCGAGCGCGACGGCCAGATCCTGATGGTGAAGGACTGCCCGATCCACGGTCACTTTGAAGACGTCATGTCGATCGATCCGCCGATGATGCAGCACCTGGAAGAGGTCTTCCCGGGCCGCGACATCCGCGCACACAACGATGAGGGCCTGCACAACCACGGCACGTCGACGGTGACGCACGGCCGCGGATCGGTCTTGACGATCGATCTGACGAACCGCTGCAACATGATGTGCGATCCCTGCTTCATGGACGCCAACCAGGTCGGCTTCGTGCATGAGCTGACGTGGGACGAGATAAAGACGATGCTCGACAACGCGGTGCAGATCAAGCCGCGCCGCCAGATGTCAGTGCAGTTCTCCGGTGGCGAGCCGACGCTGTCGCCCTACTTCCTCGACGCGGTCTCCTATGCGCGCAAGGTCGGCTACAACTCTGTTCAGGCGGCGACGAATGGCATTGAGTTTGCCAAGTCCAAAGAGTTCGCGAAGGCCGCGGCGGAAGCCGGTCTGCGCTACGCCTATCTCCAGTTCGACGGCATTGGCAACGCCGCGAACAGCCACCGCAAGGTCGGTAACGCATTTGATGTGAAGCTGCAGGCGATCCATAACCTGCATGAGGCCGGTGTCGACATCGTTCCGGTGACGACCATCATCAACGGCATCAACAACGAGCAGGTTGGCCGCATCATTGAGTTCGCGCTCGATAATCCGAAGAAGATCAACTTCCTCTCCTTTCAGCCGGTCAGCTTCACGGGCCGCGATGAGGCAATCTCCGACGACCGCCGGCAGGCGCAGCGGTATACCCTGAGCCACCTGGCACAGGATGTGCGCACACAGACGGGTCTCGGCGAGAGCACGCGCGACTGGTTCCCCATCAGTTTCATGTCCACCTTCAGCGACTGGGCTGACCTGGTGCACGGGCCGGACCACGACTGGGGCCAGCTCTCCTGCGGCTGCCATCCGAACTGCGGCATCGGCATGGCGCTGATGATCGACAAGGAAACGAAGGAGGCCGTTCCGGTCACCGCGTTTCTCAACGCCGATCGTCTGGCGAAGGATGTTGCCAAGGTCAACGATGCATCGCGTGGCAAGTTCCTCTCGATCCTGGGTGTGTCGCTCGCGCTGCTGCGCAACTACGACCCGACTAAGGCTCCGACGCACTTCAAGATCATGGATCTTCTGCAGAAGTTCGATAAGTGCTTTGGCGCGACTGGCCGCAACTATGGCAAGGTCACTGCCGACCGCACGATGGCCGACATTGAGAAGCGCCGCGGCGATCGCTGGAACTTCCTCTTCATCGCCGGCATGTGGTTTCAGGATCTGTTCAACTACGACTTCCGCCGCACCGAGCAGTGCATTATCCCGTACGCGACGCAGGAGGGCGAGATCAGCTTTTGCGCGTACAACACAGGCGTGGGCTGGCGCAACATCATCGAGAAGATGCACATGACCTCCACCCTTACCAAGTGGTACGAGGAGCACGGTCGTCACGAGATCTTCGCGGGCGGCAAGAAGGTTGGCATCGAGAAGCAGGAGAAGTACGATCTGGTTCTCAATGACGAGCACGTGAATGCGGCTGCCAACGACACCTTCGAGAAGTCTGGCGTGGCGAAGAATGCGCGTGAGGAAAAGATTCGCGCACGAGATGCCAAGCTGAAGCAGGAGGCCGAGAACGCCCGCATGGCCAAGCTCTACCGCAAGGAGATCCTGAAGGAAGCGGAGTTGCCAGGCGGCTTCGTCGCCATAGGCGATATCGGCGGACTTGGATCGAGCATGGGCGGCATCAAGCCTGCGGCATCTGCTCCAGCGAACGATGCCCAGGTCGTGACGTCCATCCAGCAGGAAGAGACTGTTGCCGGAGACTAAGCCGGTATAGTGCATCCGACAAAAGCGCCGCCTCAGGGGGGCTCTTTTCTCTGCTCTCCGGCTTCCTCCCCGGTAACTGTCTTTAGTCACCATCCAATTTGACTTACACCGCTCAACGGGCACAATAGAGATTCGGCCCTCCTCCCAACCGGGGCCGAGGAGCAGCCTTGAACGATCAGACCGGCAACAAACCTCCTGGCGGTGAGCGCGGCTATCCCCGGCCGCAGTTGCAGCGAGCCGCATGGCTCTCCTTGAATGGTGAGTGGCAGTGCAGCATCGATGCCGCCGGCCTGCTCACGACGCCTTCCAGCGTCGTCTGGGACGGTACCATCCTCGTCCCGTTCAGCCCGGAGACCAGGGCCAGCGGTGTGCACAATACCGGCTTCTACCGGGCGGTCTGGTATCGCCGCACCTTTGAGGTTCCCTACCGGCGGCCGGGCGAGCGCCTGCTGCTCCACTTCGGTGCTGTCGATTATCACGCGACTGTCTGGCTGAACGGAGTGCAGTGTGGCCAACACCGTGGCGGCTACACGCCGTTCACACTGGACGTGACCGGCATGTTGAGCGAGGACGGCCCGCAGGAGCTGGTGGTGCGTGCCGAGGATGATCCCGCGGATCTGGCCAAGCCACGCGGCAAGCAGGACTGGAAGCTGGACCCGCACTCGATCTGGTACCCGCGCACGACGGGCATCTGGCAGACGGTCTGGATCGAGGTAGTCCCCGCAACCTTTATTCAATCCATCCAGTGGATCTCCAACCTGGAGCGCTGGGAGATTGGCATGGATCTGCATGTGGGCGGCGATGTCCGCGATGGGTGCAGTGTGTCGGTGCAAATGCGCTCGGGCACACAGCTGCTCGCGCGCGACACGTACTCCATTATCGCGGGCGAGGTGCATCGCCTAATTGCACTCTCTGATCCTGGCATCGATGACTATCGCAATGAGCTGCTCTGGAGCCCGGCTTCACCAACCCTGATCTATGTCGATCTTGAGCTGCGCAACGCGGCCGGCGACGTGCTGGAGCGTGTGCAGAGCTACACTGCCATCCGCTCCGTCGCAACGCAGGGCGACCGCTTCCTGCTGAACGGCAGGCCGTTGCAGCTGCGGCTCGTGCTGGATCAGGGCTACTGGCCGGACACAGGCATCACGGCACCCGACGACGAGGCGCTGCTGCTCGACATTCTGCTGGCCCGCCGGCTCGGTTTCAACGGTGTGCGTAAGCACCAGAAGATTGAGGATCCACGCTTCCTGTACTGGGCGGACCACATCGGTTTGCTGGTCTGGGAGGAGATGCCGAGCGCGTACCGCTACACCTCCAGGTCCATCACCCGGCTCACCACGGAGTGGATGGAGGTGCTCAAGCGCGATGTGAGTCACCCGTGCATCGTCGCATGGGTGCCGTTCAATGAGAGCTGGGGTGTACCGGATCTTCCCGCAGTGGCGGAGCAGCGCAACTACGTGCAAGCCCTCTATCACCTGACCAAGACCCTCGATCCGACCCGGCCCGTCATCGGCAACGACGGATGGGAGAGCGTCGCGACCGACATGATCGGCATCCACGACTATGACGACAACCCTGCGAGGATAAGCCGCCGCTATGGCGGCGAGGACGTGGAAGCGCGTCTCCTACAATCGGAGCGCCCTGGGGGCCGGCTGCTGCTTCTGGGCGGCACCTCTCCCGTTCGCCAGCCCATCGTGCTCACTGAGTTCGGCGGCATCAAGCTGTCCGACGATGATGGTGCCTGGGGCTACTCGAACTCAGTTACAGCGGAGCAGTTCCTGCAGCAGTACACGGCCCTGCTCACCGCCGTGCGCAGCATTCCGCTGCTGGCCGGCTTCTGCTACACGCAGTTTACCGACACCTATCAGGAGGCCAATGGCCTGCTTCGCGCGGACCGCTCCCCCAAGGCACCGCTTGAAGACCTGACGTTGGCCACCAGCGGCACGCTTCCGGACCAGGACGCCCGCACAGAGGCACTGTGGCGCAAGCTGATCATGAGCAGCCAGCAAGAGCGCTGAGAGTGAAAGGGCGTCGTTCAAAATAGATGGATCGAATCGGCCCGCGCTGTCGTATTAGCC
>CAXTSF010000014.1:16126-28552 GCA_964246865.1 uncultured Terriglobus sp.
GCCGCTTTGCTTTGCGCCATGCTTTCCGCCCTGAGCTCCATCGCCGTCCCCGCCCTCGCGCAAACCGAGTTCGATAAAGTGTATCCACTCACGGGGCGGCCCATGCTCCAGGTGGATGTAGAGGATGCTTCTGTGGATCTGCGCAGGTGCGGCGAGTGCCGGACAGTTCATATTCACATCGACATGCGCGGGGACAACCTTGCACGCTACCGCTTGGAGGAGGGTGCTGATGGCAACACCGTTCATCTGCGCCTTAAGGCACGCGAGGAGCATAGTTTCTTTCATGCGCAGCACCTCCATGCGCCACAGATCTCCATCGAGCTGCCGGGCACCGCGGATGCTGACATCAACACCGGCAACGGCGATCTAAAAGCAGCGGAGCTCACCGGAGACCTGCGCCTGCATACCGGAAACGGGAATGCCGAGCTGCAGAAGATCTCCGGCAAGCTGCGCATCAATACCGGTAATGGCAATCTTGTCCTTCGAGAGGGCGGCGGCAGCGTGACTCTTTCCACGGGCAATGGCAATCTTCGCGCCGAGGGGCAGTTCTCCCAGGTTGACGCTCACAGCGGCAACGGCAAAGTCGATCTAACGCTTGCACCTGGCACGCGACTTGGTGCCACCTCGCATCTTTCCAGCGGAAATGGAGAGATTGCGGTGCGGCTCCCGCGTGATCTGCAAGCCAATCTGCGGCTCAGCACGGGAAGCGGAGAGATCCGGAGCAGCCTTCCGGGAACGGCAGCCTCCAGCAGCGACCGGAGCCGGCTGGAAACGTCGCTCAATGGAGGCGGCCCCGCCCTGGAGGCGCAAACTGGCTCGGGCAATGTTCGGGTGGATCCCTTCTAGTCAGAGCACGATCTCCCCGGAGAGCACGGTTTCACCGCAGAACCCGGTCAACCCTGGAAGCGAAATTAGTTGCGCGAAACTGGGTCCGGTAGCGTGTGTCTTCTTTCACGTGACCGGCATCAGCAATGAGCCGGATCGGAGGACACCATGACGATCCAGGGCGTACGAAACACATTGGCAAAGGGCCTTACGGCAGCTGTGCTCGCCGGGGCCGTTCTTGTACTCACGCCTGCAAAGGCACATGCGCAGCAACTCAGCATCGCGGCTCAGTTCGGAGGGGATCGCGGAGGCTACGGCTATGACGACGGCCGCAACTACGACTGGCAGCGCGAACACTACGAGCACGAGCGCGCCGAAGCCATCGAACGCCACGAGGCGTGGGAGCGCCAGCAGGCATACCTTCGTCAGCAGGAGTTCTACCGTCAGCAGGCGTGGGCGCGCCAGCACGAGTTCTATGAGCACGAGGCTCGCGAGCACGGGTACGATCGCCGCCGCGATGACCGCCACGATGACGACCGCGAACATGACGGCTATCGCTGGCGCTAGATCCGGGATATTCGCGACAGCGATAGACGACCAAAGAAAGCGGCTGCGAATCTACGCAGCCGTCTCCTTTTAAGCCACCGATCGGAGCTGATAGATGCGCGACTCCCAGCCCTTCAGGTGCAGCGACTCCGGCTCGCTTACCGTATCGCCACTGTTGCTGAGCAGCAGCTTGCCCAGGTGTACATCCTGCGGCAACTCGTACGTGATCGGAGCTGCGGCGAAGTTGTGCACGATCAGGTAACCCTCCCCGCCCATCGTTCGTAGATACGCGAACACGGTTGCGTGCTGCGGATCCAGGTCACGGTAGTCACCGTAGATGAGCGCTGGAGTCTTCGCACGCAAGGCGATCGCCCTCTGCGTGTGCCGGTACACCGAATGTGGGTCGGCGACTTGCCGGGCAGCATTGATCTCGCGGTAGTTGGGATTCACGGCAAGCCAGGGTTTCTGCCCTGTGGTGAATCCGCCCTGTGCGGTCGCGTCCCATTGCATCGGCGTACGTGAATTGTCGCGGCTGCTGCGGTTCAGCGCCCGCAAGAAGTCCGCCTCCGGCATATGTCCGTCCACCACGTTGGCTTTGTAGCCATTTTTTGCCTCGATATCGTCGAAGTCCTGGATGCCTTTGAACGGGTAGTTGGTCATGCCGAGCTCATCGCCCTGGTAGAGGTATGTCGTCCCACGCAGGGGCAGCAGCATCGTCAGCAGCAGCTTTGCCGACTGATCGCGCAGCTGCGGCGATGCCGTGTCGCCGAAGGTTGAGACCAGCCTCGGGTTGTCGTGGTTCGCAAGGAAGATCGCGTCCCAGCAGTGCTTGTCCAGCACCTGCGCATGCCTGGCGTAGATGGATTTCAACTGCGGCAATGTGCTGCTGCGATGGTCCTTTCCTTTATCGATCAGGCTAACGACGTCGAAGTTGAAGATCATGTTCAACTCGTGCCGTTGATCGCTGACGACCAGTGGGGTCTGCTCGAGCGTGATGCCAAGCGCCTCACCCACGGTCATGTCGTCGTAGCGCGCCAGCACCTCGCGATTCATCTCCTGCAGGTACTCATGCATGTGCGGCCCATTTGCATACGCGGAGCCGTAGTCGTGCAGCTGCGTGGGCGTGAGGTCCGGCAGGCCCGGCTGCTTTGAGATCAGCGGAATGACGTCCATGCGGAAGCCGTCCACACCCTTGTCGAGCCAGAACCGCATCAGGCTGTACACCTCCTCCCGCACCTTTGGGTTTTCCCAGTTCAGGTCCGGCTGTTTCTCCGCAAAGTAGTGCAGGTAGTATTCGTCTGTCGTCGCGTCGTACTTCCACGCCGAGCCGAAAAAGAACGAGGGATAGTTGTTCGGCGGCTGTCGCTTGCCTTCCGCGTCGACTTTACCGGGCCGCCAGATGTAGTAGTCGCGGTATGGATTCGTCTTCGATTTGCGGCTCTCCTGGAACCAGTGGTGCTCATCGCTCGAGTGGTTTACCACCAGGTCGATGATCAGGCGCATACCTCGCTGCTTGACCGCGGCCAGCATGTGGTCGAAATCGGCCATGGTGCCGAACTCCGTCATCACCTTGCGATAGTCGCGGATGTCGTACCCGTTGTCCGCGTTTGGCGAGTCGAAGTGCGGGCACAGCCAGATCACGTTCACCCCAAGCTGCTGCAGGTAGTCCAGCTTCTGCGTGATGCCGCTCAGGTCGCCGATCCCGTCGCCATTCGAATCCTTGAAGGAGCGGGGGTACACCTGGTACACCACCGCTTCCTTCCACCATTTCGGCTGATAGCCATTCACCGTTGCAGATGGGGTACCGGCTCGCGAGCCGGTCTGCTTCGATGCGGCTTCCATGATTTCGACTCTACAGGCAGACAGCGCCATCAGGCTCAACAGGAAGGTGCGGCGTTCCATGCGTGGGAGATCCTTTCAACGATCGTCGCAACACTATAGCGGAGCCACGCCGCTCTCGCCCACTTACATCAACGCCTGCGCAGATGAAGGGCCGGGAAGCATCCAACCTTCCGTGCCTTCCCGGCCTCCATCCACGCCCTCCGCAAGAACACTCTTCGACCTGCCAGCTGCGATGCCTGGAGCGGAAACGCCGCGGGACGATTTGCGCCTTGACCACCTGCATACCCGGCTGATTGCGGCCTATGGCCTGCCGGAGCCTCGCGAGGTGTGGGACCCGCTCACCCAGCTTATCTATTCGCTCTGTTCCTCCCGCACCAAGACTGCAGAATCACATGCTCTGCTGCGTGCCCTGCGCGAGCGCTACGGCGGCTGGCCACCCAACCCGGAGATGTCATGGAGCCCGGTTGATTGGACTCGTCTGCGTGATGCTCCCATCGCCGAAATTGAGGAGACGATTGCTCTCGCCACCTTCGCCGACCGCAAGGCACCACAGCTTAAGTCCACCCTTGAAGGCATCGCGCAACGGACCGGTGTACTTTCGCTTGAATTCCTGGGTGCGTACCGGACCGACAAGATTCGAGCATGGCTGGAGCAGTTCCCCGGCATCGGCTCCCAGGTCAGCGCGGCCATTGTCAACTTCTCCTCGCTGCGCCGCCCGGTCATCTCCGTCGACGGCCATCATCAGCGCGTCTCGCAGCGCCTCGGTCTTGCCGCACGCAACACCACGCCACGACAGGTGGAGCACACGCTGATGCGCATTGCGCCCGCGAGCTGGACCGCTGTCACCATGGACGACCATCACCGCCTGGTAAAGGTGCTTGGGCAACAGAGCTGCATTCCACACCAGCCGCTCTGCCGCCGCTGCCCGGTGCAGCCGGCCTGTCCCACCGGCGGCGGAACACAGCCGCTCTAAAGCCCGCCTGCAACCGTTTGCGGCGCTGCCTTCGCGGGCCTCTTCCCGTAGCGCAGAATCAAGCCCTGCGGCGTCGTTTGTGCGGACGCGATGTAGCCCTTCAGGTGGGCAATCCTCTCCGGGGAGAAGCGAAGCACGTTTTCCTCAACCTGGATGCCGTTCACATCTTTCAGGCCCAGCACCGAACTGAGGTGCTGGCCCACCATTCCGAGCAGAAGCCGCAACGGGATGCCATCTGCCTTGATACTTTCTGCGTGCACAATCAGGTCCGTGCCGTCCGTGCTCACAGGCCCTGCAATGGAGAACTGCAGCGGGATGATCTTGACGATCTGCCCGCTGAGCGTGACTTTGCCGAGACCATTCTCAATCTTCAGGCCCTTGATGTTGCTTTGCGTCGCGCCCAGCTTCTCCGCAAAGACCCTGGTCAACGTTTCGTTGCTGATGAAGATGGTCGCACGCGAGACCACCGTCATCTTAATGAAGCAGGAAGGCACCTGTTTGGAGACAGGTACCAGCGTCGCCACAAACGGGTGAAGTTGGAAGTTCACGCCACTCTGTGGACTGTAGGTGCCGTTCGCGATCGAAATATGCGATAGCGCTGGACATGGGATCGGCTGTGACCGCACAGAAGCAGCAAGCAAAGTCAGACACGCGATCGACGCCAAACGCAGCTTCATCTTTGCTCCTGATCCGGTGTCTGCACGTCCGCTCACAGCCAGACACAGGTTGAGCCGGTTCTCTGTAAGGGGTATAGGAGAACACAGTTTCCGGTAGTCTGTCCTAACTGCGCGTGGCTGTACGAAGGTGCAGTTCGCGCATCTGGGCCTCCGTTGCCTCCGAAGGCGCATCGACCATCAGGTCTACGGCTTTCGCGGTCTTCGGGAAGGCGATTACCTCGCGCAGGCTGCTCGCGCCCGCCAGCAGCATGACGATGCGGTCCAGGCCCAGCGCAATGCCCCCGTGCGGTGGAGTGCCATATTCCAGGGCCTCCAGGAAAAACCCGAAGCGCGCACGCGCCTCTTCGTCGCTCATCCCGAGTGAACGGAAGATCTCCGCCTGCACATCCTTGCGATGGATCCGGCTCGATCCGGATCCAAGCTCCATTCCATTAAGGACGACCTCATAGGCGAGCGCGCGCACGGCACCCTTGTTATGGAAGAGAGCGCCGCTCCGCACATCCTCGTCGTGGGGCGAGGTGAACGGATGGTGTGCCGCCTCCCATGTGCCCTGCTCCTCGTTGAATTCGTACATGGGGAAGTCCGTCACCCATAGGAAGCGATAGTCGTCCGCCGTTCCCTTCTTGGTGAACAGCCCGTGTTTGTCGGCAAACCGCTTTGCCAGCTCTAGCCGCAGTGCGCCCACACGCTTCGGTATCCACTGCCGATCGTTGTTCCACACGGCTGCTGTGCCCGGCTTCGGCGTAATCACGATGGCGAGATCGTCGGCAGAGAAGTTCTTGCCGTTGAACGCGATGGTGGTGGCGTTCAGGTGCGCTGCAATCTCTTCCGAGAGCGGCACAAAAGGCTCGTTGCTGCGCAGCCGTGTTGTGTCCAGAAAGTCAAGGCCACTATCCCCAAGGAACCTTCGAATCTCGTCCACCAGGCTGCGCCGCTGCGTGCCGCTCATCGTGCCAGACTTTGGGATGACGAAGCCAAATACAGGCAACACCGGCTCCACCTTCAATTGCTGACGAAGCTCTGGCGTCAGTACGGCTGATAGATCAGCCATATGCGGCAGCCGCATATCCGGCTTGTCAATGCCGTACTTCGTGATCGCCTCGTCATAGGTCATGCGCAGAAAGGGTGTGGCAATCTGCTGACCTGCCGCCTCAAAGGCAGCCCGTAGAAACCGTTCCGTTACGCCGAAGATCGTCTCCTGCGTGGGAAAACTGATCTCCAGATCGATCTGTGTAAATTCGGGTTGCCGGTCCGCGCGCAGGTCCTCGTCGCGGAAGCAGCGGGCAATCTGAAAATAGCGATCCGTTCCGCCGATCATCAGGATCTGCTTGAAGATCTGCGGCGACTGCGGCAGAGCGTAGAAGCTGCCCGGATGAACGCGGCTCGGCACCAGGTAATCGCGCGCGCCCTCCGGCGTGGAGCGCGTCATGAATGGCGTTTCGACTTCGAGGAAGCCCTCGCTCGAGAGCTGCTGCCGTACGGCCTGCGCCACGCGATGACGCAGCAGGAGGTTGTGCTGCATCTCCGGCCGGCGCAGGTCCACGTAGCGATACTTCAGCCGTAACTCCTCATTTGCGATAGCTTCTTCCGCGGGAGAAAACGGCGGTGTCTTCGCCTCGCTCAGCAGCAGCAGCTCGCTTGCGGCAACCTCAATCTCGCCTGTAGCCATGTTCGGGTTGGAAAGACCTTCGGCGCGCCGGCGCACCTGGCCCATGGCGGCGAGCACAAACTCGGGCCGCGCTGCCTCTGCCTTCCGCAACGCTTCGCTCGACTGCGATTTGTCAACAACGATCTGCGTGATTCCACTCCGATCGCGCAAGTCGAGAAAGATCAGGTCGCCGTGATCGCGGCGGCGGTTGACCCAGCCCATCAGGGTTACCACCTCGCCGGCATCGATGGCGCGAAGGTCGCCGCACATGTGTGTGCGCTGGTGCTGTCCGAGAAAGTCGATAGTCACAATCGTTCTATTGTACGAAGTGGTTGCGCGCCAGCGCGGGATGCAGATCGCTGAGCTAAACCTGAAACGAGGAAAGGTCAGCGCCAAGCCTCATCGAAGAGTGCGGTCGCGCTGACCTTTTCAGGATGAATGGCTGCCTGGTGATTACATCGTTGCCGGTGTTCCGCCGACGAGGATGCCGACGGTGCCCGCGCCCTGCAGCGCGGCCTGAAGCGAGTAACCCGCGCCCGTTGCGGGAGTCACAAACGGCACAAGCGCCGCAAAGGCGGAGTTTGGTCCGTTGTAAACCGAAGTGATCCCGTCGGTCGACTCATAGTTCAGGTTGTTTGCCGGATTGACGTTGCCGATCACGTTGCCAAGCACGCGATGCTCACACTCCACGCCCATAATCGACGCGGCCACCTTTGCGAAGTACTGCAGCTGCGTCGCGGAATACTTGCTGCCCGCGGTCACGTTGGCCGACAGCAGCGCGAACTCCTGGATCGCATTCAGGTACGCCCCGATGAAGGCGTTCTCCAGCGCGTTCAGGATCGCAAGAAAGCTGGTGATGTCGTCGAAGGTCCCCGCCGGAAAGTAGAAGGTCTGGTACGGATCGGCCGAAGCATCGCCGCCGCCCAGCAGGCTGCGAAACAGATTCGCGTGGTTGATCTCCTCCGTGAGCGCCGCCTGTATGTATTGCAGGTGGGGTTGATTGCCATTTGTAATGTCATTGATGCCGCCACCGGAGCCTGCCAGGCCGGGGTCCTGCAGCACCTTTCCGACCAGGCCGTTGTAGTAGAAGGTCGTCGCCAGATCCTCGGCGACAAGGGCGGCCTGGAAGATCTCCACTGCGGTGTCTGCGGCCTGATCCGCGGCCTGCGAACTGGTGGTCTGCGCGCCTGCAGCCGGAAGCAGCAGGCCGGTCGTGGCTGCGCCGAGCCCGAGCAGGCCAGCCTGGCGGAAGAAGCGTCGGCGATCGGAACGCGCGTTCAGCACGCCGGTCGTGGCAAAATTCAAGTCTTCGAGCTTCATGGGGGTTCCTTGGGGATCATCGTGCGTCAGGGGAGGTAGCAAGGGGCCGCACCGCCGCGTGGATAGGAGAAAGCCGGGGGACAACACCGGGTGAACGCGGGCAGGCAGGTGCTGGATTGGCAGCAGGACCATTTCGCCGTAGGCTATGAGCGACAACCCGCTGCGCGCGCCTGAGCAGTAGTGGGCGGTTGACAAACGCCCAACGGAGAAAGCGACTGCTGACGGATACTGGTGTTCTTACCAGAGGACGCCAGACCTGGCTGAGGTGAAGGAGAGCGCATGCGGAAAGTAACGATGGGCCTGGCAGTGCTGCTGATGCTGGGCACCCCGGCGATGCATAGCCAGGGAAGGCCGGGCACGCAGGATGGCTCCGCAGGCCAGAACGGCACGGCGGAGCCGCAGAAGCCGGTGGCACGGGGATCCGTGACGGGCTCGGTGGTCGATCCGCAGTCCATGCAGGTGGGTGGCGCCACCGTAACCATGCTGCCCGGGACCTTTGTTTCGGAGACGAGTTCGTCGGGTCAGTTTGGCTTCCACGGTGTTCCGGTGGGCAACTACACGGTGATCGTGAACGTGCCGGGGTACCGTGAGTCAAAAAGCCAGATCAGGGTCAAGGCGAATCAGTCGGTCAATCTGCAACTCACGCTGGTGAACGAGCGATAGAGCGATCCGCAGACCAGGGGGATATCTCCTCGGCATCGAAGCGCAAGATTTTCGAGCGGGAACAGGTGCTAGCTGCGCTGCACGGAAGCTACCGCGACGTTGTGAAAGGCGCTAATCTGCCACTCACCGGCTTCTTTCGTCATCACCATCTGCAGCTTGGTGTGGATCGCGCCGTCGCTTTGGGTCTGCACGCCAGGTGGTAGCTGGGTGAAGCCGGAGAGCCTGCTTTCGGTATCGACAATAGCCACGTCGGGCCGGATAAATCGGATCTTGCCGATAGTGAGAGCGTTCGTGCTGCCCTTGTAAATCGTGTTGAAGATGCGGTCATGCTGCTTCTCAAACGCCTCCCGGCCGTAGAGAGTCAGGCCGACGACATTGGTAAAGCTGCCATCCTCGGCGTAATGCGCGGAGAAGGCTTTCGCGTCGCCATGGTTCCAGGCTGCCACCTCGCCCGCCACAATTGCCTGGATGGCCGCAGTCTCTTCGGTTACCGTTGCCGGCGGATGAGACTGCGCGGTGAGCAGGGCAGCAAAGGCGGCCGCAACGGCGAGGGTGGCAGCTGCGGTGACGGCGGAGAGATAACGCAACTTCATGATGGGGGAGTTCTCCTGAGAGGGGTGTCAAGGAGAAGAGCGCCATCCTGGCCGACAGAGGATCATCGGGCCACTTCGAAGGCCCAATTCGTACACCTACTCCATTTTCGAGCAAAGTTTGTATCGAGGCGTCTCGTGATCGGCGATCGGCATTGAGTTGAAACCGGTCAGCATTAACCATGCGCAAGACCCTCGCCAACGCGGTCACGCCAGTCGGATGGCCGCCGGTGGGCGAGACGCTGGATAAGCTCGCAGCGAAGCATATTCCGATCTACGCATGCGGGACGTGCTCCCGGGCGAGGGGCGTGACCGAAATGGATCTGAGCAACTACGGGGCGAAGTACGGCAACCCGGCAATCTTCGTGTCATTGATCGAGTGGGCGGACCACGTCATCACAGAATAGCTGCCGCGATTATGGAGCCATGTGCGGGGGCGGAGTTTCACCTGACCTCCTCGGCGGATTGAGAGTGCGGGAGGTTCGTGCTTCGCACGAATGACTCACACATCGATGTGGCCGACGTGTGGGCACCCGATGTGGCGGAATGGATGTGTGGGCCACCCGCCTGAAGGTGAGGAAGTGGCAATGCCCGGTCTGCTGAAAGCGCTTGAGACCAGTAGGCACGGCGTGAGCGTATGCCGAGTGGCAGGGCTGCCGATATGCCTCGACCGCGGGATTCGAGTGTTCCACGGCTTTCCCACCGATCGGGTGCTCCGTACACGGCGATTGCCGTGTACGGGAGGGGTTTTCGGGACTGTTGTGGATATGGAAGATGGTCAGGTTCGTGCTTCGCACGAATGACCCACACATCGGTAACGCCGATGTATGGGGCACCCGATATCGTGAGACTAGCTGTGTGGGCCACCCGCCCCGATGTATGGGGCATCCGACGTGGCGGAATGGGATGTGTGGGCCACCCGCCCCGGCTGATTACTGCGCGCGCCTCTTCAAGTAAAAAGGATCTGACCAAGAACCCCGCGATGCGGACACGTCCAAACTTGTGCTGAGACGGCATCGGAGATTTGAGAACCCCTGAACGAAGGAGGTATTCTGCATACACGCGGGCCGCCATTCATTGTGCACTCTCAACGCGTCTCTAATGCTCTCTACTTCTTTTTCAGAGAGATATTTTTCTGAGAAGAAGAACCCGAAGATGTCGAAGGAACGCAGGATTGTTGATGGTAACTTCTTCTCCAAGTTTTCGAGTGTTCGTATGGCACTGTAGTCGTTACTAACAGAGGGCATATCTAAAAGGATTGAGGCTGCATGGGTGTACGCTTCACCGGTTTGGACGTCGAGGTTGTAGTTAGCTCCCAGTTCACGAATATCAGCCAGTGTTACCGAAGTTGAACCATCCGCTGGCTTCGAAACCCGCTCTAGATCAGCAGCGCTCAGCACTTTGATCCATCCGCTTTTTTGAGCTTTGTCTAACTGGGGCCTCAGCAGTGAACCGAATTTTCTGCTGGAGCGAAACTCGACATCTACTTCGCTCATCATGAACGACTCGACACCAAAATCGCTCCTTAGCAGTTTTAGTAATTCCTGCTGCCCTGCAAAGAAGATTTGAGCCAGCGCGTCAGTGTCGAACATAAAGACGACGCCTGACGAAACCGCCACTACTCTTGGATCCCGGCAACAACTTCTGGGAAGCGTTTGTAGAATACGTCTTCATCAATCATGAGCAGTTCTGCAGCTCTGCCAATACTGATGAGGAAATTCTTAACAGCGCTAAGAACCGCTTCCACGTAGCTCACGGGCAGAAGGAGCCTTGTTGTGCTCATCGTCGTAGCGCGCTTATCTATCCAGAGTCTAGCCGCGTCAAGACCGATCTTCTTTACGTATTCTTTCGTGCTGAGCGCGTGATCGCTCATTGACCTGAGTTCATTAGAAATGTCAAAAGCTTCATACTGCGTTGCGAGTGCTTCGTCTATCAAGTCGTGATCTCGCAGAACCTCAGTCACCGTCTTTTTTTCGACCCCGGAAAAGGCAACTAGAGCAGCAAGAGAATCGTGAGTTAGCTTGTTTGCCTGTGTTCCATTCTGCGAGCAAAAACTTAGAATTAGTCTTTTCGGAAGTAGGCATTCTTTCGCAAACGACTGGACACGAACCTCCTTCAGAGATTTGTCTGCGTGCCTGTTTCCAAACTCTCCCTCATCGAAGTCGATTTCTACCGGCGAGGTGTGGTCAAAGAGTGCGTGCCCAATCTCATGCATTATGGTCACGTTACGTCTAAACCAAGTTGTCTTGAATGTGTTAACGAAGACGCAGGGACGCTGGTTGGCGGCGTCTCCTACTAAGAAACTGCAACCTTCAAGACGAGAATTTTGAAGAGGACTCTCGATAACAAGAATTCCTTGAGAACGCAGGCTCCCCCTCAGGTACTCGGCCGCACCAGTCCCGCCCTTGCCAAACTGGGTCAAGGCAGAAAAGGCCTGCGCGGCCATCCTACCTTGATCCTGAGGCGAGGCTTGAAGGTCGATTTGCTCCATTATGCTTTGGAACAGCAGAGTCCAAGCACGATTGGCTTGTCCGCGAGTAGCCTTTTCGAATTGGTTTGCATTGTGCCCAAGACGTCGGATCAGGAGAATGATCTCACGGTCCATGTCGGTAAATGTTTCACCCTTGAACTTGAACCAGATCGCGGCGGGTTCTATCTTCGCCGCACCACGTCCAGCCGACAAAGCCTTTGACGTAATCACCTCGGGTTTGATTCCGAGGACGGAAGCGAGTACAGACGAGTATGCAGGTGGCATTTCGCGCTGTGCATCTGCCCACTGCTGAAAAATCTCCGGGTCAACACCTAACGCGCTTGCGCACGCGGGGAGCGTTAGACCAGCTCCTTCAATCACGGCACGAAGTGACATCTTCCTCACGTAGCCCAGAATGGGCTCCAGTTTGGTCTCTAGAGCGCCTAATACGCCAAGAGAACAGCTCTTATGTCACATCGACTGCTAGAGGTACAACTTGAGACTCCTCTGGCGCGAAGTGAAGCTGCGGCTGTGGACGTAGCTCCACAGGTAAAAGAATGCACGAAAGCGGGAACGGTTGCAAGCGCTACTCCACGGTGACGGATTTGGCGAGGTTTCTGGGTTGGTCGACGTCGCAGCCTCGTTTGACGGCGATGTGGTAGCTGAGTAGTTGGAGGGGGACTACTTCGAGGATGGGGAGGAGGAGTTCTAAGGTGGCGGGGATGTGAATGGTGTGTTCGACGAGGCCGGTGATGGTGGTGTCGCCTTCGGTTGCGATGGCGATGACGCGGCCGGAGCGGGCGGTGACCTCCTGGATATTGCTCAGGGTTTTTTCGTATTTGAGGACGGAGGAGGGGTCGTTGGGGTCCTGG
>CAXTSF010000015.1:0-27957 GCA_964246865.1 uncultured Terriglobus sp.
GCCCGGCACCCTGGCCAGAGGTCTGCGGCTCCGCCGGCAACGCCGCGCAGGCGGTCACGGGCAGCCTTGCACTGGCGCGTGGCCAGCATCGCATCGAGGTCGCGGAGACACATACGACGGGCCCCAACAACTTTCGCGTCCTATGGCAAGGCCCTGCTACCCCGCTGGCGGAGATACCCGCGTCCGCGCTGTCGCACGATGCACCTGGTGCGCATGAATGGCATGGGAAGGAAGGTGGAACACCTGCAGTACAGCCGTGAGACCGGGCTCCGGCAGCACGGTAAGAGCGCGGTCTGTCCATGCCGGCGGGCACCGGTGTACAAAGGGTGAGTCAATCCCGCAACACCGGAGATCCCATGCGTATCCACCCTGCCCTGAAGTTGTGCCTGCCCATGCTGACAGCCGTAGCCGCCATGCAGCTCGCGTCTGCGCAGAAGTTGAAGTTCTCCGCGAATGGCATGGTGGCAACCTCGCGTGGCACGACGCTGCAGGTCGTGGCGCTGCGTCCTGATCTGCTGCGCGTTCGCCTGTGGCGTGATGGCGCGGTGCCGGAGGACGCCTCATGGGCGGTGCTGCCCGCGGCCCGCACCAGCACCAGCCCGGTTGTGCGTGAGGCAAAGGGCTTTCACACTGAAAAGCTGCGCGTCAGCACGGACGATGCCCTGCGGCTCACCGTGACGGACATGAGCGGCACGGTGCTGCAGCAGGACGCCGAGCCGGTGACCTGGCGCGGAAACGTCTTTCGCATCTTCAAGAAGCGCACCTATGATGACCACTTCTTCGGCCTCGGTGATAAGCCAGGACCGCTCGACCGCGGCGGCCAGGCCTTCACCATGTGGAACACCGACTCATTCGGCTTTCAGGAATCGACCGATCCTATCTACAAAAGCATCCCCTTCTTCCTCGACGTGAAAAAGGGCCGCACGATCGGCGTCTTCCTCGACAACACCTGGCGCAGCTCCTTCGACTTCGGCCGCGAAACTCCTGACGAGTACAGCTTCGGATCTCTCAATGGCCCGGTCGACTACTACTTCCTGTACGGCCCGGAGCCGAAGGCCGTTGTTAACGCCTACGCATGGCTGACCGGACCCTCTCCGCTGCCGCCGCTCTGGGCCCTGGGCTTTCAGCAGTCTCGCTATTCCTATTATCCGGAGTCGCAGGTGCGCGAGATTGCAACCCGTCTGCGTGCCGACAAAATTCCGAGTGATGTGCTCTGGCTCGACATCGACTACCAGAAGAACAACATGCCCTTCACCGTGAATACGGAAGCCTTTCCGCACTTCAGCGGCATGCTCAAGGATCTCGCAGCGCAGCACTTTCACACGGTCGTCATCACGGATCTGCACATCGCCAGGCAGCCAAACACAGGCTATGCACCTTACGATTCCGGTACAGCGGGCGACCACTTCGTCAAGAACCCGGACGGCTCGGTTTTTGTCGGCAAGGTATGGCCGGGCGCCTCGGTCTTCCCGGACTTCACGCAGGCGGAGAGCCGGCAGTGGTTCGGGACGCTCTTCAAAGACTTTTATGCCATGGGTGTGGCAGGTTTTTGGAATGACATGAACGAGCCCGCGCTCTTCGACACACCCTCAAAAACAATGCCGGACAACGTGCAGCACCGCATCCATGAACCCGGCTTTGCGGCACGCACGGCCTCGCACCTGGAGATGCACAACGTGTACGGCATGCAGAACACGCGGGCCACGCGCGACGGCATGCTGGCGTTGCAGCCCAACGAGCGGCCTTTTGTGATGACGCGGGCCAGCTATGCCGGCGGCCAGCGCTTCTCAACCACGTGGACCGGCGATAACAGCGCCACCTGGAATCACCTGCGCTTCGTGGTTCCTCAGCTGGTCAACCTCGGCCTCAGCGGCTTCTCGCTCGCCGGCGCGGATGTGGGCGGCTTTGCCGGGTCGCCGCCGCCGGACCTGCTGACCAAGTGGATTGAGACCGCGGCCTTCCAGCCGATCGACCGGGATCACTCTGCGAAGGGGACCCGCATGCATGAGGTTTGGGTCGACGGCCCGCAGCAGGAGGCCATCCGCCGCCGCTACATCGAGGAGCGCTATCGTCTGCTGCCCTACCTGTACACCGTTGCGGAGGAAACCTCGCGGAATGGCCTGCCGTTCAACCGGCCACTCTTCCTGGAGTTCCCCAACAGCACGGCTGATGGCCACCCGATCGATCTGGATGGCGGCGATGAGTTCCTGGTGGGTGCCCATCTGCTGGTCGCGCCAAACCCGTCGCCGGAGGAGGTGGCGCCCTATGCCGTCAACCTGCCCGGGGGCATCTGGTACGACTACTGGACAGGCGAGCGGCATGTAAAGGCAGCTGCGGGTGCGGCCGTCGATCAGGAGCAGCGGGATGCCGTGCTGGCGCAGAAGCCGCTCATGGTCGAGCCCCGGCTGGACACGCTGCCCGTATTCGTCCGGGGAGGCACCATCCTGCCTGTCGCTCCGCTGGTCCAGAGCACCGACGAGGTGCCGGAAGGACCGCTGACCCTCCGCGTCTTCCCGCCCGGGCCCGGCGAGCCCTGCGCCGGTCAGGTCTACGCCGACGACGGCCACAGCTTCAACTTTCAGAAGGGCGACTACGCCCGCGTACGCTTCTCCTGCAGCACGGACGCAAACGGGGCCGTTACCGTCAGCATTGCGAAGCAGGAGGGAAGCTACAAGCCTTGGTGGACGGAGTATCGCGTGGAAATTGTCGGTCTCGATTTACGCCCGGAGCGCAGCGCAAAATCGCAACGCCGTTCGCAGCCGCATGAGGCCGGCCCGCCCAGCCTGGAGCTCGAGGGTGTGACGGTACCCGCGGATCCGAACGGCACCACCGTCAAGGTGCAATAGCTGCTGAAGCTCTGCCGCACCTGTCGCCGATGCGCTCGCATCGGGAGTGTGCTTTCGCGAAAGGCGTACTCTATTCTGTGAAGAAGGCCGAATGAGTCTAACCTCCGCATATCCACCGCCAACGGTACAGTCCGATCTCTCGCTTGTGCAGCTGTTGGTCACGCTTGCAAGGGAGCGGCGGCTGCTCCTGAAGTTTGTGGGAGCGGGCCTGCTCCTCGGTGTTTTGCTCTCGATCGTGATCCGGCCCTACTACACGGCCACCACCTCTTTCCTGCCTCCGCAGCAGAGCAGCTCTTCGGCTTCCAGCATGCTCGCGCAGCTGGGCGGCCTTGGCTCGCTGGCCGGCATGGGATCGCTCGGAATGAAGAGCACGACTGACCTGTACGTCGGCCTGCTCGCCAGCGTTACCGTCGAGGATGCGATGGTGAGCCGCTTTCATCTCAAGGAGCAGTACAAGATCAAGTACGACTCCTTCGCCCGTCGCCAGCTGGAGCAGCAGACAAAGATCAATGGCAAGGAGAAAGACGGTCTGGTCCGCGTCTCTGTCACGGACAAGTCACCGGAGCGCGCCGCTCAGCTGGCCAACGGCTATCTCGAGCAGCTGCAGAAGATGTCCGGCAACCTTGCCGTCACAGAAGCTTCCCAGCGGCGGCGCTTTCTCGAACTGCAGCTTGCCGACACCAAAACCAAATTGACCCAGTCCGAAGAGGACCTGAGGACCACCGAGCAAAAGACGGGCGTCATCCAGGTCGAGGGGCAGGCCCGTGTCCTGATTGAGGCAGCCGCCGGCCTGCGCGCGCAGATCGCCGCGAAAGAGGTCCAGCTCCAGTCCATGCGGACCTACGCAGGCGAGGGAAACCCGGACCTGATGCAGGCGGAGCAGGAGCTGTCCGGCCTGCGGTCACAGCTGGCAAGACTGAACGGAGGCAGCGGCGGTGACGACAGCCTGACCCCACAGAAGGCGCAGCTGACCACGGCCGGCTTCGAATACATGCGCCGCCTCCGCGAAGCGAAGTATCAGGAGACCATGTTTGCGGTGCTGGCCCGGCAGTACGAGGCGGCAAAGCTGGACGAAGCCCGCGAGGGTTCGATGATCCAGATCGTCGACCGGGCAAACCCGCCGGACTACAAATCAGGTCCCAAGCGCCTCATCATTCTGGTGCTCTCCTGCCTGCTTGGCTTCTTTGCTGGGGTGGCATACATCCTGGGCCGCCTCTTCCTTGGCCGCATGCGGGCTGACCCTGAGATGAGCAGCGCACTTGCCTCTCTGCGGCAGACCTCTGTGATACGGAGCCGCTGATCCGTGTACGCTGCGTCCCTTGCCGGGTCCGGTGCGGAAGGTCTTGGCGGCTCGAACAGCACAGTCAGCCGCTTCTTCGATCACCGGGTTCGCCGTTCACTTCTCTTTGTCATCACGGCTGAGCTCGCCCTCATGGGCGACGGCCGGCTTCTCACCATCGGGCCACTCACCTTTCGCATGTTTCTGTTTGGGGTGGCGCTGGTCTGGACGGCGTACAGCCTCCTGCGGGGCGACCGTCTGCGGCTGGAAACAGTCGCGCTGCTTAGCGTCTACACATCCCTGCTCATCCTGGGCGTGCTGGAAAGTGCGGCCGCGGGACACGATACTGCCCTGATCTTCGCGAACGTGAAGCCGTTGACGTACTTCTACCTGCTGCCCTTCTTTGAGCTCGCGATCCAGACGGAGAAGGACGTTGATCTGCTTGGCCGGGTGCTCATGTACAGCGGACTGCTGCTGGCGGTCGCTTATCTTGCAATCCTGCTTCTGCAACTCGCGGGAATCATTCCTCCCGTGCCTTTGTTTCTGCTTCTGAGCGGCGGGCCCAGCGACGAACCAAGTCTGGAGTTCATGGGCCGCACGGACCCGGAGACCGGAATTCTTCTCTTCACTTACAAAGGCTTTATCTATCTCTGCTTCGGGGCAGTGCTGTGGGCGATGGTGCATGGCAAACGCAAGATGTATGCCGTCATCTGTGCCGCAGCCATTTTCTTCACACTGGTGCGGGGATACTTCCTGGCGCTTATCTCCGCTTTTCTGGTGTACTTTCTCCTCTTCGAGAAGAGGCGCTGGGTCCGGTACGCCTTGCTGTCGACCACCCTCATTCTTTCGAGCGCCGCTTATGTTGTACTTTCGACACAGCGGGGCGAAGACGCCAATTCGCTCAGCAATCAGGAAAGAGTTGAGACCTTTCAGCAGGTGAGCGACCGCGTTACCGCAGCCTCGGCGCTCATTGGCCATGGACTGGGTGCCGGCGTCCCCATACGCGAGGTCAATATGGAGATCTCGTATCTGCAGTTCTTCCATCAGCAGGGCATCGCCGGGCTTCTGTTCTGGCTGTACATCCTGCTTTCCACCACGCTGCTGGCCTGGCGCATCGCGAGCGATCCGGGCCGCAACCGGGAGAAGACCTTCTACCTGCTCTTCTGCATTGTCTTCGTAGAAACGGCAACCAATCCAACCATCAACAACCCCATCGGCCTCGGACCGGTGCTCATGGTCTTTGTCATTATGCGGAAAGCGCTACAGCACGAGGCAACTGGTGCGGATCTCGTCTACAGCGCACCGGAGCTCGCCGGCTAACTAACTCCACGGGACCTATCGACGTCAAACACCCCTTTTCATACACGGCTTGAGGGGGAGAAGAGCAGAGTCGAGGAGAGCAGCTTCTGCCGCTCTCCTCGACTTTGTCCCGTAGCCATCTGCTTCACGCCTGTGCCGTTTCAGCCGCCGCGGCGTGAGGTTCCGTGGCGAAGGTGAGTACTTTTCCCTCGGCGTCCACGCGCACGTGGTCCCCATGCCGGACCTCTCCATTCAGGATGCGGACCGCAAGAGGGTCCTGCACCAGCCGCTGGATCGCGCGCTTCAGCGGACGCGCTCCATAGGCCCGGTCGTAGCCCGAGCGGAAGAGCAGGGTGCGCGCCTCCGGTGTGAGCGTCAGCGTAATCTTCCGGTCAGCCAGCAGCTTTTCCAGATCCGCAAGCCGCAGGTCGACAATGTGCGTCAGCTGCTCCTCGCCCAATGGATGGAAGACCACAATGTCGTCCACGCGGTTCAGGAACTCCGGCCGGAAGTGTTTCCGTAGCTCATCCAGAACGCGGATCTTCGCATCTTCGAAGCCATCGGGACCGCCTGCCCATGCGGTCGTCAGCTGCGACGCACCCAGATTGCTCGTCATGATCAGAACGGTGTTTTTGAAGTCCACCGTACGTCCTTTGGCGTCCGTGAGCCGGCCATCGTCCAGCACCTGTAGCAGGATGTTGAAGACATCCGGATGCGCCTTCTCCACCTCATCGAAGAGAATCACCGCGTATGGACGCCGGCGCACCGCCTCGGTCAGCTGGCCACCCTCATCGAAGCCGACGTACCCCGGAGGTGCGCCGATCAGCCGCGCTACCGCATGCTTCTCCATGTACTCGCTCATGTCGATGCGCACCATCGCCTGCTCATCGTCAAAGAGAAACTCCGCCAGCGCACGTGCGGTCTCCGTCTTGCCCACGCCCGTCGGACCCAGGAAGATGAACGAGCCGACCGGCCGCTTCGGGTCGCTGAGACCCGCACGGCTGCGCCGGATCGCATTTGCGACAACGGTCAACGCCTCATCCTGGCCGATCACGCGCTCGCGCAGCCGCCCCTCCATCTCCACCAGCTTCTGCACCTCGCCCTCGAGCATCTTGCTCACGGGGATCCCGGTCCAGCGCGAAACGATGTCGGCGATGTCCTCCTCGCTGACCTCCTCCTTCAGCATCTGCTGACCGCCCTTGCTGGCATCCGCGGCAGAGTCGAGCTCCCGCAGTTCCGCTTCCGCCTTGGGCAGATCGCCATAGCGGATGGCCGCCGCCCGCTCCAGATTGCCGCGCCGCGTCTGCTCCTCCATCTCAAACCTCAGCGACTCCACCTGCTTCTTCAGCTCGGTGATGCGGCCGATGGCGTCCCGCTCGCGCTGCCACCGCGCCCGCAGACCGCTTGCCTGCTCCCGCAGCTCGGCCAGCTCGCGCTCCACGGCCTGCGACCGCTCTCGCGAGTTCGCATCATCCTCGCGCTTCAGGGCCGTGCGCTCGATCTCCAGCGAGATGACACGCCGGTCGATCGCATCGATCTCCTCCGGCACACTGCCGATCTGGATGGCCAGCGCAGCCGCGGCCTCATCCACCAAGTCGATCGCCTTGTCCGGCAGAAAGCGGTCGCTGATGTACCGGTGCGAGAGCTCCGCCGCTGCGATGATGGCCGCATCCTTGATGCGCACATTGTGGTGCTGCTCATAGCGTTCCTTCAGCCCACGCAGGATCGCAATCGTGTCCTCCACATTCGGCTCGCCGACGTAGACCACCTGGAATCGCCGCTCCAGGGCCGCGTCCTTATCGATGTACTTGCGATATTCGTTCAGTGTGGTGGCACCGATGGCACGCAGCTCTCCACGGGCCAGCGCCGGCTTCAGCATGTTGCTCGCATCGATGGCACCTTCGCTCGCGCCTGCGCCCACCAGCGTGTGCAGCTCGTCGATGAACAGCACAATCTCGCCGTGCGAATCCTCAATCTCCTTGAGCACCGCCTTCAGCCGCTCCTCGAACTCGCCGCGGAACTTGGCGCCCGCAAGCATGCTCGCCAGGTCCAGCGAGATCACGCGCTTGTCCTTCAGGCTCTCGGGCACATCCCCGCTCACAATGCGCCGTGCGAGTCCCTCAACGATCGCCGTCTTACCCACGCCCGGCTCGCCGATCAGCACGGGATTGTTCTTCGTCCGTCGCGACAGCACCTGGACCACGCGGCGGATCTCTTCGTCGCGGCCAATCACGGGATCAAGACGGCCCTCCTGTGCCTGCTTGGTTACGTCCTTTGCATATTTTTCCAGAGCCTGGAACTTGCCCTCAGGGTTCTGATCCGTCACCCGCTGCGTCCCGCGCACGCTTGTCAGCGCCTTCAGGATCGCCTCATGCGTCGCACCCGCGGCCGTCAGCGCCAACTGCACCGGCTCGTTGCGCTCAGAGGCAAGCGCCAGCAGCAGATGCTCCGTCGACACGTACTCATCCTTGAAGTTCGACGCCTCCCGGAACGCCTGCTCCAGCACCCGGTTAAGCGCGGCACCCACACCCGGCTGCTGCTGCGCGCCTTGAATCTTCGGCAGCTTGCCCACCGCGGTATTCACGCTTGCCAGCAGCGCCTGCACGCCCACGCCGATCTTTTCCAGCACCGGCAGCACGATGCCCTCACGATCCTCCAGCAGCGCCGCCATCAGGTGGAGCGGCAGCACCTCCGGATTGCCGTTCGCACCCGCCATCTGCACCGCGGCCTGCACTGCTTCCTGCGACTTCACCGTAAATCTGTCCCACTTGATTGCCATCGCTACTCCTTGCAACATCCTTGCTTCATCCGCTTCACACCGGACTGGACTCTTCCGGTCCTAACGATCGCTCAACCCCTGAGCGATCGTCCCGCTATTCCCAAATCTAGGCTTTCCTCACAACGGAAAGGGCCGCCTCTGCGGCAGCCCTCTCCCAGCGACAGGCAGATGCGCCATACGCTCAAGCGGCCTTGACGACCGCAGGCTGGTTTGCCTGCGCCTCCACCTGCCTGGGCTGCGCCTGCGCACCACCCGTGCTGACCTCGACCTTGATCTGCTTCGGCTTGGCCTCGGCCTTCTTCGGCAGTTCAATCCGCAGCACCCCGTGCTCGTAATTCGCCGTCACCTTTTCCGTGTCCACCGTCTGCGGCAGCGTGAAGCTTCGTACAAAGGAGCCATAACGCCGCTCGATCCGGTGATAGTTCTGCTCGGGCTGCTCACTGTTGAAGCTGCGCTCACCCCGGACTGTCAGCGTGTGGTTTTCCACGCGGATGTCCACGTTTTCCGGCTTGATGCCGGGCAGCTCCAGGCTGAGCGCAAGCTTTTGTGCGTCCTCAAAAATGTCCACGGCGGGCGTAAACGAGCCGGTGCCGAGCGACTCGGTATCGCCCTGCCCGCCGGTGCGGGGAAAGTCGTTGAAGATCGAGTTCAGGCGATTCTGCAGAACGGCAACATCGTGAAATGGGCTAAAACGTGTGATGGTCATGACGATCACTCCTTCAAGATTGGGTGCAGGCACCCTGGCCTGCGGAAGCTGCCGGGTCAACCGGCTTAGTAGATAGGACGCGCGAGGTTCCAAAAAGGATGCAGGTTATATGAGTCGAATGCACTCATGTTTCCTGCAGAAGAAGGAGGTTGCGGTACCGCCGCCCTAGGGCACCAGGTCAGAGCAGCATCGTCCGCCGCACTCACACGTGCATCCCTCCCGCCGCTAGGGTGCCCCGCTCCCGGGCGCTGTCTCGCGTTCGGCACGGCAAGGCAGCCAATGGCAAGCTACCCCCCCCCGCGTAGCCAGCGTCAGTGGCCCAACGACTCCGCCTCTGCCGAGGCCCGCATTGCCTGCCAGCCGGCTTCGACGTCCGTAATCTCCGTGCGCAGCGCACCGATGGAGACGCGCACCATCCACTGGCCATCCACGACGGCGGGCGTCAGGTAGGCTGCGCCCGACTGGTTCACGGCATCGGCCCACGCACGCGTGTGCGTGTCCAGGGCCTCGCCCTCCAGCCCCGGCGGCTGGTGCCGCACACAGACCGTCTGCAGCACCCCCGGGTTCAACACCACCCAATCCGGCCCTGCGTCCACCCAAGTCGCGCGCGCGCGCCCATGTGCCATGTCGCGCCGCACCCGCGCCTGCAGCGCCGCCACCCCCTGTTCGCGCAGGGTGAACCACAGCTTCATCGCGCGAAAGCGCCGGCCCAGCGGGATGCCCCAGTCGCGCAGGTTGCGCACCTCGCCATCCACAGTCGACTGCAGGTACGACGGGCGTGTCGACATCACGCGAATCAGGTGTTCCGCATCGCGCACATAGTAGAGCGAGCAATCAAATGGCACACCGAGCCACTTGTGTACGTTCAGCACGATGCTGTCCGCCGCCTCGACCCCTTCCCACATCCACCGGCACTCTGGCAGGATCATGGCGCTGCCCGCCATCGCCGCGTCCACGTGCACCCACACGTTGTGCTGCCGTGCCGCCGCCGTGACCGCCCCGATGGGATCCAGCGCGGTTGTGGCCGTGGTGCCGGTGGTGAGCACGACGGCGCAGGGCAGCCTGCCCGCTGCCAGATCCTCTTCCACGGCTGCCGCGAACGCCTCCGCTCGCATCGCGAAGCGCTCATCCACCGGCAGCACCCGCAGGTTCTCGCGGCCAAAGCCCGCCAGCAGCGCCGCCTTCTCCACGGAGGAGTGGCTCTGCTCGGAGACGTACACCACCAAAGGTCGCGGCTCTGCCTGCAGGCCGCCACGGGCCAGCGCAAATGCAGTCGAGCGCTCGCGTGCGCACACAAGCGCCACCAGAGTCGAGGTGGATGCCGTGTCCTGGATCACGCCGTGCCAGGCACCGGACAGGCCCACCATCCTCCGCACCCAGTCCGTCGTTACATCCTCAATCTCCGTCAGCGCGGGCGACGATTGCCACGACAGCCCCAGCACGCCAAGCCCCGTGCTCACCAGGTCGCCCAGCACGCCGGCCAGCTCGGCGTTACCGGGGAAGTAGCCGAAAAATCGAGGATGCTGCCACAGCGTCAGCCCTGGCACGACGATGCGGTCAAGATCGCGCAGGAGATTGTCGAAGCTCTCGGGCTGCTCCGGCGCGGCAGCGGGCAGCGCCGACGCAATCGCACCCGGTGCCGTTGTGGCCTGCACCGGCCGGCTTGCGATCCCGGCATGATAGTCGGCCAGCCAGTCGATTAGCTGGTGCCCATCCTTACGAAAGTCCTCCGGCGTCACGACCCTCTCCCTTTCAGCACTATACCGAGCGCAGGCGCATACTCCTGCGCGAGCGGATGATGCGCAAGCGGCTCTCGCCGGGAGCCGCCTCTCCCCTGCAGCTCTGCGCGCAGTCTGAGTGCCTACCTCTGTCATCGGCGTTGTTCCAAACCCGCCGCGCCAGCAGATTCGTCCTGCGAGCGCTATACTTATGGCCCATAGCATCGCACCAGCAACCGGGGCGCACGTTGCCGTTTTCTCCGCCGTTCTTCCAAGGGGGAACCATGAAGACACCACTCGCCGCCGTCCTTTCCGCGTTTGCTCTGCTGGCCTCTGCCGCGTGCGCGCAACAGGTGCTCCCGACCGATCCCATCGCCCCGGACACCGCTCCAGCACTAGCACCAAGTTCGGCCGCATCCAGCCAGCCCGGCTCCGGTGCTCGCATCATCCGGCTCAGCCAGGTCATCGGAGAGGCGCAGATGGAACGCAGCCACGATCGCGGCTACGAGGCCGCTTTTCCCAACCTGCCTATCCTGCAGCAGGCACATCTCCGCACCGGCGGGGGTGTCGTCGAGGTTGAGTTCGAGGACGGCAGCAGCATGCGTCTCGCACCCGGGACAGAGGTCGCCTATCCGGAGCTGCGCCGTACCTCCACCGGCAGCACCTACACGGCGGTCGACCTGCTGAAGGGGACCGTCTACGTCAGCCTGACCGACGCGGCCAGGGGCAACACCTTCACTCTTCGCAATGCCGGCACAGAGGTGACACCCGAGGCCGGCACCCATCTCCGCTTTGCCGCGACCACGCCGGACCGCCGCCTCGCCGTCTTCAAGGGTGTGGCACAGGTCAGCGATCATGGCGCCAATCTCACTGTCGGCAAGAAGTCCACGCTGCTCTTCGCCGCCTCAGGTGAGGCACCGCAACTCATCGCCACCAAGGGCGACAGCAACGAGATCGATGCGTGGGACAAGAACTCCGTCGATTACCACAAGCGCTACAACCAGGCCTCGCGCTTTGGCACCGCTGGCTTTGGCAGCAGCGACCTCAATTACTACGGCAGCTTCGTCGACCTCCCCGGCTGCGGCAACGTGTGGCGCCCCTACTTTGCCGATGCCGGATGGGATCCTTACGGTGCCGGGTCCTGGGCATACTACTCCGGCGCGGGCTACTCCTGGGTCTCGCCCTATCCCTGGGGCTGGACCCCGTACCACAGTGGCGAGTGGGCAAACTGCGGCGGCAACGGCTGGGGCTGGCGACCCGGCGGCACCTTTAACGGGATCGTCAACACACCCGTGATGCTGCGCTCCGCGGGTGGCGCCTCCATCAACCGGCCCACTGTGCCGCCCGGCGTCAAGCATCCCTCCACCATCCTGGTCACCACACGGCCTGTCGCCATCTCCGGCGCCACCGGTGGCAGCACCTTTACCTTTCGCCAGGGATCTGCCGGCCTCGGCGTGCCTCGGCAAACCTTCGGCAAGCTTGGCGGCGTCTCCAACGGCGCTGCCCGTCATGGCACGGTGAACGCCTCCATGGACACGATCGCCATCGGCGGCCGGCTCGCCTCGCCCTCCGCTTCGCAGACCGGCGGCCAGCTCCTCCCCAATGCCCTCGCCACGCACAGCGGCACAATTGGCGTTCAGCCGCGCGCCGGCGTCTCAGCCTCACCCATGGGCGGATCGACACGCAGCGCCTCGCCTGCGGGCGGTCCGGCGCACAGCATCAACTCCGCGCCTGTCTCCTCGGGCACAACGATGCACAGCGCGCCCCAGGCAAGCGCACCCATGTCGTCCCAGGCTCCATCCGGTGCCGCCAACCGCCGGTGATCTCCATGCTTTTCGCCAACGCACCGAGCGCAGAAGAGAGGACCGCGAAGCCGGTCCTCTCGGAAGCGTGACTAGACTCCTCAGCAGAATAGGTGCATGAGGACGGGCAGGGATGCCTACCCGAATACGAGCGCGATCACGCCGGCAGCGGCCTCTTTGCCAGCCTCCTGCAGGGCCGCTTTGAGCAGGTCCGAGATCGCCCCTCCCACACCCTGGACCAGGGTGTCCGTTCCGTCGATACGGCCGAACAGCTGAGCTCCTACCAGGCCGGTCCACTCCGACACAATCTCAGGATTGCTACCTCCCGTGGTGAAGTCGTTGTCACGGTTCGGTGTTCCGAAGGGCAGCCCGGCCACCGTTCCCTCCGTATGCCCTGAGTGCTGAAATGTGAGCGCCAGGCCGGCGGGTGTCAGCAGGATCGCGGAGACGGTGTAGTCGATGTTGTCAAAGCCGCTGTCATGCGCGTGGCTGCTGAAGGTGAAATCGCCGTTGCTCCGCAGCACCACATGCACGGAGCCGCCCAGCGGTAAGCCGCTCGTGAGTGGTCCATCGTCGAAGGTGAGAATGTCGATCGGGACCGGGTTGTCGATCTCCCAGTGGGTTCCGCTGAACTGTGCCTCTGTGATTGGAGCCTGGCCGACGGTGCCATTGCCGGTGCGGCCATCCAGGAATCGTGGACCGTCGACGTTGCCAAGACACTTCAGCGTCGTCCGCCCGGGCCCGTCATCGGCGGGCTGCCAATGCGTTCCCGTGAAATGACCGCCTGTCTCTTTTGCCAGCCCGGCCGAGCCATCACCGGTGCGGCCATCGAGGAAGCGTGGACCGTCCACATTTCCCATGCATTTCAGCAGGAGATTGTGGTTGCCATCATCGGCAACGTTCCAACGTGTGCCGGTAAACTGACCCTCGGTCGATGGCGCCAGACCAACGCTGCCGTCACCTGTACGCCCGTCCAGGAATCGTGGGCCGGCAACGGTTCCGAGGCATTTGAGTGAGACCTGAACTCCCGGTGAGAGATTTGCCATGGTGTGTCCTCATTTCTGTCAGGTGAATGGGGCCAGATCACCAGCCTGCCGCGCCGGGTCCGCCGTACCGGCCTGCTGCGCTGGGCCGGATCCTGCTCGGCCTGTCGCGCTGAGCCGGATCCTGCTGGGCCTGCCGCGCTCCCAGTCAAGGAACGGCCCGCGCTCGGTTTCGCGTGGCGGCGTCCTTTGCAACAGGAGCGTCCACCTTCGGCGTCCAGGAGAGCCACATTGAGAAGCTCTCGATCCGTTGAAGGCTCAGGGCTCCAGCGACGGCTCCTTCTACCATCTATAGCGAGCTTGCGGTGCAAAGCGTGTCATGCAGAACAGAGACAGGCAGGCTTTCCACCTTTGTACTTCGAAGGGAGAGTGGTCCTGATCTTATTGCCAGTTCTTAACCGCTCGCCTACACTTGTGACGGTTTTCGATCGGAGTCCAGCGTGGCAGGATGGGATACCCGGCTCGAGCTGTTTCAAACAACTGACGCTCTGGAAGAGATCTGCGAGCTGCCGGTGAATCTTGTGTATCTTCGCCAACCACCACGTCGTGGGAGGATCACCTCTCAAGCGATGTTTGTGCAAACTCTCGGCGTTATTGGCATCATCGGGCTTATGCTTTGCGCGCGTGCTCAGGAGTCGGTCCCAGACTCTGCCTCCTCACCGCCAAACAACATCCTCACCCTCAGGGCACAGAGCCGGCTCGTCATCGAAGACATCCTCGTCACCGATGCGAAGGGCAAACCGGTTCACGGCCTGCCGCAGTCTGCCTTCCACATCTTCGATCAGGACAAGCCGCAGACCATTCGCGGCTTCGAGGAGGGCGCACCGCAGGATACCGCCACAGCGGGCTCCGCTCTCCCGCCGCTCGATCCGGGCACCTTCAGCAACGATCCCGCCCGCGACGCCCATGGCGCCTCAGAGGTGCTGCTCGTCGATGCCGATGGCATGACGACCGTCGATCAGATGTTTCTCCTGGATCAGCTGCGCCTCGCTATCGCCGCCATGCCGGCAAACCTGCCCGCCTCCCTGTTTCGTGTCAGCAACGGCAGGCCGGTACAGATTCGAGGCTTCACCACCGATAAAGCCGACCTCCGTCGCGCTGTGGAGGAGTGCCTGCCTTTTCTGACCCACGCCATTGACGACAGCTTTCAGTCCGGTATCGATCAGCTGATGGCTGTCACCGGCTACCTGGAGCCGCGGTCCGGCCGCAAGAACCTCCTGTGGTTCACGGGCACCTTCCCGCTTGTGCCCGTCTCCGAGGACGAGATGCGCTCGGCCTACCACGCTTCTCCGGATTTTGCCGCACGGCAGCGTGTCATCCACCAGGTGCAGGAGGCGCTGGCCGAGGCGCGCATCTCCGTCTTTCCCATCGACGTGCGCGGCGTGATGACCCACTCGAGTTTCAATTCTGACCTGGAGACTCCCTCCGGCGCGGGTGCGGGTGCCGGCCGCAATCCCGCCGCCAGCTCCGGCGTCGGTGGCGCGCGTACCGTCATGGGCCCGGGTGGGGCCGGTGTCTTTGAACAGCGCGACCAGATGCACCAGCTTGCGGACGCGACTGGCGGCAAAGCCTACCAGCTGAACAATCTTGCCACGGAGATCGACGAGGCCTTCGACCTTGGCCAGCGCGCCTACACCCTCTCCTACACGCCCACGAACTACACCACGGATGAGAGCTGGCACCGTGTCACCGTCCGTGTCGACGGCAACTACCACCTCAGCTACCGGCCCGGCTATCTGGCCACGTGGACCGGCATGACCGGTGGCCGCCAGGGTTTGAGGCTGGAAGGCGGCCGCAAGGTCGCCACGGAGGCCGATCCGGAGCACCTCATCGAGCGGCCCATACCCTTTCAGGTCAAAATTGTGCCCGCGGCCGAGCCGGATGGCACCGTCGCGCGCAAAGGCGCCTTCCATGTCGCCCTTCACTTCCAGATCCCGGCAGACCAGCTGAAGTTCGCCTACAAGGGGGGCAAGTGGACCGCGGAGGTGCTCGTCTCCTCCTGGGTCTACGACACGACCGGCAAGGTCCGGAGCAGCCGTCTTCAGGAGGTCGACGTCGCCCTCACGGATGAGCAAAGACAACGGGCGTTGAAGCAGCAGCTTCCTGCGGACCAGGAGTGCAACGTGCCGAAAAGTGCTGGCTACCTCATTGTGGCTGTTCGCGACAAGCAATCCAAGCGCATCGGCACCCTCATGCTCTCCACCCGCGCCCTGCGTTCTCTGCCGCCCGGTGCCGGCGCGGCAAGCGCCTCCGCCCATCCTGTTGAAACAGGTTCACGACCGGCCTCACCCTGAGCCCGTTCAGCAGCATGAGCCCCTCTTACGACGGAAACCGTTTCCGTACCCTTGCACGATTTGGCATGGACGTACTTCCCTGTCCCAGATCCAGCACGGCAACGAGAAACATTGTTATTCCTGTTGCCAGCGGGAGCGGGGCGGCTTAGAATCAGGACTGTTGCTGTCCGAGTTCCACCGCACTCAGGTGAGGACGCGGCCGGAGCTACTCCCGATGCTGAGGCTGACCAAAAAAGCGGATTACGGCCTGATGGCGCTCAAGTACCTCGCCGAACAGGCTTTCGCGCGGCCCGAAGGCGACGCCGCGCAGTCCGCCAAGGACATCGCCGAGGCGTACCACATCCCTCCTCAGCTGCTGGCGAAGATCCTGCAGACCCTTACCAAGGCAGGCCTGCTCACCTCCACCGCCGGCACCTACGGCGGCTACATGCTGGCCCGTCCCGCCGCGGAAATCACCGCTTTTCAGGTGATTCGCGCCATCGATGGACCCCTCTTTATCACCAGCTGCATTACGATTCACGGCACCTGCGACCTGGCCGGTCACTGCACCATCAAAGAACCGCTCCGCAAGGTGAATGACAGCATCAAGGACCTGCTCTCAGAGATTCGCATCTCCGACCTTGCCGAGCCCCAGGAATCTGCGCACGCGGCACTGGTCGCCGGAGGCCTTGTCTCCATCGGCACCTGATCCGGATCGTAAAAAACTCTTCGTACTCTGAACGTCAAGAATAATTTGCTCTTCCACTTTCGCTCAAGCACAGCAGCACCGCACACGGAGACCACACAGATGAGCACCGCCACCGTCGAACTTCTCGAGTCCACCCCCGTACACAAGGGCGTACAGCTTCCCATCTACATGGACAACCATGCCACCACGGCGCTCGATCCGCGCGTGCTCGAGGCGATGTTGCCCTATATGACCAAAATCTATGGCAACTCCGCCAGCCGCAACCACCAGTTTGGCTGGGAGGCCGAGCAGGGCGTCGACAAGGCGCGAGAGCAGATCGCGAAGCTGATCAATTGCACCCCCAAGGAGATCATCTTTACCTCCGGTGCCACCGAGTCCAACAACCTTGCCATCAAGGGCATCGCGGAGATGTACCGTGAGAAGGGCAACCACATTATCACCCAGGCTACCGAGCACAAGGCCGTGCTCGACACCTGCAAGCGCCTCGAGAAGAATGGCTACAAGGTCACGTATATCGCCGTGCAGCCGGACGGCCTCGTCTCCGTCGACGACATCCGCAACGCCATCACCGACAAGACCATCCTCGTCTCCATCATGTATGCCAATAACGAAATCGGCGTCGTGAACCCGATGGCCGAGATCGGCAAGCTCTGCCATGAGAAGGGCGTGCTCTTCCACACCGATGGCGTGCAGGCAGTCGGGAAGATCCCGGTGGACGTGCAGAAGGACAACATCGACGCGCTCTCCCTGACGGCGCACAAGATCTACGGACCCAAGGGTGTCGGCGCGCTGTATGTTCGCCGGCGTAATCCGCGCGTGCAGATCAACGCCCAGATCGACGGCGGCGGCCACGAGCGCGGCATGCGCTCCGGCACGCTGAACGTCCCCGGCATCGTCGGCCTCGGGGCCGCCTGCGAGATCGCCTACAACGAGATGGCCGCGGAGTCCGCGCGCCTGACCGCTCTGCGCGATCACCTCAAGCACAAGCTCGAGAACGCGCTCGACTACGTCCACGTCAACGGCAACATGGACCATCACCTGCCCGGCAACCTGAATATGAGCTTCGTCTACGTCGAAGGCGAGTCACTCCTCATGGGCATCAACGACATCGCCGTCTCCTCCGGCTCGGCCTGCACCTCGGCCACGCTCGAGCCGAGCTATGTGCTGAAAGCTCTCGGCCTCGGCGACGACGTTGCTCACTCCTCTATCCGCTTCGGCCTGGGCCGCTTCAACACCAGGGAAGAGGTCGACTACGTCGCCGACAAGATGATCGACACGGTCCTGAAGCTTCGCGAACTCTCGCCGTTGTATGAAATGGTCAAAGAAGGCATCGACCTTACCAAGATCGAGTGGGCCGCTCACTAGAGACAGGAGTAAGTTGACGGGAACTGTCCAGAGGAAAACGCCCTCTAATGCGGAGAACGATGGCAGCGAGATGGAGTCAACATCGTTTTTCAGGGGTTGTCCCACTCCTGACCTGGGCGTTACCGCCGTGGTCCTAGCTGTTCGGAAGCTTGTCCGCCGGAGGGCGAGCTTCCGACCCAGACGACGCGATTAGTCACAACCATGCAGCAGTTCATCACAGACCGATTGCCTCAGATTCAGGAGCTCTGCCGCGCACACCACGTACAGCGGATGTCCATCTTTGGCTCCGCCGTACGCGAGGATTTCGATCCGGCCACCAGCGATGTCGATGTACGCGTCGTCTTCAACAGCGAACAAATCGAGCGCTACGCGCGAAATGCATCCTCGTTTCACGACAGTCTGGCAGAGCTCCTACAACGCAAAGTCGACATGCTGAGTGGCCAGGAAATCAAGAATCCTTACCTGCGAGAGGCCATTGAAAAGGACCAGGTCACTCTCTATGCCGCGTGATCCACGAGTTTTATTAGGGGACATTCAAGTGGCAATCGAGAAGATCGAACGATTTCTGGACCGGCTAAACTTCGGCGAGTTTGAGACAGATGACTTACGCGTGAGTGCGGTCCAAATGCAGTTCGTGGTGATGGCGGAAGCGCTTCGACGCATGGAGCGCCTTTCTCCGGAAGTTCACGATCGAGTGGACAGGTTACGACAGATCGTGGATTTCCGGAATGTTCTCGTACACGAGTATGAGCACATAGATCTGCGTACTGTCTGGAGCGCGGCCAAGGATGAATTGCCGAAGCTGAAGCAACAGATCAACGCCTGGGCAGCCGAACTGGGCATGGAACCCTGCCCGAACCCGCCTGATAGGTCGCACCGGCAGCACAGAGCATCTACAATAGAGACGCGATAGGAGAAGCATCATGGCATACAGCGTGCTGGCCGAGGACGCCATTCGCGCCGCCATCGGTGACTGGAAGAAGAAGAACAGCCTCGACGAGGCAGCAACCGAACAGACGCTTGTCGGCGCGGCAAACTAACGCTGCCGGCGCACACCTCTGATCGCCCCGCCTCCGCACTCGAATGGTGCAGGGAGGCGGGGCGATCTTGCCTCCTCCCATTCAGGAGAAATTGATGTCTACCGTCTCCATCGCCAGCGCAACCAGCAACGCCATGAGCGCGCCAGCACCCGCCGCGCCCAGCTTCTCCAGCCCTATTGCTGAGCCGGTCTCCGCGCCAGAGGCGAACGCCAAAGCAGCCAATATTCAGGTCACCGAAAAAGCCCTCCGCCGCGTCCGCATCGCGATGAAGAAGGAGAACGTCACCGCTGAGCAGGGCGGTCTTCGTGTCGGCATCACCGGTGGCGGCTGCTCCGGCCTCTCCTATAGCATCCGCTTCGACTCTCAGCCCCGTGAGCGCGACCGTGTCTACGAGTATGAGCAGGAGGCCGAGCGCGTCCGCATCTTCGTCGATCCGAAGAGCTTCCTGTACTTGAGCGGCATGACACTCGACTACGAAGAGACACTCATGCGCCAGGGCTTCAACTTCATCAATCCGCACTCCACCAAGAGCTGCGGCTGCGGCTCCTCCTTCTCCTCCTGACATAGGTGTCGTATGGCATCCGTTCCCAGCCCGTCCCATCTCTGCAGCGCCGAGACAGAGAAGCCTCTGTCGCGTACCTTGCGCCTGGCCGGTACCGTCCTGCTCACAGCGCAAGCGGTGCTGCTCACCGGGGTAGGTCTGCTCGTAACGCTCGATGCAGGATCCAGTTATCGCGCCGGCAATGCCCTTTTTCTGGCGGCCAGCCTCTCGCTGCTTAGCTGCAGCCTGTGGAGCTTCCACCAGCCTGCCAAGGCGACCCGCTGGCTCTTCCTACCGTGCCTCGCCTGCTTCATCGCCCTTTTCTTCACCGGCTATGCGCATAATGAAGCGGGCTTTAACGTCAACGCGTCAACAGGAACCAGCTTTCACAACGGTGGCGTAAGTCTTGCGGGACTCATTCTGATGTGCTTGGTGCTGAGCCGCTTCCTGCGCTGGTCTGCCACACGGGCCGCCTGTAACTGCGGCTAAGCAGAAAGAGAGCCGAACTCAGGCAAGCATACAAAAGGGCCCCGCGAAGCTGCTCGCGGGCCCTCTCTCCTGACGGCGATGCTTACTATTTACTCTCGCGTGTCGGCGACCACCGCAACCCACCACCAAAGGTCTGCCGGTAAAACTCCCGCTGAACCGGGAAGTTCGGTCCACCCTGGTAGAACCCAAATACCTCGTTGTTCAGATTAAGCGCATAGCCCACTGCCTGGAATCCCTTGGGAAGATTGTAGGTTCCCTGTAGATCCAGCTGCAGGTGTGAGTAAAAGTACTGATCGCCATTCGGACCCAGTGGTCCGCCACCCGTCAGCGGATTATCTGCCCCCTGACCGTTGATCGTGATTGGTCCACTGTTGCTCGTGCCGTAGTTATATGCGCTGATGTTGTCCTGGTTATACGTCATTCCAAGACGCAGTGACAGGTTACGCTTATCGTATGTCGGCGACACGTTGTAGCTATTGGGTGCCTGTCCGATCAGCTTTGGAAAAGCACCTTCGGGTCCACGATCAGGCCCGCTGATTGTGCCAACAGGTGCTGATTGCAGGTCGACATAGGAGGGCAGGGCTGCCGCGGAGTTTGTGTAGCCATAGTTTACCAGCGCTCCCAGCCCATTCAAGAGGCCGGGAAGATAGGTGAAGTGCTGCTGGAAGGAGATCTCAAAGCCATAGACATAGGCGCTTCCGGCGTTGATGGTCTGATTCAGCAGATAGGGAAGATTGTTTCCGGAGACACCCAGATTCGCCGGCTGAAGTATCTGTGTCGGCACAATGGGGTTCGCGAGATGCTTGTAGAAGAATCCTGATTGCAGCAGGCCCGTATGCGGCAGCGTCTTCTCATAAAGCAGGTCAATGTTATCCGCTGTCTCCGCCTTCAGATTTGGGTTCCCCTGCGACACGGTGTTCCTTGCTGTGCCTCCGCTTGGCGGTGTCTGAAAGGGGATAAGATCGCTGAACTGCGGCCTTGCGACGCCGCGGCCATACACAATCCGCAGCCCGGATGTGTCATTGAAGGCATAGCGCAGCGATGCACTCGGCAGCGGATTGATGTACGACGTCTGGATACGGATGGGTGCCGATCCCGTCCGGCTGGAGTTACTCGCGCCAAGATATCCGGTGTTGTTCTCGAGCGTTGCCTCAATTCGAATTCCCGCAACTAAGCGCCAGCGGCTGCCGAAGTTGGTCGTGTTCATCACGTATCCAGCAGGGATCTTCTCAAGCTGATTGAAGCTGTTCCCGAGCGAGTTCCCGACACCCAGGTCCTGCTGTCCGGCAAACGTACGCATTCTCTCCACATCGACAGCAGGGCCGAACTGATAGGAGCCGCCGTAGTAGTTCGGATCGGAGAAGTCATTCAGGAAGTTGGACATGGCATTTCCCGAAGCTTCGGTATAGACCGGTCTACCCTTGGCACTCAGTGTCGTGCCTGGCGCATAGAAGTTGCGGCTGTTCTGGTTTTCGAATTTGTGCTCGTTGCGGAACCGCCCGCCAACCTCGATCGTACCGGCATGCCCGCTGAAGCTGTACGGAACCGCAATCGAGCCACCTGCTCCGAGATCGACCTCTGGATTATAGAAGTTGTTTGAATTCCGGAACTGGAAGAAGTATTTGGTCGGGTCGAAGATATTGACGCCATTCTGAGCATTGATGTGGGGAAGTAGCGGGTTCGATACATCAAGGCTGTACGCCACGTGGTTGAGGGGGTTTTCGTCCGCCAGCGGCGCGAAATGGGAGTTCTCGTAACCAAGGTCCCTTGTCCGGCCGACAGATGAATCGATATCCCAGGAGATCAGAGCGCGGCGCACCACATGACGGCCATTCAGCTGCAGTCCGCCAATGTCCTGAACTGGCCGCCGCCGAAGCGCACTGAAAGAGACCGTACCATCGTCCCCGCCTTGCGAAACTCCTATGGGTGAAGTCGTGGAGAACGAATTGATTGTCGGACTGTAAATCCAGTCATCCCCAAAGTTATTAAAATGCGAGTAGAGCGCCTTCAGAGAAACATTGGATGTGTCCGTCAATTTGTAGTCCAGCGTGCCGCCCAGGCCCCAGCGATCCCGAAAATACCGGTAGTTTCGGAGATCGTAAGTACCTGCCAGCGCTGGGCCCGGCTCGATATCGTTAATGCCGCGCCCATTCCAGTCGTATGATCCGCTGATCAGCGCACCTAGCTTTTTGCCTGTTAGAAACCGGCGTCCAAGCGTGCCGTCGAACTGGTAGTTGGGCCGGCCGCCGAGGATCGGGTTGTAGCCGCCTGTTGACTCCAGATAGATGGTTGGCCGGTCTTCCGCGCTCTTGGTCCGCAGATCGACGGATCCGCCAATCCCATCGCCCTCCATGTCTGCCTGCAGCGTCTTGTTAATTTGGACAGACTCCACCAGGTCAGCCGGGATGATGTCGAGCTTGATCTGCCGGTTTGCTTCTGGCGAGGCAATGGTTACGCCGTCCAGCGTCGTATGTGTCAGCCGCGGCTCGGTTCCACGCACCTTCACGTACTTGCCCTCGCCTTCGTCCCGCTCCAGGGTCACGCTCGGCAGGCGGCCAATCGCATCCGCCACATTCGCATTCGGCAGGCTCGTGATCACGTCCGCGGGCAGCACATTGATGATGTTGTCCGCCGTAAAAGTGCGGTTGATGGCCTCCACCTCGCCGCCCTGCCGCCCCGCGTACACATCCACGCTGCTGGTCGCTGAAGCAATCTGCATCTGGATGTCAGAGCGCGCCGGCTGGTCCGCCCCTACGGTCACCGGCTGCGTGAAGTCGTTAAAGCCCGAGTAGGCCACGCTCACGGTGTACTGTCCCGGCGCCAGACCCAGAATGAGGTACTGACCCTGCGCATCCGTGGTCGCCGTAGCGGAACCAGGGCTCAGCCGCACCTGTGCGCCCTGCAGCGGGCGCCCGCCCGCATCGTTGATGGACCCTGTTAGGGTGCCGCGGCCTGTCTGGGCTACAGCGGACGATGCTGCCACGGTTACAGCAGAGATGGCAAGAAGGCGTGAGTAGCGCATGGGTCTCCTAAAGCTTTAAGAAAATTGGGTACGCAAATCTCGCCAGGTCGGGACAGGTCTTCATCCCTCCGGTCGTTTGTTGCAGCGCGGCAGCACCTCGGAATGCGAACTGCTAACATCTGGCAGCCCCGCCTACAATCCCCAAACTAGGGGAGTTCTGTTACGCGGCCTTGAAGAATGGGTGAACGGACTGTGACGGAAGTACGATATCGGCGCAAGGCAACAGGCAGCCGTTTTGCGGCCATCCACAGCGCTGTGCATCCTAAAGGCTTATGAACTACTTCGAGGTCTTCTCTTTACCTGTCAAACTCGGCATCAACGGCACAGCCCTGGAGAAGAGCTTCTACAAGCTGTCGCGGACGGCGCACCCTGACCGCTTTGCCTCAAAGCCCGCCCGCGAGCAGGCCGAGGCCACGGAGCGCTCCTCCCTGCTCAACGATGCGTATCGCACCCTGCGCGACCCGATCCGCCGCACCGAGTACCTGCTGCAGCTGGAGGGCATCGATCTCGAGGAGCAATCCGTCCGTGCCACCCAGTCCGCGAAAAACAGCGGTACCGCGAAGAAGCAGATCGTTCCACCCGACCTTCTCGAGGAGGCATTTGAGCTGAATATGCAGCTCGAAGAGATGAAGATGGCCAAGGCCGCCGGCGAGGACGACCCCCAACTGCGCATCGACCTCGAACGCGCCCAGGTCAGTTTCATCGCCATGCTGGATGCGTCACAGAAGCAGCTCGAGGCCGAGTGGACGGCCTGGGACGCCGCCGTGGACAGCGGTGATGACGGTGCCAAGGGTGCCGCCAAGGAGGAAATGCTCGCCCTCCTGAACAAGCGTTCCTACCTGCGCAATCTGGTTCGCGACGTCAACGCTGTGCTCGAGTAGATCTCCGGAGCTCACCATGAAGCAGCAGACGATCCGCGGCGCATCCGTCCCGCAGCTCGGCCAGGGTACATGGCAGATCGGCGACACTCCTGGCTATCGCGTCGAAGAGATTGCTGCACTCCGGCGTGGCCTTGATCTCGGCATGACCCTGATTGACACCGCGGAGATGTACGGCAGCGGGCGCTCCGAGTCGCTGGTCGGCGAAGCCATTCATGGCCGGCGTGCCCAGGTCTATCTCGTCTCCAAGGTCCTCCCTTCGAACGCCTCTGCAGCCGGAGTGGTTCAGGCGTGTGAGAACAGCCTGCGCCGGCTCGGCACAGACACCCTCGATCTTTATCTGCTTCACTGGCGAGGCTCGCACCCCCTCAGCGAAACGCTTGCCGGCTTCCAGCAGCTGCAGAAGAGCGGCAAGATCCGCGCCTGGGGTGTCTCCAACTTCGACGTCTCCGATATGGAGGAGATGCTCCGTCTCCCGGGCGGCGATGGCTGCGCCGCCAACCAGGTTCTCTACAATCCGGAGTACCGCGGCATTGAGTATGACCTGATCCCATGGTGCGAGCAGCATGGCGTCTGCATTATGGCCTATTCGCCCGTCGGTCAGGGAGGCGACCTCCTTCGCTCATCCGCGCTCACCGAAATCGGCAAACGCCTGGGTGCCACGCCCGCACAGGTCGCGCTCTCCTGGTGCATGCGGCAACCTGTGCTTGCCATCCCCAAGGCTGGCTCAACCCATCATGTGGAAGAGAACCGGGCCGCAGCCGATCTGGAGCTCACACCCGACGATCTCGATGCGGTGGATGAAGCCTATCCGCCGCCACGCCGCAAGCAGCGTCTCGGCGTCCTGTAACAGATCGCGCGTTACTCTAGTTCAGCGCCATCACCAGCATGCGCCCATCCGTGTGGAAGCTGCCCCCGGTTGCCGTGTGCGCCTCGTGTACGCTGTCCGCAGGCAGTACCATAGCGGCGCTGCTCATCGAACCCGAGCTGTCGAAGCTTTCCCGCAAGAAGTCGCGCTCCTTATCGATCTCCGGATCAATGCTGTGCGTCATCTTGCCGTTGCGCTCGTCCCGTTCCAGCCCATTGTCGTAGGTAGCCGAGCCAACCCAGAGTGGTCTGCCCTCCACCTCCACCTCGGACCTCCACACCCGCAGGTGGTGCCGTTCCGTGGCCACCTTCACTGCCTCTGCACGTGCGTAGCTCATGTCCTGCGGCCGTCCAAACAGGTACAGCTTGCTCATCGGCACAGCCAGATAGGCCTTGTGCTGCAGCGTCGCCATCAGGCCGTTCACGATGGCACTGCCCGTATCCGCATCCACGGCCACCCAGCCTGAGCGCACAAACGCACGCTTCACCTGCTCCTCCGTCCCCACCAGGGCAAAGTTCACGGCGTCGCCGGGCGTACCCTCCTGGTCCGCCACGCGCCGCGGCAACGCGTCCACGCTGGCCACCGGCAGCACCTGTGCAATCTCGCTTACCGGCTCTGCTGGGATCGCACCGGGTTGGGCCGGTAACGCTCCCGCCGCCGACATCGCATCCTGCGCAGTCCGTGCAAAGCTTACGCGCAACTTCCACGCACCGCTTGCAGGTATGTCGCTCGGCAGGTTTGCCCGCACAAACAGGTTACCGGCCTGCCGCACCGGCAACTCCGCACTCGCGCCGATGGGGAAGGGAACTGCCGCCGCCGCATCGCCCACGCGCCCGATGAGTGCGCCTACCCGTCCGTCCTCCAGGGGAAGGCTTCGCAGCAGGTCGAGCCACCCGCGTTCTACTCCATCCGCCGTCGCCCTGCCACGCTGGCCTATCTCCAGTGAACCGGTCGCCGTCAGGGTCAGCCGGTCGCCCGCGCGCAGCGGGATGCCCGTGTCCGTCCACCCTTTGGTCGGATCCACCTCGACGGTATAGCTGCTCTTGCGCTTAGGCATCACCGCCAGGGGCATCGCACGCGCGCTCGGCACCGACTGCACCCGCGTGGGCAGCCGGACGCTGCCGGGCAACACCTGCGGCGACACACTCTGTGGCGGTGACGAGCTCTCAGCGGGCACGGCGTTGGCGGATCCTGCCACACCCACACTCTCCTGCGTCCACGCGCTCTGCGCTCCCCACACCAGCGCCAGCAGACATCCCGCAACCCGCCTGCGGCGCCCATCCGCGAATCCTGCAAACCGCTCTCGCATCTTCACCCTCTATGCTATCGCTCCTGCAACAGAGCCGCGCCCTCGCCCGTGAAGAGAGGCCGCCTTTGTCGCGGTGCAACAATAGAAGGGTGCCCCGGCGCGACGAACAAGCCAGAGCGGCATCCGAAAGAAGACCATGGCACAGCAGAGCGGACGCGTCGTCGGCATCGATCTTGGCACCACCAACTCTCTCGTCGCCTTCATCGGCGAGGGCACACCGGTGGTCATCCCCGGCGAGGACGGCGACCGCCTCGTTCCCTCCGTCGTCGCCATTCAGAACGGCTCCGTCGCCGTCGGCAACGCCGCCCGGGGCACCCTCCTCACCAATCCATCCAGCGCCGTCTACTCCGCCAAGCGCCTCATGGGCCGGGATATCGAGGATGTGCGCGATGAGCTCGCCCTTTTCCCTTTCTCGCTCTCGCCGGATCAGGGCGAAGGCCACGTCCTCCGCCTGCGTGTTGGCGATCGCGACCTGACCCCACCTGAGATCTCCGCGCTTGTGCTCGGCCAGCTCCGCCGTAATGCGGAGCGCTTCTTCGCTTCGCCCGTCACGCGCGCCGTCATCACCGTGCCCGCATACTTCAACGACGCGCAAAGGCAGGCCACCAAGGACGCTGGCCGCATCGCCGGCCTTGACGTCCTCCGCCTTGTCAACGAGCCCACCGCTGCCGCGCTCGCCTATGGCCTCGATCGCAAGAAAGAGGGCACCATCGCCGTCTACGACTTTGGCGGCGGGACCTTCGACGTCTCCGTATTGAAGCTGCACGATGGCATCTTCGAGGTCATCAGCACCAACGGCGACACGCACCTCGGTGGCGACGACATCGACCAGCTTCTGCTCCGCATCGCGCTCGACGAGATCCAGTCCGAACTTGGCATCGTCCCATCGCCAGAGGTCGTGCAAGCCGTTCGCAAAGCCGTCATCGAAGTGAAAATCGCCCTCTCCACCGATGACACCGCACGTTTCGATCTCCATCTAACAGACGGAAAACGGTACCGTCGTGAGATTACTCGCGCGCAGTTCGAACAGCTCATCGCTCCTGTGGTCGCGCGTACCTCCGGTCCGGTGAGGCAGGCGCTCAAGGACGCGAACCTTACGCCCGCCAACATCGATGAGGTCGTTCTCGTCGGCGGCTCCACCCGCATCCCCGCCGTGCGCACGCTTGTCGATCAGCTCTTCGATCTCTCCGTCCGCGGCAAATCGGCCCATACCGAGCTGAATCCCGATGAGGTCGTCGCGCTCGGTGCAGCCGTGCAGGCGGATATTCTCGCCGGCGGCTCCGCGGCCACCAGCGATCTCCTCCTGCTCGACGTCACGCCTCTGTCGCTCGGCATCGAGGCGCTCGGCGGTGTCGTGGCCAAAATCATCCAGCGCAACTCCACGGTCCCCGCCAGCGCCACCGAGCACTTCACCACCGGCGTTGACGGCCAGACCAACGTCGCCATCCACGTCGTTCAAGGTGAGCGCGAACTCGCAAAAGACTGCCGCTCCCTCGCCCGGTTTGACCTGAAAAACATTCCACCCATGACCGCCGGCCTGCCCCGCATCGAAGTCAAGTTCCTCATCGATGCCAACGGCATCCTCCAGGTTTCTGCCCGTGAACAGCGTAGCGGACAGGCCGCCGAGATCGAGGTCAAACCCACCTACGGCCTATCCGACCAGCAGGTCGAAGACATGATCCTTGCCTCCTTCGATCACGCCGAGGCCGACCTGAACGAGCGTCAGCTTATCGAGGCGAAGAACGAGGCACAAACTATCCTTGAAGCCGTCAAAAAGGGCCAGAGCCACCCCGCCTGGCAGCAGCTCTCCGCTGACGAGATCGAGAAGATCCATGCCCGTTCGCTCGAACTCGAGGCCAGCGTCTCTGGCAACGAGTACAAACTCGTCCGGAGAAACATCGACCTTCTCGATAAGGCCACGCACCGCTTCGCCGAACTCATGATGGATACTGCCGTCAGCTCCGCTCTCACTGGCCAGACTATGCAGGGCG
>CAXTSF010000016.1:0-15747 GCA_964246865.1 uncultured Terriglobus sp.
TTCTTTTCACTGGCGCTCACCATGAACCTGACCGGGGTGCATCTTGCGGACATTCACCTGAGCGATCTGCGGCCCTCCGCCGTGCGCCGCAGCTTCTGGGGTGCGAACGCGCGCGCCATCCGCTACTACGACAATCTGCGCGTCGTCTACGAGCTCCAGTCGCGTGTGCGTGAGATGCAGCGCGAAAACGGCGACCCGGCGGACGCGGTCCCTGTCAGATCGCCCGTTCCCGCGGAGCCGGTACCGGTGCCCCAGGGCACGCCACCGGCGACGAAGCGCAGTCCCCTGCGGCCGGGGGAGGAGCAACCCGCGGGAGGTGTCTCGGCTCAGCCCCGTTCCAGCAGCGGCCTCCCCGGCGGATCGCACCCTGACCGCCCTGGCACTGGTCAGCCGGTGCTGTTGCCAGCGGCTGAGCCGCCCCTGCGGAGCCGCCGGGCAGAAAGCACCACGGCAGCCGCCTTATCCGACTTCCCCATTCTTAAGTCGCAAGACTCGCTGCAATCGCGCGAGAAAGGAGCACGAGCATGAACGAGCAGGAGAACCGCTTCAACAATGAGCCCGTGCTTTCTGCCGAAGCCGCCCCCGACACGGGCAGAGGTGCAGCCGGCCCTTCCACCTACGCCGGGGATACGCCGCCCGGCCCGGCACCGGATTTCCGTGCCGCCGGTGCGTCGGCCCCCCCGCCTCCATACGCCGGTGCGGGCCCTGGCACGGCCTATGGCGCGCCGCCCCCGGGCGTTTACAACGTGCCCGCACCGGCCGGTCTACCAAATCCGGCGACCGCCTTCGTGCTCGGCTTTCTTCCAGGTGTCGGCGCGATGTACAACGGCCAATTTGCGAAGGGTATTGCCAATATCGCCATCTTCGCGGTGCTGGTCTCCTTCGCCGATCACATCAGCGGCGTGTTCGGCATCTTCATCGCAGGTTGGATCGCGTTTATGGTCTTCGACGCCTACCAAACGGCGCGCGCCCGCCGCTTTGGCCTGCCAATCCCGAACGCATTCGGGTTAAACGACCTTGGTGAACGCTTTGGCTTTGGCCCCAATGCCGGCTGGCAGGGCCCGGCGCCATCCAATGGCGGACCCTCCACGGCAGCGCCGCCCGCCGGGTATCGTATCGACCCTCAGGGAACCGTCTATCCCGCGGCACCGCCCTCAGCTCCGGCACCGCCCTATCCTGCCGACCCTTACACCGGCCCGGCGGCATATAGCTCACAGCAGCCCCCACCGCCGTACAGCTACGCGGCTGCTTCATCATCGGCTCCGCCTGCACCTGCCGGATACCCGTACGTCCACGATCCGCGCGCGGGTGCGGCAACGTATGCATACGCGCCCTACGCCCCACCCCCCATGCCGGACTGGACCATGCCACCTCCGCCTCCGTTGAACTCCACTTACACCGATCCTGCCTCGGTTCGCCCGGCGACTGGACTGGCCAGTGTGCCGACCGGCGCTCTCTGGCTCATCGGCCTTGGTCTGCTGGCCCTGCTCGGCTCGGTGCGCGGCTTCCGCTATGTCAACGGCGAGTTCACCGCGGCATTTCTACTCATTGCCTTCGGCGCTTTTCTGCTCGTCCGTAAGTGGCAGCAGATGGACGGGCTATCCGTGGAGGGCAGCGCCCAGCGGCGCTGGCTTCTCATCAACAACATGCGTGGCCCTGCCCTCTTTCTCATCGCGGGCCTCCTCACGTTGCTGCAGGCAGTGCGCCTTCTCAACTGGGGTCAGTCCTGGCCCTTTCTGCTCATCTTCATCGGCGTGTGGATCCTGATTGAGCGCCTGTCCTTCAACCGTGTCGCGGAGGAGAATTTCGCCTTTGCTGCCGGACCGGTGCCGGTGACTCCGCCGGCATCCGGATCGCAGCGCGGCTTTGCGCCGTCCGTTGTTCCTTCGGGCGACGAATCAACCACGGACAAGGAGGGCCGGTAATATGGGATACCCACCTGCCAGCCCGCAACCTCCGTTCGATCCGGCAAATCCGCAGGATCCCCGCTACGATCCACGACGTGACCCCCGCAACGACCCTCGCTGGCAGCGAGAGCAGCGCCGGCAGTGGGAGCGCGTCCGGAAGGCGCAGGCCGATGCCTTCCGCGAACAGAACCGAGCCGCCGGGCGCGCCCAGGCCGCAGCCTACCGTGCGCAGGCAGAGCGCAACCGCGAGCAGTGGCGCGTGTACCGGCGTGCCAACCGCCGCAGTTCCATCATCGGCCCGCTGCTGCTCATCGCCATCGGCGTTCTGTTTCTCCTCATCCGGACCGGCCGCCTTGGCTGGCTGCCCTTCCTGAACTGGTACGCACACTGGTGGCCGCTCCTGCTGATCGGCGTTGGCGTGCTCCGCCTGGGTGAGTGGGCGCTGGATCGCGTGCGTGGGGGTGCCACGCCTGCCGGACGCTACACCGTTGGCAGCGGCGTTGGTGCCGCCGTGGTGCTGCTGATCGCCACGGGTCTGGGCCTGCATGCCGCGCAGGAGAACAGCTTCTACGGCTGGCACAGCAATGGCGACCCCGCCAGAATCTTCCCATTCTCGAATCGCGAGGACCTGCAGCAGTTCTTCGGCTCCAAGCATGAAGAGGAGTCGCCCGCCGAGACCCACTCCATCCTGCCTGCCGCCGAGCTTTCCATTGACAACCCGCGTGGCGAGGTCACGGTTGCCGGCACCAGCGACGACGGCAAGCTGCACCTTTCCGTGCACAAGGAGGTGTACTCCAACTCCGACGACGCAGCCGCCGAAAGGCTCGAGCGCTTCCGGCCCACCTTCTCCGGCTCTGACAGCAGCGTCCAGCTGCGTGTTCCCTCATTGGAGGGTGCCACAGCGGACCTGTCCATTCTTGTACCGTCCGGCGTCCGCCTCCGCGTGAACAGCAACCGGGGCGACGTGCACATCACCAATCTGAAGGCCGCTGTCACCGTCGCCTCCAACAATGGAGACGTCGACATCGCCGCTATTACTGGAGACGTTTCCGCCCACGTCAATCACCGGGGGCGCTCGCTGACCGTGCGTAGCGTAACCGGTGCCGTGGATGTGCAGGGCAGCGGGGACGAGGTCAATCTCTCCGAGATCAACGGCACCGTCCATGTTGGCGGCGACTTTTTCGGCGGCGGCCATCTGCAGCACATTACCGGTCCTGTGCAGTACAACACGCAGCGCATGCGCTTCACGCTGGCGCGGCTGGACGGCGAGATCGACATGGATGAGCGCGACAGCTTCTCCGCCTCCGAGATCACCGGTCCGCTTTCCGTTGAGACCCACAGCCGCAACATCACCCTGACCCGCGTTGCCGGGGAGACCCGCGTGACGAACAACCACGGTGATGTGGAGATCGTTTCCGTTCCTCCCACCGGCAATCTTTCAGTCGACAATCACAACGGTGCCGTCACACTCACACTTCCGGAGAAGTCCCGCTTCACCATCAGTGCAGACACGAGCGATGGCGACGTGACCACGGACTTTCCCGGCCTGGCCGCCACAGAAGGAAGCCGCGGATCGCTGCGCGGCATTGTCAACGGAGGTGGTCCCACCGTGCGCATCACCACGTCGCACGGCGACATCGTCCTTCACAGAAACAGCGAGCCGCCGCTGCCGCCTTCACCGCCATCGCCCCGGCTCACGGGTTATGGCACCGTTCCTGTTCCGCCTGCACCCCCGGGCACCCTGTCCGCCGACAGCCTCAAGTCCATCGAGGACGCAAAACATGCGGCTTCTGCCGCTCGCGATGAAGCCCGGCACGCCGTGAAGGAGGCCTCCGCAGAGGCGCAACGCGCCGCGAGAGAGGCACGGGATGAGGCTCGTCGAGCTGCCGCGCCAGCCCCGCCGGACAAGCCGTAGGGTCTGCACATGCGAAAGGCCGCTCCCGTATTCAGGAGCGGCCCTTTGTCACGGAAGATCTTTTAGCGAAGCTCGTAACCAGCGAAGAAGTAGCCAATCTCAAACGCCGCGGTCTCTTCCGCGTCCGATCCATGAATGGCGTTCTCTTCGATGGACGCGGCGAACTGTTTGCGGATGGTGCCTTCTTCTGCATTCGCCGGGTTTGTCGCGCCCATCAGCTTGCGCAGGTCGAGAATCGCATTCTCCTTCTCCAGGACCATCGCAAAGATTGGCCCGGAGGACATGAAGCGGGTCAGGTCGGCGAAGAAGGGCCGCGCCGCATGCACATAGTAGAAGCCCTGCGCCTGCTCGTGTGTCAGGGACATCTTCTTGATAGAAACGATTTTGAATCCGGCCTTCTGTATCTCTGCCAGAATGGCGCCAGCATCGCTCTTACGAACCGCGTCTGGCTTAATGATGGAAAACGTGCGCTGCGACATGGGTCTCCTGGAAACGTGAAGTGGTGCTGTTCCATTGTGCCATCCGGCGGTCTAGGCAGCCTTTACAGGCCCGCGGTTCAGCTCGCCTGCGGCAGAAAGAACGAGAAGGTGGTTCCACTCCGGCCCGGATGCTGTGAGGACCGGACCCGCAGGTTGCCGCCGTGCTTTTGCGCGATCGTGCTTGAAATCCACAAGCCTAATCCTGAGCCCGCCGCTCCTTTTGTCGTGTAGAACGGCTCGAAGATCTTTTCGGTCAGCTGCTGACTCATGCCGGTTCCCGTGTCAGCAACCGTAATTCGGATGCCCAGCAAGCCCGTTTTCGGATGGCGGGCGCTGCGTGTACGCACCAGGATGCGGCCACCATTCGGCATCGCATCCAGCGCATTGCCGATCAGGTTGTTGAGCACCTGCCGCACCTCACCCTCATGGCAGACGATGTGTTTCTGGTCGCGGTGCCGCCGTTCAATCTTTGTCTTGCTGTGGTGCAGCTTGCCCTGGTACAGAGCCACGACAGGCTCCACCAGCCGCTCCGGCGAGAGCGACACCGGCGTCTTCCCTTGCCGGTGAAAGCGCAGAGTTTGCGCCGCAATCTGTGAGACACGTCCCAGTTCCTCCGACGCAAGGGAAACATACTCCCGCGATTCAGCGGAGAGGTGGCGATCCTGCTGGAGAAGATAGAGCAGATTGGTCACGGCCTCCAGCGGGTTATTGATCTCATGCGAGATCGACGCGGCGAGCCGGCCCACCGCGGCCAGCCGGTCATTCTCCACCAGAGCCATTTCGGCGCGGCGCTGCGTCGTCATCTCCATACCCGCCGCACTGATCGCCTCCACCTCCTGGTTCTCTCCCATAACAGGCAGCAGGTTCAGGCTCCAGTAGCGAAGCTGGCCCGATCCCGCGGGCAGTTCGCCCGTGGCCACCTGATTGATCACCGGATGTCCTTGCGAGGCTGCATGGAACAGTTCCAGCACCTCAGGCACATGGAAGACCTCCGGAATCGTCTTTCCGATCAGATCCGTGAGGGCAATGCCGAGTGTATCGGCCTGCTGCTGATTCGCCCGACGCACACGCAGGGTCTTCGGATCCACCAGCGCCAGCGCAATCGGTGCGTTCTGGTAGATCTGCTCGATCTCACGCCGCGCCTTCACCTGCTCACTGACATCGAAGGCGACAAACATCAGGTGCCCGTTTGCCATGCGGCTCATGGACCAGCGCCAGTAGGCGAGACCGCGCTCCGAACTCACGATGGGAAACTCAGCCGCAGTGTAGGTTTCCCCGGTTTCGCGCACCCGCTGCAACACGGCTTCGGCTCGTCTTGCGAATGGCAGCACGTCGAACAGGATCTGGCCCACGGATGCATCTCCGTTGCGCCTTGTGTCCAGGAGTCGTAGAAACGAAGCGTTGTGCCACACAATCCGGAAGTCCGCATCGAAGAGCGCCAGGCTCACCGGAGCCGTCTCCGCCACCGTCGTCAGCAGCTCGTGCTGCTGGCGCAACTCTTCCGCGGCCGCCCTCTCCACCGTGCGCGACAGGTCGCGTTGACGCTCTGCCGCCGCAGTGGCAAACTCACGCTCCACCCGCGCCATTGCGTCGCGCTGCCGCAACATCTCCTGCTGCTCCATCTCTGCATTACGCAGCGCTGCCTCGGCGGTACGGCGTGGGCGCAGATCTGCGAGCGTCACCACCGCCCCGTCCGGTTCACCGTTTCGCAGCACAGGTATGGAGGAGCACTCCACATCGACGCGCGCTCCGTTCTTGGCCCACATTACCTCTTCAAGATGCATGGACCCCGTCGTACGCAGGCGCGCCTGATATAACGGGCAGTCCTCCATCGGGTAGGGCGAGCCGTCCAGGCGCCTGGCATGCAGCAACGCATGCATATTGCGTCCCAGGCACTCTTCCGCGGCATAGCCGAAGAGCTCCAGCGCTGTGGCGTTGATATGGGTGCAGATGCCTTCCTTGTCGATCGAATAGATCGCGACCGCGACACGGTCAAGAAGCGATGCCGTTGGGTGGCGCGTCGCGTCTCTGCTGGTTTCGATCTTCAGGCGGCGCTGTTCCATCGACGGTGCCCTTCCTGAGCAGCACACTTACTCTGACGCGCATTTCAGCCTGTGAGCGGTATACGACAAGAAGTGGAACGTGTTCTGGCGTGAGCGGATCAACAGTCGATTCACGAAATCGTGGACGCCTTGGCCTCCCAGCGGGCGAGAACGGCCCCCTACGCTCGTCCGAGCACCCTTGCCATGCTTTCCCCGATCTCTGCCGGCGACTTCACCACGTGAATACCGGCCTCCGCCATGGCTGCCATCTTGCTCTCCGCCGTGCCCTCGCCGCCGGAAATGATTGCCCCGGCGTGGCCCATGCGCCGGCCCGGCGGTGCTGTCTGGCCCGCGATAAAGCCCACCACGGGCTTCTTCACGTTTGCCTGGATGTATGCCGCCGCGGCCTCCTCGTTGGTCCCGCCGATCTCGCCGATCATGATGATCGCCTCGGTCTCCGGGTCCTCGTTCAGCAGCTTGAGGGCGGCGATGTGGTTGGTCCCGATGATCGGGTCTCCACCGATCCCGATCGCCGTCGACTGCCCAATGCCGCGTGTCGTCAGCTGATACACCGCCTCGTATGTCAGCGTGCCCGAGCGCGACACAATGCCCACACTACCTTCCTTGTGAATGCGTCCCGGCATGATGCCCACCTTCGCCTTGCCCGGCGAGATCACACCCGGGCAGTTCGGCCCGATCAGCCGCGAGCCCGACTGCCGCACCACCTCCCACGCTTTCACCATGTCCAGCGTCGGGATTCCCTCCGTGATGCAGATCACCAGCGGCATCTCCGCCGCCACCGCCTCGAGAATGCCGTCCGCAGCAGCCGGCGGCGGCACAAAGATCATGGAAACATTCGCACCCGTCTCCCGCACCGCTTCAGCGACTGTGTTGAATACGGGCCAACCCTCATGCGTCGTGCCGCCCTTGCCCGGGGTCACGCCGCCAACGACGATGTCTTTGCCAAACTGCTTCGCATATTCCGAGCAGCCCTTCGCGTGAAACGTACCCTCACGGCCCGTGATGCCTTGCACGATGAGACGTGTATTTCTATCGACCAAAACGGACATATAGCTTTTAGCTCCTAGCTTTTAGCTGCAGACTCAATGGAAGTGATGAGTGCACTTAACATCTTGCCCACTTCAATGCTTAGTTTTCGCGCTAACTCAACGTCCTCTTCGTTGCCGAAGCCAAGCCGCCGGGCGATCACCAGTTGTGTCTGAACCTCGTAGTTTGAACCCTGCGCAATTCCGAGAAATTGGCGAAACTCCCCTTGTGTCAGCCTGCCTCGGCCTTCAGCAATGTTGCTTGGGACGGAAACGGCGGCGCTTCGAAGTTGCGACCGGAGACCATACATCTCCTGTTTCGGAAAGAGCGAGGTCGCTGAGTACACTGCAAGACTCAGCTCGATCGCCCGCTGCCACACAAGTAAGTCCTCAAAAGACTGCGCCATCGCTTGCTAAAAGCTAAGAGCTCGCTCTTACTGCCTCTACCGCCAGCTTCGCCGCCTCCGCCATCGTCTCGCCAACTTGAAACTTCAGACCGGACTCGGCGAGTATCTTGCGTCCCTCTTCGACATTCGTGCCCTCCAGCCTGAGTACCAGCGGCAATTGCACATTCAACTTCTTCGCCGCCGCTACTACCGCTGTCGCCAGCACATCTACCCGCAGGATCCCGCCAAAGATGTTGATGAAGATCGCCTTCACGTTCTTATCCGCCAGCAGAATTGCGAACGCCGCCTCAATCTGCTGCTGGGTCGCGCCGCCACCTACGTCGAGGAAGTTTGCCGCCTTGCCGCCGGCGTACTCAATAATGTCCATGGTCGCCATCGCCAGGCCTGCGCCGTTCACCATGCACGCGATCGAGCCGTCCAGCCGGATATAGTTCAGCGCGTCTTTGCTCGCCTCCACCTCCAGCGGATCCTCCTCCTGGAGGTCGCGCAGCTCCTTCAGGTCCTTATGCCGGTACAGCGCGTTGTCGTCGAAGTTGATCTTGCAGTCGAGCGCTGCCAGCTTGCCATCCTTCGTCGTGATGAACGGATTGATCTCCAGAAGTGAGCAGTCCGTCTCCACAAACGCCTTGTAGAGCCCCATCATGAAGCTGACCGCCTGGCCCACCTGCGCCGGAAGCAGCCCGAGCCGGAAAGCGAGCCGCCGTGCCTGCCATGGCTGCAGGCCCAGCGCCGGCTCGATCGGCTCCTTGAAGATCGCCTCCGGGTCCTTGGCCGCAACCTCCTCGATCTCCATGCCGCCTGCCTGCGACGCCATGAACGTCAGCTTGGCCGTGGCACGGTCCAGCACGATGCCGAGATACAGCTCGCGGTCGATCGCCGATCCGGCCTCCACCAGCAGCCGCTGCACGCGCTGTCCCTGCGGCCCCGTCTGGTGCGTCACCAGTTGCATCCCAAGGATCGCCTTTGCCGCCGCATTCGCGTCATCGAGCGACTTCGTCACCTTGACGCCGCCGCCCTTGCCGCGGCCGCCCGCATGAATCTGCGCCTTCACCACGACAACCGGATTTCCCGCCGAAAACAGCTGCTTGGCCGCGTGGTCCGCCTCTTCGAGCGTCGTCACCATCTCGCCCTCGGGCACGGCAACACCGTATTTGCGAAGGATCTCCTTCGCCTGGTACTCGTGAATCTTCATTGTCCGAAGCGCTCCGGTTGGCCAAGGGCCGACACTCGCATACTAGCGAAGCTCCGGAAGTGCCGCAAACCGCACGCCTCACCTTCTGCCAAGCTCTGAGAAACTGAAATGGACACATGAGCTCTTCTACGCACTTCGCCAGTCTGCTCGCGGCTGCCATCGACCGACCTCTTCCCGCCGAAGAGGCTGACGCGCTCATGACCGCGCTCCTCAGCGGCCTCCTGAGCGCGGCCGAGATGACGCAGCTCCTCACCGGTCTTCATCATCGCGGTGTCACCGCGCCGGAGCTCGCCGGATTCAGCGCCGCCATGCGTGCCGCCGCTGTCACACTGCCGCTCACCGAAGCCGAGCGCGACTTCCTCGTCGACACCTGCGGCACCGGCGGGGACGGCCGCGGCACCTTCAACATCTCTACAGCGGTGGCCCTGGTGGCCGCGGCAGCCGGCGTGCCGGTCGCCAAGCATGGCAATCGCAAGGTCACCTCGGCCTGCGGCTCCGCGGACGTGCTCGAGGCGCTCGGCATCCCCATCGCGCACACGCCGCAAAGTGCCGTAGACACCCTTCGCCGCAGCGGCTTCGCCTTTCTCCTTGCCACGGAGATGCATCCCGCCATGCGCGCGGTCGTGCCGGTCCGCCGTGCGCTGCCCTTCCGCACCGTCTTCAACCTGCTGGGGCCCATGACGAACCCGGCCGGAGCGCGGCGGCAGGTCATCGGCGTCTATGCGCCGGAGATGGTCCCTCTGGTCGCGGAGGCGCTCGCCCTCTCCGGCTACATGCAGCATGCGCTGGTCGTGCACGGCGACGGTGGCATGGACGAGCTGTCGCTTTCCGGGCCAAGCATCGTCGCCGAGGTGCGGGGCGCAACCGTCCGGCATCACCGGTGGTCGCCGGAGGATGCAGGTCTCGCTCCTTCGCTCGATCCGCTTGCCGGGTCAGACGCGACCGGAAACGCCGCGATCCTGCGCCGCATCTTCGCGGGGCAGACAGGGCCAGCACGCGACATCGTTGTGCTGAATACCGCTGCCGTGCTGCTGGTAGCGGGAAAGGCGGCGACCTTGCGTGAGGGTGCCGCGCTGGCACAGGCGGTCATCGATGCCGGCCTGGTCACAAAGAAAGTCGCAGAGCTGAGCTAGCCGGGTGCGATACTGGCCGCCAGATGCAGCCGTCCCTGGCAAAGGCAGCTACGAAGCTCGACGAGAGCAAAGAGCGCACGATCGCGCTGCTTGAGCGCTGGCCCGCGCACGCGAGGGAACAGCAACCGGACGCGCAGAGCTGGTCTGCCGCCCAGGTTGTCGAGCACATCGCCCGCGTCGAGGGCGGCATCCTTGAGGCCGTCCGCAAGAACAGCCATGCGCCGCATCCGATCGCCATGAACGACCGGATCGGGAGCCTGATCGTGCGTTCCGTATTACGTTCACGGATGCGCGTCAAGGCACCCGAGAACGCGGCGAACATCATGCCGTCCACCACCGCAGACTTCCACTCTGCCCTAGAGATGTGGACCACGGCACGGACAGGCTGGCATGCGTACCTTGGGGAGGCTCCTGAGGCTGTGCTGACCCGCGGTGTGTTCTCCCATCCTCGCGGAGGCTGGTTCACGCTGCCGCAGACTGTGCTCTTTCTACGCCTCCACCACGAGCACCATCTGCCGCAGCTGCGGCGCATCGCCCGCTCGATAAAGTGAACGCATAATTCGGCCTGCCCGCGCAGTACCGGCCGCGCCACGCATCCAATCAGCCGTGGAGCACACCAACCATCTCTCCGGTCCAGCCCTCGCCATCCCGCTTCCGGAGGCGGCCGCCGCACCCGTCGAGCTCTCCACGGCAGAGAAGCTCTGGCGGCCACGCCGCGTCCTCATCACGCCCGACGCCCTGACCTATGCGCACGGCCGCACCATGGTCGAGCGCGCCGAGGCCATGGGTGCCGAGGTCGTCAAGCTCTCCGCCAACCGCCTCCCCTCCTTTAACTCCGACACTCCCGGCAAGAGCTACGCGAATGCCAAGACCACCTTTGCCATTGTGGTTGCGCCGCCCAGCGCACGCCGCCTGCAGCCCATTCCACCCTCCGCCGACTGGCAGTTCCACATCGCCCAGGGCTGCCCCGCACACTGTCAGTATTGCTACCTCGCCGGCTCACTCTCCGGCGCGCCCGTCACCCGCGCCTATGCCAACCTGCCGGAGATCCTCGAGAACCTGCGCGACTACGCTGGCAAGGGCAACATCACCTCGAAATCGCGCGATCGCGCTCACGAAGGCACCACCTTTGAGGCCTCCTGCTACACCGACCCCCTCGGCATCGAGCACCTCACCGGCGGCCTCGCACAGGCCATCCGGTTCTTCGGCGAATGGGACGCTCCCGTCCAGCTCCGCTTCACGACCAAGTTCTCCGCGGTCTCTGCTCTGCTCGGCATCGCGCACCATGGCCGCACCCGCGTGCGCTTTTCTATTAACGCGGCCAGCGTGGCGCGCACCCTCGAGGGCGGCACCTCCAGCGTCGGCCAGCGCATCCAGGCGCTCCGCCGCATGGCTCTCGCCGGCTACCCCGTTGGTCTGACAGTCGCGCCCATCATGCCTGTCACTCACTGGCAGGAGGAGTACACCGACCTCCTCACCGCCGTTGCCTCTGCCACTGACGATGTGCCGGACCTTGACCTTACCGCCGAACTCATCACACACCGCTTCACCCCCGGCTCCAAGGAGGTCCTCCTCGGCTGGTACCCGAAAACCACCCTCGAGATGGACGAAGCCAAACGCACCGAGAAGCGCAACAAGTTCGGCGGCTTCAAGTACGTCTACCCCAAGGACTCCATGGCCGAGATGCGCTCCTTCTTCGAACAAACCTTCGCCGCTCTCCTCCCCTCCGCCCGCATCCTCTACTGGACCTGAGCTAGCCCTTCCGCCGGGATTTCCTTGCCCAGGGGCATTGTGGGCGCGCAAAATACGCCTATGCCGCGTACTCGTGGTCCTGCCTCCCTCAGCGTCCTGCTCCTTGGATCTCTCGCGGGCGGCGCTGCTGCGGAGGGGCAAACGCCCGCTACCCTCCGCACCACCTCCCGCATCGTCTACGTCGATGTTGTCGTGCGGGACGGCAATGGCAACGTCGTTCACGGTCTTCCGGAGACCGCCTTCCATCTCACCGAGAACAGGGCTCAGCAGCGCATCAACCTCTTCGAAGAGCACACCGGCACTGATCGCAGAACTCCTCTGCCCGCACCGGAAGCAGCAGAGAAGCAGTACAGCAATGCTCCCGCCGGCGTTGCTGACGCTTCGCTTAACATCGTGCTCTTCGACCTGCTCAACACCGCACCCGTTGATCAGGCCTATGCACGCACGCGCATGATCGGCTTCCTGCGCGCTCTGCCTCCCGGCCGGCAGGTCGCGCTCTTCGTGCTCAGCGACCGCCTGCATATGATCCAGGGCTTCACCCAGAGCTCTGACCAGCTGGTCAAAGCCGCGGAGCTTATCGATGTGCGGCAACTGAACCGGACAAAGTCGCCGAATCAGGTCATCGCCGACACCGACCAGGTCGCTTACTTCGCCTTCGGCCTCGATGGCGCGCGTTGGGGAACCGCGGGCGCTGGCCCGGCAGCGCGAGGCCTTGAGAAGGCACTCACTGGCGAGAACATCCAGAACCTGAAAGTCCGGCTGGACGCCACGTACAGTGCCTTCCAGCAGATAGCCAACGCCGTCAACGGCTTCACCGGCCGGAAGAATCTGTACTGGCTGGCCGGGCAGTTCCCCTCCTCCACCTACGCCAGCCTTCAATCCATCTCCGGCAGCCCGCTCCCCTCGTCCGATCTCACCAGCGGATCGAACCGCGATCCTGGCCAGTCCAACGGCTCCGGTCTGGCGATGGGCTTTCTGAATGAGCGAGCGGACCGCGCCATCGCCGATTCCCAGATTGCCGTCTATCCCATCAGCGTCGTCGGCGTGCAGACCGACCTCAACGGAGCGGAGAACTCCGGCATCGGCTCCGCTGGCGAGGCCAGCGCGCAGACAGCCTCACTCTTTTTCAATGAGCGTCAGAACAGCCGCTCCGCCAAGGATAACATCGCCGATGAGACTGGTGGCGAGGCCTTCTACGGCAACAATGATCCAGGCGCTCTGCTCAGGCGCGGCTTTGAGGACGGCGAAAACTTCTACATCCTCGCCTATCAGCCCACCGATCACCACTGGGACAATCGCTACCGCACCATCGCCGTCAAACTCGCCTCCGGCGGCTACCACCTCAGCTACCGTCGCGGCTATTACGCTTTTCCGGAGCAGCCCACCGGCAACGCCGCCCAGCAGTTCGCCGCCGCCATGCGGCTCGAATCGCCACCCTCCAGCATGCTGCTCCTGCGAGCCAATCCGCCCACTGCCAGCGCCGGTGTCGCCACACTCGACACCACGCTTGATCTTCGCGGCATCGGCTTCACCGCCAGCGACGCCTTCCCCGGCGGCTCAGGCCCCGATCGCCAGGCAAAGCTGCAGGTTCTTCTCACGGCCTACCCTCGCGGGGGCTCCGGCAAACCCGTTGGCATCAACAGTCTCCTGAATCTCAGCCTCACCCCGGAGGACTATGCTCACCTGCTCGTGTCCGGCCTGCCGCTGCACCAGACCATGCACCTGCCCCCGGGCGTCTACGCCCTACGCCTGGGTGTCGTCGATGCCGGGAACGGCCGCATCGGCACCCTCACCGTCCCGCTCACCCTGCCATAGGCACCGGGCGGGCGCTTAGGGTACCAGGTACGCCTGCGCCCCAGCCGGCATTGGCTTGTCCGCCACTGAAACCAGGTTGCTGACCTCCCACATCTCCGTGTCCGTCAACGTTTTCTCAAACGACGGCATCGCCGTCAGCCGGATCCCATTCTTCACCTGCCAGTACGACTTTCCAGCCGGGTCATCCGATACCCCAACCACGCCGTCGTGCCCATGCTTCTCCCAGAGCTGTGGCGCCATCGGATAGATGTTCGCACCCAGCGCGGCAGCGTGGTTCGGAACGCCATGGCACATCGCGCACTGCTGCTTGTACACCCGCGCCCCGTCCGTCAACGTCGCCTCATTCACCGGCACCGGCGAGCTCTGCGGCATCTCGCGATCGATACGCGCGTGCAGCGGCACATGCACGATCTGCTCCTCATACGGGAAGGCCGGATCGTTCACCGCCACCGGCACGCGCCCGTACCGCAGGTACACATAACCCACCGCAGGCAGGGCTACCAGCAGCGCCACCAGCACGAGCAGCACAGCAGCCCACGGACTCACACCACGACGCTCATTTCGATCCATGCTCCTCTGACGGAACGGAGGCTGAAACGGCTGCACGGGCCGGCACGCGTCCTGCTGTTTTTAGCCGAAGCCACGGTCTATGCTGCTTCGGCGGCGATCTCGTCGCCCTCCTCCACAATCTCTTCCGCATCCTCAACCGGCCGGTCCATCGATATGCCGTACCGCTCCGCCAGGTCGGGTGCATACCGGGCGATGTCATTCCGAAGCCGCAGCAGAGACAGGTCCTTCGCCTTCGACTCCAGCATGATGTCTGTCTCCAGGTGCGCGATGGACCGGAGAAACGTGATGCTCTCGAAGGGATTGTTGTAGTCCGCGTGCCCCGTCCAGATCGGCGGTTGCAACACCGTCTCCAGCAATCCTGTCTTGCGGCTCTTCCGCTTGATCTCGCGCATCTCCGTCCGCGCGCAGGAGAAGTGCATCTTTGGCCGCACACCCGCGGGCCAGGTCTTCAGGAAGCGCTCCAGCGTTTCGACCATGGGCAGTCCTTCCGGGTTGAAGCACCAGTGGTGCTGATAGTCGAAGACGCACTTCACACCGGTACGCTGGTGGATCCCGAGAACGTCCGCGGCAGAGAACCGGATATCGTCGTTCTCCAGCACAAGCCGCCGCTGCACACGCTCGCTGAGCCGGTCCCACGTCTTCACCCAGCGGTCGCAACCACTCGCGCGATCGCCGTACGACCCGCCCACATGGATCACCATGATGGCCTCCGGCGGCAGCTCCATCAGGTCCAGCATCGTCGCCTGCGACTGGAGGTCGGCGATCGACTTACGCGTCAGCACCTCGTCCTCGCTGTTCAGCACAATGTATTGCGACGGATGAAAGCTCAGCCGCAGACCCTGCGACTTGGCCAGCTTGCCCACATGCAGCAATTCATCCTGCGACTCCTCGACCATATTGTGAAACTGTGGCATGTCCGGATGCGTGTGATACGGCGCCAGCTCACTCGACATGCGATACATCCGGATATCGTGCTGCCGCAGGTAGGCGAAGATCTCGCACAGGTACCCGAGCGATACCTTCAGGTGCGGACCCTGCTGCCACCGCCGTGTGTCATTGCTCTTCAGCCCCGGCGCGCCCATCACCTTCACCGGAAAGCCAAACCGCATCGCCTCGGCAGGGAAGGGCGGCATCGTCAACCCGTTCGCACCCGTGGGCGGCATCACGCACGCCAGCATCGGTTCCTGCAGCCTTCGCTCCTCGGCTTCTGCCGCTGCCTGCTTCTGCCGCTCCCGCGCCGCTTTTACGGCGGCCCTCTTCTTCGCCAGTTTGGCCTTGGCCGCTGCCTTCTCCGCCCGCTCCTGCTGCGCCGGCGTTTGCGGTGCCCCCGCCTTCACATCCGGCTTCTTCCGCTGTGCTGATGGTGCAGGTGCCTGCTCTGCCGCCGTTTGCTTCTTTGTCGCCATATCTCCGATTCGATGCAAACCGGTCCTCCCGGTATTGCTCCAGGACACAGGCACGGCGTCGCCGGTTACAGTAAAGCCTCACC
>CAXTSF010000016.1:15757-17175 GCA_964246865.1 uncultured Terriglobus sp.
GCGGCAGGAGTTCGTATGCGCCCAGCTGTTCTTCTTCTCCTTCTTCTCCTGGCCTCAGCCTGCGCCGCACAGGCTCCTGTCTCGGGTGTCGTTGCCACGCCGCAGGTTGACCTTGTCTACGCGATTTACGGATCCCGGAACACGGCCACACCCGTTATCGCCGTCAACGGCGGTCCCGGCCTCTCCCACGCCTATATGCTCCAGAATGACGTTTGGCAGCGCTTGGCGCTCCACCGGCAGATCATCTTTTATGACCAGCGCGGCACGGGTAAATCGACACGGTTGCAGGCGGGCGCACCGCAGGACATGGATGCGCAGGTGGCCGATCTGGAGGCGGTCCGCGTCAAGCTGGCCCTGCCGGTGATTGACCTCGTCGGCGACTCATACGGCGGCCTTATCTGCCTGGCCTACACCACGGCGCATCCGGACCACGTTCGCCGACTCATTCTCTCCGATACGCTTGCATCCTGGAAGAGCATCGTCCATCTCCTGCCCGACGTCTTCCCCGAGATCGAGGAGCAGGACGCCGCCGAACAGAAGCGCCTGGGCGACACTCCCGCCGCGGCTCAGGCATCCCTGCTGAATCACTTCCGGATGATCTTCTACAGTCCCGATCTGCGTGACCGCTACCTGGCCGGTTTCAAGGACATGGGATACAGTCCGGACACCGGAGCCGCCGTCGAGAAGGCCACAGGCGCGCTCGACTTCACTCCGCAGCTCCCAAAGATCCATGCGCCCACGCTGGTCCTGACCGGACGCTACGACATGAACGTAGCTCCTCTTACGGCCTGGCGTATGCACAAGGCTATCCCTGGCAGCAAGTTCCACGTCTTCGAGCGCAGCGGACACCTTCCGTCCTATGAAGAACCGGATGCCTACGTTCAGGTGGTGGACAGCTTTCTCTCCGCTCCGCTCTAGTTCGCGCCAGCCATCTCCGGACAGGTCACCGCGTGAGAAAATAAGGGAGATGATCCAAGTCTCCAATGTTTCCATGCGCTATGGCTCGAAGATCCTCTTTGAGGATGTCTCGACCACCTTTATCACTGGCCGGCGATACGGCCTCACCGGGCCTAACGGTGCCGGCAAATCGACCTTTATGAAGGTGCTCACCGGCGAACTCGAGGCGCAGAAGGGCAGCGTCGTCCGTCCGCGCAAGTTCGGAGTCCTGCGCCAGGATCAGTACGCCTTTGATGCCTATCGCGTGATCGACACCGTCATCATGGGCAACAAGCCGCTCTGGGCCGCCATGGAAGAGCGCGAAATCCTTTACAACAAGGCCGACCTTACCGACGACGATGGTATTCGTCTGGGCGAACTCGAGGGTACTGTTGGCGAGGAGAACGGCTATGAGGCCGAGTCCGACGCCGCCATCCTTCTTCAGGGTCTCGACATTCCCGACGAGGTGCACGAGCGCAGGA
>CAXTSF010000016.1:17185-19039 GCA_964246865.1 uncultured Terriglobus sp.
AGGGCGGCCAGAAGGTGCGCGTCCTGCTTGCGCAGGCACTCTTTGGCGACCCCGAAGCCCTGCTCCTCGACGAACCCACGAATTATCTCGACCTCGAGTCGGTCCACTGGCTGCAGGACTTCCTCCTTCGCTACCGCGGCACCCTCATCACCATTTCGCACGACCGCCATTTCCTGAACGCGGTCTGCACCCACACGGCGGATATCGATTACCAAACCATCATCACCTACAACGGCGGCTACGACGACATGGTGATGCAGAAGGTTTCCGTGCGGACCCGCATTGAAAACCAGAACGAAGAGCGTGCCAAAAAGATCGAGCAGCTCAATGATTTCATCGCCCGCTTCTCCGCCGGCACCCGCTCCTCCCAGGTGAACTCCCGCAAGAAGGAGGTCGAGCGCCTCGCCACCACGGAACTTGCCCGTTCCAACATTCAGCGGCCCTTCATCCGGTTTGATACGCTCCGGCCAAGCGGCAAGCACGTGCTGGAGGTTGAAGCCGTCACCAAAACCTACGACACACCCGCACCCGACGGTACGCACGGCCCCGTCTTCCAACCCTTTACCGCTTCGCTGATGCGCGGCGATAAGGTCATGCTCATGGGCCGCAACGGCACCGGCAAGACCACCATGCTCAAGTCCCTGCTCTCCGGCGTGCCTGACGTGCAGGACAATGACTTCGACCGGACACACGGCCAGGTAAAGTGGGGTCACGAGGCCCAGATCGGCTACTTTGCCCAGGATCACACCGCCGCGATCACCAAAGGGACGACGGTAGCCGAGTGGTTACACGGCTTTGACCCGAAGGCCACCACCGAAGACATCCGCGGTATCCTCGGCCAGATGCTCTTTCGCGGCGAGGAAGGCCTCAAGAAGACCGAGGCCCTCTCCGGTGGCGAGGCAGCCCGTCTACTCTTCTGCAAGCTCATGCTTCAGAAGCCGAACATCCTCATCCTCGACGAGCCGACCAACCACCTCGACCTTGAGTCGATCAACGCGCTCAATCAGTCACTGCAGAAGTATGAGGGCACAGTCCTTCTGGTTACCCATGACCAGGACCTGATTGAAGAGGTGGGCACCCGCATCTGGCACTTTGAGCACGGCACCGTCACCGACCACAAAGGTCCCTACGCCGAGTATGAGCAGCAGCTCGCGATGGCCGCAAAATAGACCCTCCCCGTGACATCGGCATCCTAGTTTCGTAGGTGTCGCCGCTTCCAAAGGAATGCACCATGCCCATCACTGATTCGAAAAAGAGTATTGCAAAGAACGTCCTTGGCCTTCCACTCGAAACCTGCGGCACCAAGCCGATGACCGGCTTCTACCGCGATGGTTGCTGCAATACCGGCCCGGACGACAGCGGCGTCCACACCGTCTGCGCCATCGTGAACGACGAGTTCCTCGCCACCTCGAAGCGCCTCGGTAACGACCTTATTACAACCATACCGCAGCATGGCTTTCCCGGCCTGAAGAAGGGTGATCGCTGGTGCGTCTGTGCGGCGCGATGGCTGCAGGCCTACCAGGCTGGATCGCCTTGCCCCGTCGTGCTGGAAGCCACGCACGAGAACACACTGAGGATCGTCCCCTTTGACCTGCTCCTGCAACACGCGGTCATCCCGGAACAGCTTCACTGACGAAGAGGCAATGACCTGCACCTGCCGTAGCCGGTACAGCCTTCTTTGCGGGGAATGATGGCAGGAAGGTGGTGCACCCGAGAGGATTCGAACCTCTGACCTACAGCTTCGGAGGCTGCCGCTCTATCCAGCTGAGCTACGGGTGCATGCCTCGTTAGAGTTTACATCGAGTCCACGCGAAACGTGCATGACGCCATCCCTCAGAATGCCTGCGCCGAGGC
>CAXTSF010000016.1:19049-27269 GCA_964246865.1 uncultured Terriglobus sp.
TCTGACCCTCCAGGTCTCGCCTTTTCCGCATCTCCTCCATCACCGTCCCAATCAGCTCCTTCGCATCGTTGATGCCACCCATCACCGCCTGCAGATCCAGCGCCGGCTGCCCCGGGTTCCGCGACGAGACGCAGTACACGCCATGCTGCCCAATGAGCGCCAGCGCATCCGTAAGCACATCGAGCGATACGGCCAACCGTCCCCGCTCCATCCCCATCATGAACTCATATTTTTCGAGCTCATCCCTGCGATCCCAAAATACCGCCATCTGCTGCCTTTCGAAAGCAGGAACACAGCGAGCACAGTGTCCTCACGGATCTGCGCAAGGGTCCTTGGGAACGCCGTGCGAACGCTGTGCCCACCGTGTTCTTGCCTTCAGTATCCGTTGATTCGGCGACTTATCCCGTCTTTCAACGATTTGACATTGAAGTTGATCAGCAACCCGCGCGGTTTGTTCGCCAGCTTCAGATAAGACAATAGTTGCGCATGGTGCACAGGTGCAATTGTCTCAACCGGCTTCACTTCAACAATCAGCATTTCCTCAATGAGGAGATCGATGCGGTATCCGACTCCCATAAGCTTCTCGCCACGGTACACGACCGGTACTGGTACCTAAGTCGCAACCTGCATACCAGAGCATCGAAGCTCGTAAGCAAGGCAGGCCACGTAGGCACTTTCCAGGAGATCCGGACCCAACTGAGTGTGCACCGCAAAAGCTCCAGTCAGGACTCGCGTTGCCAAATGGTTCAGAGCCTCACGGGTCAATGGTTTACCACTCCTTCGCCGCCGTCGCCCCCTCCACCGTCTCCGTCGGCCCCTGCCATCGCAATACGGGCTTCCGTGCCGCGCCCGTCTCATCCAGCCGGCGTATCCGCGTCGAGTGCGGTGCCGTCTTTACCAGTTCCGGGTTCTCCGCCGCCTCCCGCGCAATCTGCTGCAACGCGTCGATCAGCAGATCCAGCTCCTCGCGACTCTCGCTCTCTGTCGGCTCAATCATCATGGCCCCGCTCACAATCGTTGGGAACGACACCGTGTATGCGTGGAAGCCGTAGTCGATCAGCCGCTTCCCCATGTCGCCCGTCTTGACGCCATTCCGGGCCTGCAGCCTGTCGGAGAAGACCACCTCGTGCATCGACCGCGTCTTGTAGGGCAGCTCGAAATAGCCCTCCAGCTTGGCTCGAATATAGTTTGCGTTTAGCACGGCGTCCTCGGTCGTCTGCCGCAGCCCATCCGGCCCGTTCGCCAGTGTGTATGCCAGCGCCCGCACAAACATGCCGAAGTTGCCATAGAACATGCGCACACGTCCCACCGATTGCGGCCGGTCGAACTCGAAGCCGAGCGTTCCGTCCGGCCGAGTCACGATCACCGGCTTCGGCAGGAACGGCTCCAGGATCTTCTTGCACGCCACCGGTCCGGAACCTGGACCGCCGCCTCCATGCGGTGTGGAGAAGGTCTTGTGCAGGTTCAGGTGCATCACATCCGCGCCAAAGTCGCCCGGCCGCGTCTTGCCCACCAGCGCGTTCATGTTTGCGCCGTCCATGTACAGCAGCGCGCCCTTCGCATGCAGAATGTCGGCAATCTTGTGTATGTCCGACTCGAAGACGCCGATGGTGGAAGGGTTAGTAAGCATGAGGGCTGCGGTGTCCTCGTCCACCAGCCGCTCCAACTCTGCAAGATCGACCATGCCCTCCGCATTCGACTTCAGGTTTTGCACCTGGTAGCCAACCACCGCGGCGGTTGCAGGGTTCGTCCCATGGGCCGAGTCCGGCACCAGCACCTTCTTGCGCGCGTTGCCTTTGCTCTCGTGATACGCCCGTACCATCAGGATTCCAGTAAACTCGCCATGCGCCCCGGCGGCCGGCTGCAGCGTGATCGCGTCCATGCCGGTGATCTCGATCAGGCAATCCTGCAGCAGCTTCATAATGCCGAGCGCGCCCTGCGACAGCGACTCCGGCTGGTACGGATGCGCCTCGGCGATACCCTCCAGGCGCGATACGGCCTCGTTTACCCGGCCGTTGTACTTCATCGTGCAGCTACCCAGCGGAAACATACCCAGATCGATCGCGTAGTTCCAGGTGGAAAGCCGCGTAAAGTGCCGCACAATCTCAATCTCGCTCATCTCCGGCATGGCACCCAGGTGCGTGCGCACGGCGTCTCCCAGCAGGCTGGCCGCATCCACCGCCGGCACATCCAACTCGTCCATCCGGTACGCCTTTTTGCCGGGTGAGCTCTTCTCAAAAACTAGGCCTTCGTTCTGGCTGGTATGGGTCGTTGCCTTGCGCGGCGTGCCCACAAACGGCTTATCTACGCGCTGTGTATCTTCGGTCGCGAGCGATTGTGCTTCAGGAACGGCGGTCAGTGTTGCCAAGTGTCACCTCAGGTTGTCTTTTCCAGCTGTCTATCGGTTCACGCCGAAAAGCGGCGCGGGCGCGTCATGGACCACCGTGGCCTCGCAGCGCACGGGAAAGTTTACGGAATTCGCAATGAAGCACATCTGATGTGCGCGCTCGTGCAGGTTCTCCGCGGTGGTGGCACTGTTCTCCCGGGCGATCTGCACCTCGGGCCGCAGCGTTACCGACGTGAACCGGCCGGAGCCGTCCGGCGAGAGCTCCATCGCCGCCGTCGCACGGTCCTCGTAACGCAGCACCACCACACCGGCATCCGCGCACAGGTGCAGGTACGCCAGCATATGGCACGACGACAGGGCGGACAGCAGCATCTCTTCCGGGTTCCACCGCGTGCGGTCGCCTCGAAAGGTCGGATCGGACGATCCCTGCAGTGGAGGCTTGCCTTCCGCGCTCAGGTCATAGGAGCGGTCATAGTCGCGATAGCCGGAGGTGCCGGTGCCCCGGTTGCCAGTCCATGCCAGGTGGGTCGTGTAGTGCTGCTCCGGTCCGTGCATCCGCGCCTCCTCTAGAACTCGATCACTTCGCCGCTTGCGCCGGTGAAGCTGCCTACCTCGGGTGCGTCGATATCTTCCTCACGCAGGCTCAGCGCCAGCACCGTGCCATTCTCAAACTCAAGGGTCAGGGACTGGCCTTCCTCGAACTGTGCGTCGGTCACATTTTCTCCGAGCACCGAACACAGCGCGTCCCGGTACCCCGGCTGGCCGAACGCCACGGCGATCCCGTCGGAGTCCGCAACCTCCGGCCAGACAAACAGCGTAAAGAACGCCTGATCGAACCGGAGCTGCAGGTAGTCCTGCACAAACTCAACCGCCGTCAGCGCCTCTCCGATGATGGTGCTCAGATCCATTGCTTACTCCGCATTGCTAGGTCGCACTCAGCATTCTGGCTATAGCGACGCTGAGCGAGATTCAAGCTTCTCGATACGCTCGACCACCTCTGGGAGAGTGCCGATCAATGCGTTACGTTTGTTGCTAACTTCAAACGACTGTTCCACAAATTGCTCCAGTGCAGCAATACGTTTGTCTTGAGCACTCATGTTTTCGACAAGCGCGTTGATGAGGTCTCGTTGTGTTTCTAGAATTTGGACTAGAGCGTCGGCATTTACCTCAGACAAGCTGCTCTCCTTTCTTGAGTTTCAATTCTGTATCAGCTAAGTCCGCACAATCACGCCGAACAGGAGTTGGCGACTTGTCACGCAAACGCCAGCTCCTGCTTCTCCTGCGCAGTCCGTGCCACCCGCTCCATCGCGACAAACGCCGCGTCCATCTGCTCGCGCGTGGTCAGCTCCGTCGCGCACCACAGCGAGGCATGCTCGCCTAGTTCCGGATACCATTTGCCCAGCGACAGCCCGCCAATGATTTTCTCTTCGAGCAGCGCGGCGTTCCCTGCATCGGCGCTCACCGGCCCGCGCAGCACAAACTCATTGAAACGTGGCGCACCCGAGAACAGGACCTCTGCTCCCTCCACCTCACCAAGCCGGTGCGACAGGAAGTGTGCCTTCGCCAGGTTCTGCTCTCCCAGCTCCCGCAGGCCTTTGCCGTAGACCGTAAGAAAGATGGTCACCATCAACGCAACGAGCGATTGGTTGGTGCAGATGTTGCTCGTCGCCTTCTCGCGCCGGATGTGCTGTTCCCGCGTGGACAGGGTCAGCACAAATCCACGGCGGCCCTCTGTGTCCTTCGTCTCTCCCACCAGCCGGCCGGGCATCTGCCGAAGGAACCGCTCCTTCGCCGCGATCACGCCACAGTAGGGTCCGCCAAAGCCCACCGCAACGCCAAAGCTCTGCGCCTCGAGCGAAACGATATCGGCCTCCTTCGGCGGCTTCACGATACCAAGCGACACCGCCTCCGCGACCGACACAATCAGCAGAGCGCCCTTTGCGTGTACGACCTCAGCAATGGCGGCCACATCTTCCACCGTGCCGAAAAAGTTCGGCGACTGCACCAGCACACAAGCGGTATCGGCCGTGATTGCCGCATCCAGCGCTGCGAGATCCACCCGCCCATCCGCGCCGTAACCAGTCTCCCTCGTCGGAATCCCCTGGTGCTGTGCATAGGTACCCAGCACTTCGCGGTACTCCGGATGCACCGTGCGCGCCATCACGCAGCCATTGCGGCCCGTCACGCGCACCGCCATCATCACCGCCTCCGCCGCGCCGGTCGAGCCGTCGTACATGCTGGCGTTGGCGATCTCCATGCCTGTCAGCTCACAGATCATGGTCTGGAACTCGAAGAGCGCCTGCAGCGTGCCCTGGGCGATCTCGGGCTGGTACGGCGTATAGCTCGTCAGGAACTCGCCGCGTTGCGCCAGCACGTCGATCAGCACCGGCCGGTAGTGCCGGTATGCGCCCGCACCCAGAAAGCTCGCATACCCGGTCGCATTCTGTGCCGCATATCGCTTGAACGCCTCCACGACCTCGTGCTCGCTGTGCTGCCGCGGGATGTCGAGATCCCGCTTCAGCTGGTACTCCACCGGAACCGCCGCAAACAGCTCATCGATAGACGCGGCACCGATCTCCGCCAGCATCGCAACACGGTCACTCGGGGACTTTGGAAGATATCGCATGCTCTCCTTACATCACTCGCGTCGCGAGCGGCAAAACATTGCGCTCATCACGAGCGGCAAAAGTATTCGGCAGACTTACTTTGCCTGCTCCTCGGCGACATAGGTCTCGTACGCCTCGGCGGAGAGCAGGGAATCGAGCTCACCTGGATCCTTAAGACTCATTTTGAGAAACCAGGTCGTGTTTGCATCCGAGTTGATCGTCTCCGGCGCAGCCGTCAGCGCCTCATTGATCGCCGTCACCGTGCCCGACGCCGGCGCATACACATCGCTCACGGCCTTGACACTCTCGACCGATCCCAGCGAGTTCTTCTGCGCAAGCTCGGTACCCACCTTCGGCAGATCGACAAACACGATGTCGCCCAGCAGGTGCTGCGCGTATTCCGTGATCCCGACCGTCGCCTCCGTTCCATTTGCTTCGATCCACTCGTGTTCCTTCGTAAAGCGGTAGCTCGCCGGATATGCCATTCGTGCAGACTCCTCAGATAAGTTTAGAACGGGTGCAACACGCGCGCTGCGCCGGATAAAAGCAGACCCTTGCCAGCCACGACGCCACTATAAGCCCCGGAGAACAGGACCGCGGAGAACAGGACCGCGGAGAACAGGAACGCGGGTGCTCTCGAACAAAGGGCCTGGAGGCGAAAACGGATCTCTCCCGGCACAGACCTACAGCATTACCGGCGGCGGTGTCACGATCTGCTCCGGCATCGGCGTGCGGGTCCGCTTGTAAAACGGCGTGGGCACGACCCTGGCCTTCACCAGCCCACCCCGTATCTCCACCGTAAGCTCATTGCCGGTCGCAGACTCCTCGAGCGGTACAAAGGCCATCGCCACATTTTTGCCCAGCGTCGGCGACGGCGTCCCGCTCGTGACAATTCCCAGTGGCGCACCCTCCAGGCTCCGCACCGGGTAGCCGTCCCGGGCAATGCCGCGCTCTACCATCTCGAGCCCGACCAGCCTGCGTCCCAGCGGCTCGCCATGCTGCAGCAGCACCTGCTTGCCCACAAAGTCCGCGGCCTTGTCCAGTTTGCAATAGCGGTTCAGCCCTGCTTCGAAGACGGTAATCTCGTCCGAGATCTCATGGCCATACAGCGCCATGCTCGCTTCCAGCCGCAGCGTGTTGCGCGCGCCCAGGCCGCACGGCCGAATGCCGAACTCCTCGCCCGCGGCAAAGACCTGCTTCCACACCGACGCGCTCGTTGTCTCGTCTGACGGCACGTAAATCTCAAAGCCGTCTTCGCCCGTGTAGCCGGTCCGTGCAATCAGCACGTTGTACTGGCCCGCCACCTTGCCCCACGTAAACCAATAGTTCCTGACCGCGCTCAGGTCAGCGTCTGTCAGCTTCTGCAAAGTCTCCGCGGCCCGCGGACCCTGGATGGCGATCTGGGTATACATATCCGAGTAGTCGTTGATATGCACGCTGGGCATTGTCCCAATCGTCTGCCGCACCCACCGGATGTCCTTCTCGCGTGTGCCCGCATTGATCACGATCAGGTAGTCGTTCTCGCTCAGCTTATGCAGCACCACATCATCCACGAAGGTTCCGCGCTCGGTCAGCATGGCGGAATAGTGTGCCTGGCCCACCTGCAGTTTGCTTGCGTCATTCATCAGGAGGTACTGCACCGCGTCCAGCGATCCCGGCCCGCGCAGCTGGATGCATCCCATGTGCGACACGTCGAAGACACCGACCGTCGTGCGCACAGCATGGTGCTCCGAGAGGAGACCGCTGTATTCCACCGGCATCTCCCAGCCGCCGAAGTCCACCATCTTCGCCTTCAGCTGCTTGTGGGTGCTGAAGAGCCCCGTTCTCCGCAACGCCGGTGCCGCTACCTGCTGCTCAATCATCGTTCTCCTGCCTACGCCGGGCAGAGCCACCTGCCAGGCCACCCCTCGATGTTATAGCGGCCTGCACTGCACGGCCGCTCTGAGCGGCAATGCATCCACAAGAAACCGAGTGGCATTGCAGGTCTCTCCGCGTATGCTGTAGCCAATGCGCTTCCCTGGCATCCTGCTCGCTGCCACTGCACTCGTTCCTGCCATGGCGGCTACCCTTTCTGCGCAGCAAAGCACGGGCGAAGCACCCGCGGACACGGCTGCCGCGCCGGCCACCGCACCAGCCACGCCGATCCCGCTTCCTCATTCCTATGCCGTCAGCAATGGTGCCCTCGTCGTGGCACCTGGCCTCGTCCTCCCGAATGGCAATCTTCCCTGGGTGCTGGACGAGCTGAACGGCAGGCCTGTGCTCGTGCCGCTCCATCACGCCACGCTCAACAGTGAGAGTGGTTCGCCTGGTACCGCAACCCTGCCCGGCCCGCACAGCTCCAACATCCTTCACCGCACCACGCCGGTCATCTTCATCCACACCTCGGACCGCACGGAGAATGCGCGCGACCTGGGGAGGCTGCCTGCGCGTCCACTCTGGCTGCTTATCCCGGCTATCGCCACCGGCACCTCCCGCTCTGTCACCCGGCCCGCTCCGGACGATCCCGGCAAACCTAGCGGGTGCCCGCCCTCAACCATCTGCCTCGTTGCGGAGGTCTTCCCCGACGGATGGCTTCGAGTCGTCCCTACAACCGCCCTCGAACCTGGCGACTACGTTCTTATGCCTGCCATCCGGCCGGTGAAAGCGCCGGCGGAGGTCGTCTACGATCTCACAGTCAATCCGGCCGCCCCTGCCGATCGTGACACGGTTTACGCGGGAAGCGAGCTGCCAGCGCGCAAGAAGCGCCGCTAAAAAGCGAAGCGCGTCCATCCCGCTGCAGAACATCTACTCCCGCCGGCGCGCCCTGAGAAAGCTGCTCACGGAGAACCACCCAAACAGCGCCGCCAACAGCAGAGCCGACGGCAGGCGGAAGCGGTCTCCGCCGCTCCAGCCTCCCCGAAACTGCCATGCCGCCACGGCGAATGCCGCGGCAAAGAGTGCAAAGAAGCTGCCCGTCACCTCAAGCCACAGAGCCCTTGAGGCCTGCCGTAGGGGGTGTGTTGTTCTTTCGCGAAACCCTCGGACGCCCGCCCTCATCGACGATCGCGTTTGTCGTACTGTGTCAACGGTTCTCGTCCTGGCTGCGGACGGTGTTGCCGGTTGCCGTTCCCCGGTCTTTCTCGATATCTCCCGTGGCCGTTCGATTGCGGCCGCCCTCTCCGCTGCCGGGCCTCCGCCCGTCCTCGCGGTCACGGGATCGGGACGCGATCGCGGGTCTGCCGCCATCGCCGCGTCTGCCGCTTCCACGGCCGTACGTGCCGCCAGGCG
>CAXTSF010000017.1:0-26116 GCA_964246865.1 uncultured Terriglobus sp.
TCAGGTATGGCTCGTACACCGCTTCGAGCGCATCCTCTTCCTCGGCCAGCGCCGCCGCAAGCGTATTCAGACCCACGGGGCCGCCGTCATACTTCTCGATAATGGTGCGCAGTAGCCGGCGGTCAAGTTCGTCAAAGCCATGCGCGTCCACTTCAAGCAACTGCAGTGCGGCAGCCGCAGTTGGCCTGTCAATCAGGCCCGACGCACGCACCTGTGCAAAATCACGGACACGGCGCAGCAAACGGTTGGCGATGCGCGGCGTACCGCGTGACCGCATCGCGATCTCCGCCGCTCCATCCTCATCGATGCCGATGCCCAGTACCTCTGCTGACCGCGTCACGATAAAGCGCAACTCGTCATCGGTATAAAACTCGAGACGCAAAGGCAGACCGAAACGTGACCGCAAGGGTGAGCTGAGCAGGCCCGGGCGCGTCGTTGCCGCGACAAACGTAAATGGCTGGATGTTCAGCACGTGGGTACGCGCCGAGGGCCCGGTGCCAATCATGATGTCCAGCTTGTAATCCTCAAGCGCGGTGTACAGCTTCTCTTCAAGCACAGGCTGCAGACGGTGGATCTCATCCAGAAAAAGCACCTGCTTCTCCCGCAGGTTCGTCAGGATTGCGGTCATGTCGCCCTGGATCTGCAATGCCGGGCCGCTGGTCTGTTGAAAGCCGACGCCGAGTTCATTCGCGATGATTGTAGCCAGCGTCGTTTTGCCGAGACCTGGCGGGCCGAAGAGCAGGACATGATCCAAAGCTTCGCCCCGGCTCTTGGCCGCCTCTAGCGCAATGGCGAGTTGCTCCTTCGCCTTTGCCTGGCCGATGAACTCGCCCAGCCGCGTGGGCCGGAGTTTCAACTCAAGGACGGCGTCCTCGCCGCCGGTTTCGGCCGCGCTTACCAGGCGTTCTGCCGGAGCACCGGCCCCGGAACGTCTCCCGTCGAAGCGCTTCTGCGTCAGAAAATCCATGCTTCTGTGATGGTAGCGGAGTGGGCGCGACGACGCCTGCCCCCATGTGCTCACCGAGCCGAGCTTGTTAGGCTGTACTCAGGTTCATGCAAAAATCTGGGTCACACACGCGGCAGAACTGGCTGGTTCCCCTGGCCTTCGGATGCGTGTATTTCTTCTGGGGATCGACCTTTGTGGCGATCCGGTATGCGGTGCAGTTTCTGACGCCGGGCTTCGTGTCTGGCTTTCGTTATCTCGCCGCAGGCCTTATCCTCCTGCTGATCACACGTTTCCGTGGGATCCCGGTACGGATCTCGCGTCCAGAGTTCCTGCGCGCGCTCGCCATTGGCCTTCTCTTACTGACGGGCAACAACGTGCTGCTGGGGTGGGCCGAGCGCTACGTCACCGCGGGCTATGCGGCCCTGCTGACGGCGAGCGTCCCTATGCTGGTTGCCGTGGCCGAGGCAGTCCTGCCGCGGGGCGTGCCGCTGAACCGCACAGGATGGCTTGGGACCGCGCTCGGTGTGGGTGGCCTGCTCCTGCTGCTTGCACCCGTGCTGCGGCACGGACTTGTGCTGGGCAAAGGCGACAACACAACGCATGCGCTCACGCTGGGCACAGCCGTCTTGATCTTCGCTATTCTCTCCTGGGTTGCCGGATCGCTACTCTCCAGCCGCTTGCCCTCGCGATTGCCGCCGCTGCTGGCCTCCTCATGGCAGATGGTCCTGGCTGGCACAGTCAACATTCTGATCGGCACAGCTGCAGGCGGATGGCACTCCGCACGCTGGACACCGCAGCTCTTCGCGGCGCTGCTTTGGCTGACGCTGTTTGGCTCGCTCGTGGGGTACTCGGCATACACCTACCTGCTGCACACCGTTGCTGTGGCGAAAGTGGCAACCTATGCATACGTCAATCCCATCGTGGCCGTCGCGCTGAGTGCGATCTTCCTGCACGAGGGCCTGCACGGATCGCAATGGATTGCGATGGCGATCATTCTGGGAGCGGTCGCGATTGTGACCGCCTCGAAAGCGGCGCCCGTCCTCGAAAAGCAGTCCGGTATTGAGCTGGAACCTGCCGAACAGCCATAGCTTTTGGGCTTACCCGCTACCTGATCTCAATTCAGCGTGCGAGCACCTGCTCCGCAGCCCGTAACCCGCTTCGGAGGGCACCGTGCACCGTGCCCCAGTGGCCGGTGATGTCAGTGTGCTCGCCTGCAAAAAACAGCGTATCTTCCACGGGCTCGGCCATGTGGGCCGAAGCATCAGCCGCACCCGTGGGAACCCAGGAGTAGGCGCCGCTGAAGAGCGGATCGTTACTCCAGTCGTGGCGGTGATGGGAGACGAGCTGCTGCTGCAGCCAGTGCGTCTCAACGCTAAAGGCTCTCGCAAGATCCTCACATGCGACCCGCGCGATGCTTCGGTCATCCAGGCCGCGGAAAGCTCTTGCGCGGGGGCCACCGATCCACGCAGTCAGCACCGGATCGAGCGAGGGGAAACCTGTCCAGAAGACCGGGAAGTGTGCGGAGTCCGGCTGAATGCTGCCTTTGGCCGCAGCTCGGCTAAGCAGGAAAGCGAGCCTGCTTAGCGGCTCACAATGCGGGGATGAAAGCTCAGCCCACCAGCGCTCCGTAAAGAGCAGGCTCATGCGGCAGACCTCGCCCATGCGCATGCGCGCCGCATGTTGCAGCACTTGGCCGGGCTGCGGATCGAAGCATACAGAATCGTTTTGCAGTACCCCGAGCGGCAGGGCAACAATGAGCCGCTCCACTTCGAAGACCTCGCCATCCCTGGCGTGACAGATCACCGATCCTTCTCTCCACTGGACCCGTCCTGCGGGCTTGCGAAGAATCATCTGTCCGCCCGCTCGCTGTAGGCGATGCGCCATCCGGAGCGGCAAACCCTCGTAGCCACCCGACACGCAGAAGGAGGTGTCGCCATCGATGGCGTCCTCCGCCTTCTGCTGCACGGACAGCGCACGAACAGAAGCGGTACCGGCATCGGCCGCGTTGAAGCCTTCGATGTAGCCGGTGAGCGTATCGCGCTCCGGCCCGTTTGCATCCGTACCGGCAAGCCAGTCCGAGAAGCTGCGGTCTTCCTCGGCGTGCGCCTCACTCCATTGCTGCATCGTGTCGAGCAGATCGAAAGGGACCCGCTCGCCATGCTTTTGCGAAGCATTCCTTTCGGGCTCGAGGGTTCCATCCTCACGAACGTGCACGTTCTGGCCGCCTAGCTGGTAGCAATGGAGGCCCAAATCCTCGATCCACCGCAGGAGCTCCGGTGGCTTGCCATGCACAAACTGGGCGCCAAGTTCAATTGGAACCGGCCCTGCGTGCTCCGTGCGAATGCGTCCTCCAACGCGGCCGCTGGCCTCCAGCAGAGTGACAGCCCGCCCTGCTTCGGCAATGCGGAGCGCCGCGGTGAGACCGGCAATCCCTGCTCCCAGCACCAGTACACGGCTCATCGGTGCACCGTCTCAGCATCCGCGGCCGGAGCGTCGTGCAACAGATCACGGAGAAGATTGATGGCTTCATCCCGGTTGCGGATCGTGCCCTCCAGTTGCGCATCCTCCAGATCGCGCAGGAGCAGCTTGAAACGAGGTCCCGGCTGCAGGCCGGCGGCAATCAGGTCGCGTCCTGTGAGGAAGAGCGCGGGCTTGTGCGCCTCGGCTGGCGCGGCCTCAAAGTGCTGCCGGGCGTAGTCGTACATGCCCAGCAGATTGTGCGACGACGTCACATCGAGCCAGTGCAGCTGGAGGTGCTCGGGAAAGTCGTGCAGCCGGAAGAAGCGCTTCAGGGTCGATTGCTTCATCGCTTTTACGTCGCCGAAACGCATATGGTTTGCCACGAGTGAGACGATCTGATCGGTATCCTCATTCGAGAAACGCAAGCGGTTCAGGATGGCGCGCGTCATAGAAGCCCCCACCTCCGCATGGCCGTTGAAGCGGATGCGCGGTTTTGGATCGCCAAGATCGGGTGCACGGTAACACGGAGGCTTACCGACATCGTGGAGGAGCGCTCCCCACGCCAGGGTAGGCGCGACGCCCTCGGGCAGCTTGCTGAGCAGCAACCGTGTGTGCACCCAGACGTCTCCCTCCGGATGCCACTCCGGCGGTTGCTCCACGCCCTTCATGCGCCACACCTCCGGCAGCACATGAGCAAGCAGGCCGCTCTCGTCCAGCAACGCAAAGGCGCGATCCGCACGGCCCTCCGTCAGCATCTTGGTCAGCTCATCCCGCACACGTTCGCTGCTGACCTGATCGATCGTCGCCGCCTGCTGCTGGATGGCGCGCATCGTCTCCGGGTGTATGTCGAAGTCCAGCCGGGCGGCAAAGCGCACCGCGCGCAGCATGCGCAGTTTGTCCTCGGCAAATCGCCGGTGCGGATCGCCAATGGCGCGGAGCACCTTCGCATCCAGGTCGGCGCGCCCACCGACAACATCGAGTACATGCGCACGGAGATCATCCTGGAGGCTGACCGGGTCCAGCATCATGCCATTCACGGTGAAGTCGCGGCGAAGCACATCCTGTTCAGCGGTTTCGGCGTAGGTGACCTGTTCCGGCCGGCGGCCGTCACGGTACTCGCCATCGTCACGATAGGTCGCTACCTCTGTCCTTACCTCACAGCCGCTCTCAAGGTGAGCGCTGCAAACAATCACAACACCGAAGTGAGCACCCACGGCGAAGGTACGCGGGAACTGCAGCAGTACCTTCTCCGGCCGGGCCGAAGTGGCAACGTCGTAATCCTTTGGCTGTTTCCCCATGAGCAGATCGCGCACACACCCGCCGGCAAAGTAAGCCGTATGGCCGCGAGAGCGGAGCTCCGTGACGACATGCAGGGCGGCCTGAAAGCCAACGGTCGCCTGCACCGGTGAGAGCCAATCCTGATCTGCCATCTCCACTATTCTAGTCAGATGCAGCAAGCCGGCATGGGGCGCAACGGCCTGATTCTCGGTATTGAGAGCTCCTGCGATGAGACCGCGGCGGCGGTGCTTCGCAATGGCCGCGAGGTGCTCAGCAATGTGGTCGCGTCTCAGGTGGACATGCACGCCCTGTATGGTGGCGTGGTGCCGGAGCTTGCCTCTCGCGAACACCTTCGCAGCATAGTCCCAGTGGTCCGCGAGGCAATGCGATGTGCGGCCGTGACTTATGCCGATCTGGATGCAGTCGCCGTCACCGCCGGCCCCGGCCTGGCGGGCGCTCTCCTCGTCGGGATCTCCTTTGCAAAGGCTTTGGCATTCGGCCTCCGCAAGCCGCTGATCGCGGTCAACCATCTGGAGGGGCACATCCATGCTGTGCTGCTGCAGACACGGATGGAGAGCACCGGAAACCCCGTGCTTGCGCTCGTCGTCAGCGGCGGCCATACGCATCTTTACCTGGCCCGCGAGGCGGAAGGTGTGTGGCACTACCGGAACATCGGCCGCACCGTGGACGATGCCGCAGGCGAGGCCTTCGACAAAGTGGCAAAGCTGCTCGGTCTGCCCTACCCCGGCGGGCCCTGGATCGATCGCCTTGCACCCCATGGAAATCGATTGGCAGTGCCCTTCCGCTTCGCTGAACTCAATCGCGGCACCGTCGATGCGCCTACGTTTGATTTCTCCTTCAGCGGCATCAAAACCGCCGTGCTGCGTTATACGGAGACACACAATATGGGCCCAGCCATCAGCCGTCTTCGAACCGGACTCGCCGCATCGGCCGGCACGGATCTCCCGACTGCACTCACGCTGATCGACAGCACCACACTTGACCTGATCGCCTCGTTCCAGCATGCGGTGATCGGAACCCTGATACGCCAAACACGCCGCGCCGCTGCCGCGCACGGAGTCCAAGACGTTCTGGTTTCCGGAGGAGTTGCGGCGAACCGCGAGCTTCGCGCCCGCTTCCAGGAGTCGGCAGCGGCAGGAGGCCTTCAGGTCCACTTTCCGCCACCTGCGCTTTCGACAGATAACGCCGCCATGATCGCCGCCGCAGCCTGGCCCAAACTCGTCAAGGGGGAGTACGCCGGTGCGGGTCTGAATGCAGCACCCCAGCTTCGGCTCGGATAAGCGGTGTACACCGGGTTGTACCCCAGCCACGGCGGAAGAGTCTGGCCCTACCGTCAGCTAGAATCAACAGCGAACGACTGCGGCGGCAGATCTGCTTTTTCCGGGCGCGCGCGCAAGTCCAGCAAGGAACCAACCGTCCCCGGATGGCCATGGAACTCTTCAATACTCTAGGCAGCCGCATCGAGCCGCTGCTGCCCGAGCGTGACAACACGCTGCGCCTTTACTGCTGCGGCCCCACGGTCTACGACTACGGCCACATCGGAAACTTTCGCACCTTCCTCCACGTGGATGTGCTGCGACGCGTCGCGAAGCTGCAAGGCATGGCCGTGCGGCACGTGATGAACATTACGGATGTCGATGACAAGATCATCCGTAACGCCGGACTTGCGGGAATGTCGATCGCCGATTACACCACCAAGTTCGAGCGAGCCTTCTTTGAGGACATGGACGCGCTTGGCGTGCAGCGGCCTGAGGTGATTGCGCGCGCGACCGAGAACATCGATGAGATGGTCCGGCTGATTCAGAGGCTGGCAGAGCAGGACATTGCCTACAGGGCCGAGGACGGGTCGTGGTACTTCCGAATCGCACGCTTCCCGCGCTACGGTGAGCTTTCCGGCAAAGACCTGGAGGGCATCGAGGATGGTGCGCGCGTCGACCTCGACGAATACGAGAAGGACGCCGCACGCGACTTCGCCCTGTGGAAGGCCGCAAAGCCCGGCGAAGCCTCCTGGAAGACGGCGCTTGGGACTGGCCGGCCGGGCTGGCACATCGAGTGCTCGGCCATGGCCATGAAGTTTCTGGGCGACAGCTTCGACCTTCATGCAGGCGGAGAGGATCTCAAATTCCCGCACCATGAAAATGAGATCGCCCAATCCGAGTCTGCGTCACACCAGAGGTTCGCGCGGCACTGGTTCCATGTTCACTTTCTGCTCGTCGAGGGCAGGAAGATGTCGAAGTCCGAGGGCAACTTCTACACATTGCGCGATCTCCTGCTCAAAGGGCACCGTGCCTCGGCAATCCGGTTTCTCCTCATCAGCGTGCCCTATCGCCATCAAATGAACTTCACCTTCGACGGCCTGATCGAAAGTGCGAATGCCATCGACCGTCTGCGGACCGTGCAGAAGCGCCTGCTGGCGGCGAAACATGGCACCTCTCTCGCGGCCGGCAAAGACGCGGCTCTCGACACCCTGATGCGAGAGCGCCATCAGAACTTTAGAGACGCACTCAGCAACGACCTGAATACGGCGGAGGCTCGTGCGGCGGTGTTTGAAGTGGTTCGCGCAGCCAATGTGGCCATGGATCACGGGACCCTTGGGTCTGACAACATTGCCGCTTTGGAACACTTACTCGCTGATTTCGATGCGGTCTTCGATGTGCTTACCGACCGCGATGAAGAGGTCGCGCGAGCCGCACTCGACTGGGCGGAGGCAGAGGGCCGCGCCGCAGAGGCGAACCCGAGCATGCTTGCGGCGCTCAGCATCTCGGACGAGGCAATCGAACACCTGATCGCGGAGCGCACACAGGCGCGGAAGAGCCGAAACTTTGCCCGGGGAGACGCCATCCGGAAAGAGTTGGCGGACAAGGGTGTGCTGATTGAGGACGGCAAGGATGGCGTCTCATGGAAGCGGAAATAATCTAGCTTCATGCGGTAGCGACGAAGACCGGCGGTGGTCGTTTTACCTTTCACGCGGGTCATATCGTCTCTATGGCATTTCCTTCTGCGACCGGGCACTTCTTTCGCGGGTTCCCAACGTGGTTCCTCTAATGCGGATTGCTCTCCGGCATTCACAATTGCCGGTTCTATACTCGCCGATAACGACCAAAGACGCGGAGCGTCACCGAAGGCGAAGGAGTTTTAGCATGGCCATCACTACCGTGAGCGTGGACGAGTTCCAGGCACTTGAGCAACGGGTTTTGCGCACAGTCGAACTGATCAAAAAAGAGCGCGAGCTGCGCGCCAGCGCCGAGGCCGAGGTGACGGCGTACAAGGAGCTTCTGGACACGTCTTCGGCAGAAAACTCTGCCTTGACGGTTGAGCTTGCGGCGCTGCGCCAGGAGCGCGAACAGGTGAAGTCTCGTGTGGACGCCATGTTGAAGCAGATGGACGAATGCCTGTAGAGCAGAACAGGAGGCCCCCGTTGCCAGATACAAGCCACTCCGTCCGTTCACAGATCCCGTCCGTGGCCGTGGACATCTACGACCAGACCTACCATCTCCGTGGGGTCGATCCGCTGCACATAGAGGAGCTTGCACGTTTGGTCGATGGCAAGATGCGCGCGGTTTCCGCGCATGGCGCCACAGTTGATTCCTTGCGTGTGGCCGTACTCGCCGCGCTGAATATCGCGGACGAGCTGTGTGAGCTGCGCAACCGTCATCGTGAACTGCTGAGTTCGCTCGACTCCGCCGAGACTGCCTCTCGCCACCGCGCCAGCACGCTCTCACACCTGCTGGACGAGGCTCTGGATGAGGAAGCGGCGATGGAAGAGCGATACCACGCGGTTGCGGTCTAAAGCCGGCAAAGCTCGTATTCTTACAGGCGGCCTGATGCGATAGCCTTCGCATGTGCGAATCCTTCTCACCCTGCTAGCAAGCGTCCTGTCTGCAACCAGCCTTGCTGCCTAGCAACCTGTGGCAGCAACGGACTACCACGCTGACGCAAAGTCGAGGCCATCCCGCACTACTTCACCATTGATTCGGACGGCGTGCTAATGGCGGAGAATGTCGGCGTCGTCTCCAACATCGACGACCGGATCAGCAAATTGTTGAAGCGCGCCCGCGAATCCTCAACAGCGACATTGCCTCAGGCATCACCGGGTACGGCAGTAGGAATTCTCTGAGCTCGAATGACGTTCAAAGTCAACAGTCTTCCCAGCCAGAGGAGGCAATAGGCATCCGCGACGGATACGATCCCATGACCGACTTAGCAAATGATTCAGGCCATGGGAAAGGCGATGCTTTAGCAACTTGCCAAGCAAAGCGCCTCCCGTTAGCATCGGCGATAGAGAGGAACCGGCCTGCAAAGCAGGTGCATCGAGATAACGCTGGTTGAACCAACATTCATTGAACAGGGGTCTTGCTCGTAGACATGGTTCGGTGTGCAGTGTCCGCCAGTCCGGAATGCCTAAAGAGCCACGGCAGGGTCCCGCCGTCTTAGGACGGGTTCACCGGCGCCTCGCGCACGGCCAAGTGGGCCGGTTCTCTTCTCTTCCTGCTGAACACGTATCCTGAAAGCGTGCATCCCCGCCTCTTTCATTTCGGTTCGGTCATCGTTCCTACATACGGTGCCATTGCTGCGCTGGGATTAGTTTTGGCACTTCTGTTTTCTCTGCGATGCGCCCGCTATGCCGGGGTGGCTCCAGATAACCTCTGGAATCTCGGCTTGTTTACAGCGTTTGGTACGCTGCTTCTTTCACGCGCCGTCCTGATCGCACAGGTGCCACGCGCTTTCACCACGTATCCCATGCTGGTGCTCACACTTCCCACCGTGACACGGTTCGGCCTTTTGCTGGCCGTGCTCTCCGGTGGTGTGTACGTGTATGCCAAGCGCATGCCATGGCTCTCGACATTGGACGCCATCGCCCCTCCGATTTGCCTGCTGAGCGGGTTTCTTCACCTTGGCAGCGTGTTTGCGGGTGACGATCTCGGGACCGCGACGACCAGCTCACTCGGGCACCTGATTCCGGGAGATGACGGCCACCATCCTGTGGCTCTCTATGCCTCTGCTGCCGCATTTCTGATTGCCACAGTCAGCGTCGCCTTGCTTCGCAGCCAGAGCAGCCCGGGGGAGACCTTTGGCGCGGCCCTGGCGCTCGGTGCCGCGGCACACTTTTTGGTGGATGAAGTGCGGCCGTTATACCTGCTCCCCAGCACCGCATACGATTCGGTCTTGCGCATGGATCAGTTTGGGCTGCTGACGCTGGTGGTGGCAGGGGGGCTGCTCCTGCTGCGGCGGAAGGGTGCATATGCCAAGTAAGAACATGCTGCCCAAGGGAAAGCGCCGCCAGACGGTCAGGGCTGAGTACCGCGTCGCGCGAACCGCGGCGACCGAGGCCGCGGAGCAGGCGCGCGCAAAACAGGACGCGGATCTCTTCGGTGAGGTAGATATGCCCGAGGCAGCAGCCTCACACGAGGCTGCAGATGCGCCTGAAACCTCCACCTCGCCCAGGAAGGGCCGGGCGCCCCTTCAACAGACTCCCAGGCAGGCCGGCAAGGCACGGCCGAGTAAGTTAGCCGCACGCGGGAGACTCGGGAGAGACGAAGAGATCGGCCAACTGGAGGAGACATCTGGCGCAGAGGACGAGCTTCTGCCCATCTCACCTCCAATGGTCTCGAGCAATGGCCATGGGAGTACTCGCACGCTTCTCGTCGATGCGGCTTCGCGCGGTCTGCGTCTGGACCAGTTTCTTGCACGCGCACTTCCGGCCATCTCACGAGCGCGCGTCCAGTTACTGATAGAGCATAGCCAGGTGCATGTCGACGGGGCGCCCGGAAGATCAAAATCGAAGCTGCTCGGCGGTGAGACGGTCGTGGTGGAGGGAGAACCTCAGCCCGCGCCGTTGAAAGCCATCCCTGAGGACATACCCCTCACGATCGTCTATGAGGACAAGCACCTCGCCATCATCGACAAGCCGGCAGGCATGATGGTGCATGCAGGCAGCGGCCTCAGTGAAGACGCGCGCAGCCGCAGCACGCTGGTCAATGCCCTGCTGCATCACTATCGCAACCATCTTTCGGCTCTCGGCGGCCCCTTGCGCCCGGGCATTGTGCACCGGCTTGATAAGCAGACAAGCGGCCTGATCCTGGTAGCCAAAAATGACGCGGCGCATCATGCGCTGGCAAACATGTTTTCAGAGCGTTCGCTTGAGAAGCGTTATATCGCGCTGGTGCATCGCGCCTTGCAGCAGGATCGCGGCACCATCCTGCTGCCGATCGGTCGCGACCGCATCCGCCGCACGCGCATGACTACGCGAACAGGAAACAGCTACATGACTACGGCGAGCCACGGCGCCGAAGGCCTTCGCCATCCAAACGAGCCTGAGCCGCGAGTCGCATCGCGAGGGCAGAGGGGTGCGTTTGAAGGCAGGTCCGCGACGACGCATTACACCGTTATGGAACGGCTGCACACCTCCGTGGGTAATTTCACCCTGCTCGATGTGCGCATCGAAACGGGGCGTACCCACCAGATTCGCGTCCACATGCAGGCCCTCGGGCATCCCGTGGTTGGTGACACGCTGTACGGCGCTCCTGCGCGCATCCCGGGCCTGGAAAAGGCCCTTGTCACAGAGGAGTCCGCAAAGGAATCGCCTACGCTCGCGCGGAACTTTCTCCATGCGGCGCATCTCGCCTTCAAACACCCGGTTACAGGTAAGTCCCTCAAGGTAGAGGCTGCTCTCCCCGCGGAGCTCGCCCTCCTGCTTGAACGGCTTCGCATGCTCAGGCTTTAGGCTCCCTGAGCAGTGGCAGGAATCAGGTGCGTTGATACACTACGTTCTGTGACTGGCCGCCCTAGTTATAGCGCCCGATTCTGCCTTTTTCTTCTCGCGGGATTCTCCCAACTCGTCTTGCCCGCGCACACTCAGGCACCCGCACCTCCGCCACTTCCCGCAGCGGGTACCCCGCAAACGTCCGCACCGGTCAGCCCACCGCCCTCGCAGTCTGTCCCTGCTCCCTCGCAATCGGCGACTCAAAACGCCGTGCCTGCCCAGACCTCTCCTTCGGATGGAAACATCGGCCAGGGCCAGCCCGCGGCAACGGTCCCAGCCCAGCCGGGAAATACGGAGAAGGTTTTTACACTGAGCACCTTTGTGCCCGAGGTCAATCTCGTCTTCACAGTGACAGATGGCAGGGGTCACTTTGTGACCGGGCTGCAGCAGCAGAACTTCGGCCTACTCGACGATCAGAAACGCCCCGACCGGGTTATCAGCTTCACGCAGCAGGCGAACCTGCCACTGCGTATTGGCATCTTGCTGGATACATCCAATTCGATCCGCTCCCGATTTCAATTCGAGCAGCAGGCCGCAACGGAGTTCCTGCTTCAGGTGCTGCGGCCGAAGAGCGATCAGGCGTTTGTCACCGGTTTCGACGTGCGGCTTGACCTAGCGCAGGACTACACCCCCAACGTCGACAGGCTCAGCACGGCAATTCAGAAGCTGCGTCCCGGTGGGGGTACGGCCTTCTTCGATGCCGTCTATCAGACCTGCCGCGATCAGATGCTCACACTCAAACCGGAGAGCCCTGGTGAGCCTTTCCGTAAGGCGCTGATCGTTGTCTCCGACGGGGAGGACAACTACTCCCGCGCCTATGAGCAGGACGCCATCAAGATGTGCCAGCGCGCCGAGACAATCGTCTACACGATCTCTACGAACATCTCGCCGTCGAAAGACAAAGGGGACGAGGTGCTGACACGCTTGAGCGAAGCTACCGGTGGGCGTACCTTCTTTCCCGTCAAGATCGAGGATGTGGCCCTCGGCTTCCGCTCCATTGAGGAAGAGCTGCGTTCGCAATACTCGCTACGCTATCGGCCTGCGGATCTGAAGCAGGATGGCGCATTTCGGAGCATTTACCTCGTAGCCCTCAACAACAAGTACAAGGTGCGGGCACGCAAGGGTTACTTTGCACCGCGAGCGCCACAGTAGAGATCCGTTCCACTTTGGAACGACTCGTTCCGTCATAGGAGAATCGCTTACGCCATGGCTGCACCAGGCAGCTACGGTAGAGCCAGATTCCTATGCTGGCCAGGTTGCTCCAACGCGCCGTCTCTGCTCTGCTCCTGCTTCTGGTGGCGAGCCTGTGTCTCGCGTCTCCGATGCAGCAGACCCCTGTGTCCCCGGCACCGGGCCTACGGATCGAGAGGCAGGGTGCCAGGCTAGACCTGCGACTGGCAATCGCGACACTCGGCCTCGCTGGATACGGCTCGGAGATTGAGAGAGGCTCACTGGAGAGTTCAGGGCCTGCAGGCGACCCGGACTTCGATCGGCGGCACAGAAACACAGCACTCACCATTCAGCAGATCTTGCATTTCCCTGCAGTTGTCGCTCTTCAGGGAGTGCACGATGAAGCGGCCCTGAGCAGTCTCGCCAATGCCGCCAGCGCACCCGAAACTGGTTACCGTGCCTACATGGACCCAAGCATCGGTGCAGGAACTCTGCACCTTGGCTATCTCGTCAACACGGGTGTGTTGCAGGTACGTCGAGTACAGACAATGCAAGCCTCCGACCTCTGGTGTGCTGACGCTTGCGGCGCTTCAGAACCACTGTGGCAGGACCCACCGCTGACGCTCGAAGTATCGCTCCGGGATGCAGATCGCTTCGCATTACCCTGGGTCTTCATCAATGTTCACCTTGCTTCATGCGAGGGGGTGATGGACGAGCAAGGGCTGGAAAACTCGAAAGCGCGCCGGCATCAGCAGATCATGGCGCTTGCGACACTCGTCCACTCCTATCAGAGCCACGGCAAAGAGGTCGTCGTGCTTGGAGACTTTGAGACGGCATCTGGTAAGGATGCTACAAGCGCGGCCACCCGCGAAGCCGTAGCCGACGAGAGTCGCTTGGGTCTGAGCGATCTGGCACTCACCCTATCAGCACGGGACGACGAGTCTGTTGGCTCAGCTGGTCCAGCGATGCAAGAGCGCATTTTTACCCCAGCCGGTGTCGATGCTGAACTCTATCAGCCGCAGATGCATGCATTCGCCAACGCGCCGGTGGGAGCAAGCGCGACCACACCTGCCGGTGCAAGCCGTTATGACGGCCAACTCGCCACGATAAGCCTTCCCATCAAGCGGCTATCTGCGATGGATAGCCGCTTTAACGGCAGCTTCGGCGAGCAGGCGGTCGGCTCCACATCCCGGCCGCAGATGTATGGCATCACAGCGAACCAGGCAAATCTCGCACCAGTCAACTTCGGCACACCCGCCCTGCTTGGACAGAACTCGACTGACTTCAACGTATCCGAGAACACGTGTACACGGCTCAATCCCGGAGAGCGCTGTACTCTTACACTCACCTTTGCGCCCGCTGCTCTTGGCACACGCTCAGCAACGCTGAGTGTCCCGAACGATTCGGGAAATAATCCGGCATTCCGTCTGCCGCTATCCGGCACCGGTACGACAGCCATTGTCATCGACTCATCCCCACTCGACTTCGGCAGTCAGGACGTGGGTTTCTCTTCCGCAGCAAAACAGGTCCGCATCAGAAATCTTTCCGATGCGCCTCTGCCTCTCCCCACATTTCGCGTGTCGGCCCCAGACTGGACTGTGATCTCCGACTGCGGTCCTGCGCTGCCCGCTCGCAGTACCTGCTTGCTGAGTGTGATCTTCACACCGGCTTCTGCCGGACATCGTTCCGGTGAGCTGCAGTCAGCGGACGCCGCTCTCCTTTCGCCTGTGAGCCTGACGGGCAATGGGGTGGACTTCTCCCTCACAGATCGATCGGAGTCGGGTGTGGCCGTTGCAGGCAGGCCCGCTTCCATGACAGCACAACTTACTTCGCTGGGCGGCTTTCAGGGCGTTGTGTCCCTCAGCTGTACAACGTCGGCGCCTGCGTCCACCTGCGAACCGCAGATACGGAGCACGATGTTGACGGATCGGACAGCAGTGCCGGTCACGATTCGCACGAGCTCGCGGTACTTAGTTGTCGGTTACGAGGGTGCCACACCACAACTGGCGGTCGCCGCCGGTCTTCTATTAACAACCGTCTTCATTGTCTCCCTGCGCAGCCGCACACCTCTGCTCCGTTTAGCGGTGTGCGGTTTTTTTTCACTTGCCGTTGCAGGGTCGATTCTGGGTTGCGGCAGCAGTTCCCCTCCACAGCGGGCCGCGTATACGCCACCGGGACGATATGAATATCGAATAACTGCAAGCGACGGCGTACTGACACGAGTTGCCACTTACTCGCTGGCGGTGACATCTCACTAGCCTGTTGAGCGCGCTGGGGTCCACTCTCTACGAGCGTCAAAGTTACCCTTTGAGCGCGGCCTTACTTGCAGGAGCTAACTTAGTGGCGTCCGCAAAGCGCCGTGTGCCGAGCGCGACCAGTAACTCGACTCCCATGCTGAGGCCTCGGCGTCCTTCACGCGAGCTCACCTTTTTGAACAGACCCCACATGGAGAGTGGCTCCTCTGCCTTGGGTTTGCTGGTCGTACTCATCGCCGAGACGACGCAGCTCAGTGTCTCCGGCTCCATGGCACCCAGAATCTTCCCCAGGCTGATTAGATTCCGTAGCGCGTCCACGCTCTCCTGCATCTTGGCACCTTCTGCCACATGCTCAAAGATGGTGTTCTTCGCGTACACCAGGCCATGCATCAGATCGAGAATGCCCTGATCGTGCGCCGCCTGCAGCAGGTCGTAGCCGACCAGCAGAGCTTCCGCGTGCTCCTTCGGCGCTGCCTCCAGCCGCTTCATCAGGCCCGCCCGAGGATCTACCGGAACCGGCTTGAATGCAATCGGATTTGCCATGTCTCTCTCCTGCCTTTCAAGATGAACACCATACGCCTAGTGATCCGCGGTGTTGATGCTCACCAGTCTGTCGCTCGGCCGGGTTCCCGGAAGAGCATAATCCGGCCGTGCCCATTTTTGAGCTACTTCAACACCCTGCTGCGGCGTACGGTGGCCGTTGCGGAAGTTCTGCGGCTCCAGGGGTGAACGCCCTTTTGGCTGTAGGATCCGCATATTGACGGAACACTCTTTGTAGGCAGGCGTATGGGTTGCGCGATCCACGTGTGCGCCGGTAAGCCGGTTCACCGGATCGGTGACGGAGTTCATTGGCATATAGAGCTGTTTGCCTTCCACACGATCACTCACCAATACACGCGCACGGAGCATGCCCCACCGAGACTGCAGTTCCACCTTGCTCCCGCTCTGGACGCCACGTTCCTCAGCCAGCTCCGGTGACACCTCGACCCAGTTGTCAGGCGTGATCTCATTAATGCCCGGTACACGCGAAGTCATGGAACCTTGCTCAAAGTGCTCCAGCAGGCGTCCGTTGTTCAGGTGCAGATCAAACTCCTGATCGAGTACCTCGCTGGGCTCAATCCAGTCCAGCCCATAGAACCTGGCCTTGCCGTCCGGAAAAGGAAACTCGTCCTTGAAGAGATAGGGGGAATCGGTGCCGTCGGCGGCAACAGGCCATTGCAAGCTCTTGAAGCCTTCAAGCCGTTCGTATGTCACCCCGGCGAACAGCGGCGTCAAGGCGGCGACCTCTGCCATGATCTCGCTGGGATGCTCGTACTTCCAGTGTGCACCGAGGCGATTCGCAATCATCTGCAGGATGACCCAGTCCGGTTTGGACTCTCCCAGGGGCTTCATTGCCTCATAAAGCCGCTGAATACGACGTTCCGTGCTGACGAAGGTTCCATCCTTTTCCAGCGACGGCGAGGCCGGCAGGACGACATCGGCAAAGCGGCAGGTTTCTGAGAAGTTGATGTCCTGCACCACCAGGAAGCTAACCTCCGAGAGCGCCTGCCCCACATCATTCGCGTTCGCGTCCGAGGTGATGGTGTCCTCGCCCTTGATGTAGAGAGCGTGGAGCTTGCCCTTGTGGATGGCCTCCATCATCTCGTGGTTATCCAGCCCCTTGTTCACTGGAAGCGAACAACCGTATGCTGCCTCAAACTTTGCGCGCACCGCGGCATCATCCACGTGCTGATAACCGGGAAAGAGATTGGGCATTGAGCCAAAGTCGCTTGCACCCTGCACATTGTTGTGTCCGCGCAGGGGATAGGCACCCGCTCCGCGCCGGCCGTAGTTGCCTGTGGCAAGCAGAAGGTTCGAAATCGCGGTCGAGGTATCGGAGCCGCCGCAATGCTGCGTGACACCCATGGCCCAAAGCACGCACGTTCCGTCGGCTGTCACGATTTCATGCGCGATCTCTTTGAGTGTCTCTCGGGAGATGCCGGTCACCTGCTCGGCAAACTCCAGTGTGAAAGGTGAAAGGCTCTCGTAGTACACATCGAAAGCATTGACCCGGTTCGCAATAAACTCACTCGCATGCAGCCGCTGATCGATGATGTACTTCGTCACCGCCGAAAGCCAAACCAGGTCGGTTCCTGGATTCGGACGGATAAAGAGGTCCGCACGCTCCGCCATCTCATGCTTTCGCAGGTCGGCGACAATCAACCGTTGACGGCCCAACTTATGCGATCGCTTGATCCGAGTGGCCAGCACGGGATGGCTTTCGGCCGTATTGGAACCGACCGTAATGACCAGACCGGCCATTTCAATATCAGCGATCGATCCCGCGTCCCCACCGTAGCCAACCGTACGCTGCAATCCCTGTGTTGCCGGTGTCTGGCAGTAACGGGAACAGTTATCGATGTTGTTTGTGCCGATAACTGCCCGAGCGAGCTTCTGCATCAGGTAGCTCTCTTCATTCGTGCACTTGGAAGACGCGATAAAGGCAAGCGCATCCGGCCCGTGCGTCTCCTTGATCTCGGTAAATTTCTGCGCAATCAGACTTAAGGCCTCATCCCATGTCGCCTCCACGTAGGTGTCGCCCTTGCGAATAAGCGGCGTGTGCAGGCGATCCAGAGAATTCACGTAGTCATAGCCAAACTTGCCCTTCACACAGGTGGAAATACCGTTGGCTGGACCGTGGGTAGGCTCGATCTTCAGGATGTGGCGGTCCTTTGTCCAGACCTCAAACGAGCAGCCAACACCGCAGTAGGTGCAGACGGTCTTCGTTCGCTGGATACGGGCTTCGCGCGCCTTCGATTCGATATTGGAGAGCGCCAGGATAGGGGGATAGCCCGTCTCCGGCTCTACGCCTTTCACGATTTCGATCATGTCGTCCAGCACCTTGGCCGGAATATTGGTCAGATACCCGGCCTTGCCGAGCATCGACTTTTCCATCAGCGCGTTGCACGGGCAGACCGTCACGCAATGGCCACAGCTGACACAGCTGGAACCGGCGATCTGCTCACCGCCATCCCATAACACGCGCGGATGGCTCGAGCTCCAGTCAATCGTTAGAGTCTCGTTCACCTGCACGTCCTGGCATGCCTCAACGCAGCGGCCGCACAGGATGCATTGATCCGGATCATAGCGGTAGAAAGGATTTGAGTGATCCTGCGGGTATGGCTTGGTCATGTAGGGCCGGGCCTGGTGAATCACCTTCATCTCACCGACCGTATTGTGGACCGCGCAGTTCTCGTTATTGTTGTCGCAAACCGTGCAATAAAGACTGTGATTCTGCAGAATGCGATCCATCGCCTCGCGTTGCGCTGTGTCCACGCGGGCTGACTCCGTGACGACGCGCATCCCCGCTGTCACCGGTGTCGCGCATGCCCGGACCAGCTGCCCATTCACCTCAACCATGCAGGTGTCGCACGTTTGAACCGGTCCCATCTGGGCCAGGTAACACACCTGCGGCACGCTGCGCGCCTCGCCGGCACCATGCGCCGGTGCTGAGCCTGGCGCGAAGCCGGGACGCAGCTCGGGGGAGGAGCTGTGGTCTGCCATGAGGGCCATGTCAAACTGCGCCGCATCCCGCTCACCTGGACTCAGCTTCCGGTCCTGCAGGCGTTCGCCGCCGGAGGCGAGATACGCATTGATCGCTGCGGCATTCCGGTTCAACACCTCTACCAGCAGCTCGCCCTCACCGGCCGGCACGGTACGCCCATCTACGGTGATCTCCGCGGTCAGCGGTACGTCCAGCGGTGTGTTCAGGAGGCGTTTCACAATCTCAGCCATAGCTTCTTAGGATGCGACTCTCCGGCCGGTATCGTCAATCCAGGTGCGCGGGTATCGTGACGCGTGCGGGATGGCGCAAAAAGTTACCTCGTTGGTGAGCTCGTTTCGAGCAGCGTCTCCCTATCCCAATCTCCGTATGGCCCGGCCACCTCGTCTGCCGGCGACCGTCCCTGTCCCTACGCTCATCCGGCCTGGGGAGCGCGGTGCTTCCCTCCCAACCTGGTAAGCACAGATATGACGGCATCCTGCCAGGTGGCAAGCTCCTCTTCATTCAAGGTGCGCTCATGCGACTGAAAGGTCATGCGAAAGAGCAGCGAATACTCCCCCACGGGAATTGCCCTGCCCTTCGGATCGCGGAAGATCTCCATGGGCTGGAGTGTGGTCATCTCCGCGATAGCAAGCTCGCGCACCGCGGAAAGCACATCCGCCCATTGCACCCCATCCGCAAAGACAAAGGAAAGGTCTCGCTCCACAGCCTGGTACCGGGACGGCTCTTTTACGAGAGGCTGACGTAGCAGATATTGGAAGAGCAAAGGCAATCTCAGTTCTCCGAGGACAACCGGCTCGCGCAGCTTCCGCTGCTCCCTGAGGGTTAAGCTCAGTTCGCCAAAGCTGCCGGCGAGCTTGCCATCGAGAAAGATCGATCCGCCGCGCCCCTGCTCAATCCATGCCGGCAGAGCTTGAGGCCGAAACTCAATCGCACCCACGGCAAAACGCGAGAGCAGATCTTCGAGCATGCCCTTTGTCTCAAACAGCAGAGCATCTTTGTCCGTTGAGAGCGCGGTCCTCGAGGCTCCGCCATAGGCTGCCAGGGAGAGGGAGGGCTCTTCCTCAACCCTCGCATTCGATCCGCGAAAGATAGTACCGAGCTCAAAAAGACGGACCTCCCTTACATCGCGAACCAGATTGCGCTCGAGCATCCGGACCGCACCGGGCAGCAGCGTTGGCCGCAGCGCAGCTGCCTCCGCATGGAGCGGATTTCCCATAAGCACGGCCTCGGCGACGTCAAAGGCTTGGGCCTCAGCCTCACTACAGAAGGTGTTCGAGAGTCCCTCCGTCCAACCCGTCTGCAGCAAGACCTCGCGCGCCTTTGTCTCCTGCGCAGCGGAAGGGAGCGCAACTACCCCGCCTGAGAACCTCGGCAAGGTGTCGGCAAAGCGGTTGTACCCGTAGACACGCGCGACTTCTTCGATAAGGTCGATCTCTCGTTCGAGATCAAGCCGCCAGCTCGGCAGAGTCACCTCATACACGCCGCCGTCGCTGGCAGGTCGAAGGGAACAGCCCAGAGCTTCCAGATATTGCTCGATGCAATCGGGCGAAACTGAGCCGCCCTCGATCGTGGTACCCAGCAGCCGCTGCACCGCGTCGGTGCTGAGCCGCACCCGTGGACGTCCTGCTGTACGCGCTTCCAGGGCAGGGACGCGAACGTCCGTCAAGGGGCCATCGATCTCGCCACCGCATGCGGCGATCACACCCTTGCAGACAAGCCGGTTTGCCACGGCCGCTGCCGCGAAGTCCGCGCCTCGCTCATAGCGGTGGGAAGCGTCCGTGTGCAGGCCGTGCCTGCGGGAGGAGCGACGGATCACCGCAGGATCGAACCACGCCGACTCTACAAGGACGTTGCGCGTCCCCTCCGTCACGCGCGAATCCCAACCGCCCATCACGCCTGCCAGGCTGAGCGGCTTGGCTGCATCCGCAATTACTAGGTCATCGCCGGTCAGGATCTTTTCAGAGCCATCCAGCAATCTCAGGTATTCGCCACTGTGCGCACGCCGGACACGGATGCCACCCTCCAGGGTATCCAGGTCAAAGACGTGGGTGGGCTGCCCCATGGCCATCCAGGTGTGGTTCGTCACGTCTACCGCGTTCAGGATCAGCTTCTGCCCCAGCGCGGCAAACCTGTCGGCAACCATGCCCTTGGAAGGCCCGACGGTGACACCCCGAATCACCTGTGCCGTGAAACGTCCGCAGAGATCGGCGGCGTCAATCGCGACGGGATAGCCTCCAGCCTGCTCTTGTGCGTCGCCGTCCGCAGCTCTCCCATAGCGGGGAGATTGGGCCTCTTCGCTCTCAGCAGTGGGAAGGCCCTCAGCCGAAAAGATACGTTCATCTTCTAAACCGAGCAGGGGCACACCATAGATGGCAGCCGCTTCACGGGCGATGCCATAGTGATTCATCGCGTCCACGCGGTTGGTCGTGATGTCCATCTCGAACAGATGTCCACCGCCGGCGAGTGCATGCACTCCCTCAACGGCGATGCCGCGCAAGGTCAAATCTTCGGCAAGCTGCCGGTCGGAGATGTCGAGCGCGGGCAGATACTCGCGCAGCCAGGTTGTCAGAATCTTCATAGGGACAAGGCTGAATCAGCCCGCCTTCTCATTGCTGTTCTCATCTGCCTGGGTAGCCGTACCCTACATCGCTTACGAAATCTGATCGCCTGCATGATCTCTCCATCCTAACGTCTTCCGGTCGTGCCGCAGCAGCGGCACGGCGTACACTTCGAGTATGGATTTGGCGCTCACCGGACTCTCACTTCCGCTACGCATCCGACTCGCAGAACCGATCTCGGATGAGAATTTGTTGCGCTTTTCCGCGGAAAACCAGGGATTGCCGATCGAGCGAGACCAGGAGGGAAATCTCCTCATCATGAGCCCATCCGGAAGCGAAAGTGCCAGGCGTAATGCCGAAATTCTGCTTGAGCTAGGGCTCTGGAACAGGCATGAGGGTCACGGCTACGTCACCGATTCGAACGGTGGCTTTACCTTGCCGGACTCGTCAGTTTTGACACCGGATGCGGCGTGGACTTCCGCGCATCGCATCGGTGCACTCACGCCGGAGCAGCGCAGTCGTTTCGCCCCGATCGCACCCGACTTCATCGTTGAACTTCGTTCACCATCCGATTCTCTCTCGGACCTGGAAAGAAAAATGCAGCTATGGATCGACAATGGCGTGCAGCTCGCCTGGCTGATTGATCCCTTTGAAAAAGGCGTGACGGTGTTTCGCTCCGGACTCGCGCCCGAACGCATGTATCCCATCTCTCAGATCGCGGGAGAAGGGCCGGTGACCGGCTTTGTGCTTCCGCTCGATCGAGTGTTCGCCTCCTGACTTGCTCGCTTCAAACAAACTGCTCCAGGAAGCGCATATCACCCGAGTAGAACTGGCCGATATCACCGACACCATACTTCATCATGGCAATGCGTTCGACGCCCATGCCAAAGGCAAAGCCACTAACACGGCCCTCGCTGTACGCCGGCTCCAGGCCGTTCTCGACACGATGCGCGTCCACGGCTGCGAACACAGCCGGATCGACCATGCCGCACCCGAGCAGCTCAATCCATCCCGAGTGCTTGCACTTGCGGCAGCCCTTCCCGCCACAGAAGGGACAGGAGATCTGCACATCCGCGCTTGGTTCCGTGAACGGAAAGAAAGAGGGGAAGAAGCGGGTCTTCACGTCTAACCCGAAGAACGCCTTCATCGCATGATCCAGTGTGCCTTTGAGATCGCTGAAGGTAATATCCGCATCGACACAAAGACCCTCCACCTGGTGAAAGATCGGCGAGTGCGTCGCGTCACTCTCATCATTCCGGTGCACCTTGCCCGGGATCACGATCCGTAGCGGCGGCGGCTGTGTGACCATACTTCGTATCTGCACGGGTGAGGTATGCGTGCGCATCAGAAGCCGCTCCCGCGTTGGCCTACTCTCCTGCCCGGCGATGACGAGCGTATCCTGCGTGTCGCGAGCAGGGTGGTTCGGCGGGAAGTTCAGCGCCTCAAAGTTGTAGAAGTCCGTCTCGACCTCCGGCCCCACACCGACCGAGTAGCCGAGCGCCGCAAAAACCGACGTCATCTCGCGCATGGTCCGGGTGAGTGGATGTTCTACACCAACGGCGCGGCGTGTACCGGGCAGGGAAAGATCGATGCCGACCGGGGCGGCATCCGCACCCGAAGACACAAGAGCAACGGGGAAATCAGTGGCAAGGGCGGCCTGAATAGTCTCTTTTAGCTCATTGAACCGTATGCCGAGGGATCGCTTGGATTCGGCCGGAGCCGATTTCAGCCATGTCTCGCTGAGCAACTTCAACCGGCCCTGCTTGCGTCCCAGCCACTCCAAACGGAGAGCTTCGCGTGCCTCCGGTGAGTTCAGCTTCGCAGCCGAGGTCCGTACGTCTTCAGACAGCTCACGGAACGCGGCGTCCAGGGCGGCGTCGTCGTACGCGGTGAGTTGAGTGTCGCGGTCTGCCATGAGTACGTCTGCTCAGACTAAATCACATCGCACTTACAGGGCCCACCAGACGATGCCCGCTGCGATCGCGCCCATCACCCAGCTGTGCCGGTCGGTGATGGCATAGACGACAGGGTCTTCGTGCAGCTCGCCGCGGCTTGCCAGCATCCAGGTGCGGCTGATCCAAAGAATCAGGATCGGCACCAACAGCCAGAGCCTTGCCACGTGCTCATACAGCGATCCCGCGTTCAGGCTCGACACATACATCGTGAAGACGACGACGCTGGCGTACCCACTTGCCGTGCCGAACGAGCGCAGCTGCTCGATATCCGACGTATGATAGCCGCGGCCGCTCGCCTTGCTCCGGTTATTCAGCACCATCAGTTCCAGCTCGGCGAAGCGTTTCACAAAGGCCAGCGACAGAAAGAAGAAGATGGAAAACGCCGCCAGCCAGGGCGAAATCCCCACGCCGGTCGCACTCGACCCGGCCATGATCCGGATGGTGTAGAGGCCACTGAGCACGATCACATCCACCAGCACCGCCCGCTTAAGCCGGAAAGAGTATGCCAGCGTCGTTGCCGTGTAGATCAGCAGCCAAACCAGGAAGCGGTATGGCTTCGGCAGCACCTCGTGAATGCCCTGGTACCCGGGCAGCGCAGCGAATACGTGCGGCAGTGCCAGCGCCAAAGCGATCGCGATGGCGAAGAAGCCGGCGACAATGCCGATTCCGGCAATGGGGGAAAGGTCGCCCGAGGCAAAGGCCCGGTTCTTCTTGCGCGGGTGCTTCCGGTCCGCCTCAATATCTAGAAGATCATTGATGATGTATGTTGCGCTTGCACAGAACGATACCGACAGAAAAGCCATCAGGGCGCTGACCATCGTGTTGGCATCCCGCTCATGCGCCAGCAGCGGCGGAAGAAAGATCAGCGTGTTTTTCGCCCATTGATGAAGCCGGATCGCCTTGATGAATGCCTTGGGTGTGCTCCGGCGATCCTCAAAGATACGATGCGGAACCACACCGTCCCGAGCCATGGCCGTCCGCAGCTTGCCGTGCGGGTTCGCCACCATTGGCTGGTAGCTCGCCTGCAGCAGCGTACGGTCCGGCATGGCGTTGCCGATATAGGAGAAGCCCTGAGGGAATCGCTGCTGAAATGCTTGAAGCTTGTTTGCCCCGGCAAGATTGAGCGATCCATCCGACGCGAGAACCCCGTTAAAGATCCCCAGAAACGCGGCAACCCGTTCCGCCAGACCGATATCCGCGGCGGTTGCCAGATAGATCTGCCTTCCACGCGCATGCTCCTCACGGAGATGCTCCAGCAGGGGCTGATTGTAGGGAAGGTGCTCCACATCGATGGAGGCCCGGCTCGTAATCTCCCGCTTGAAGCCGGCTTTGCCCTGTTTCAGCCAGGTTGACCACCGTAGCGGCGACCGTGGGTCCTGCTTGGCCAACAGCAGCACTGCATCCACCAGCGTGTCGCTCTTAACCAACGTACCGTCCAGATCCACACACAACGGCACCTCACTCATCAGCGTCGTTGTGCCCGGTGGGTTACTTTGCTCAGTTGTGACCGCACTTGTCATCGTCAGAATCTCGCCCTCACCCGTCCGGCTCGTCCACATCTCCGGAAACCGAATGTAACGCCATGATTATAGGAGTGCTTGTTGGATGCACCATGAAGACGCCACGAAACCTAACGCACCCCAGCCTCGTCCTTCTATAGTCTGAGCTACGTGGCTCCCGTGAACAACCCTGTGTCGGTCTACGCCGATGCAACATCGTGACGAGTCTACGGTTCACCACGTACGCACTCCTTTCCTGAGGACGGTCCGCTGCCAACCATGCCACTGCCCGAAGTCCGCGAATCTGAGCAAACCGCAGCTCCACCGCACCCCGGGCAGCATGCCCTGCCGGCGCACGCCTCTGCATCTACATCGGCTGCTGAAGCCGGCGAAGCTCCTCCGGACCGGACTCGCGGCAAGCGTTCCTGGTTGCGCATAGCCCTGATCTCACTTTTTCTCCTGGCTGTCGCAGCATTCATCACCTATCGCATCCGTTCCAACAAGAAAGTGGCGGAGGCGCAGGCGGGCGCGGCCAAGGCTGCCCAGAACCGGCCCATCCCCGTGGCCTTCAATAATGTCCTGCAGCGCCCTGTGCCCATTTACCTGACCGCGTTGGGCACCGTGACCGCCTACAACACCGTTACGGTCAAGAGCCGCGTGGATGGACAGATCATCCGCGTCAACTTTCGCGAGGGCCAGCGTGTCAATCAGGAACAGACTCTGCTGGAGATTGATCCCCGCCCTTATCAGGCCACACTGAATCAGGCACAGGGAAACTATGTACGCGACCAGGCCAACGCGGCCTTTGCGCAGGCGCAGGCACAGCGCTACAACCAGCTGTACACCGCTGGTGTTGTCTCAAAAGAATCCACCCAGACGCAGGAAGCCACTGCCGGCCAGGCCTCGGGGACGCTTTCCGCCGACCAGGCTGCCATCCAGTCCGCCCGCGTCAACCTTGCCTACACCCGCATCACCTCGCCCATCTCAGGCATCGTCGGTCTTCGTCAGGTGGACATCGGCAACATTGTCGCGGCGAACAGTTCCACTGGCCTCGTCGTCATTACGCAGGTAGAGCCCATCTCGGTTATCTTCACGCTCCCGGAGGACCAGCTGCCCGAGGTCTTCTCGCACATGAGGGGTGGCCGCCAGCTGAACGTGGAAGCCTGGGATCGCGGCGATCAGGCGCGCATCGCCACCGGCAAGCTGCTCACAGTGGACAATCAAATTGACACCACGACCGGCACGGCCAAGCTGAAGGCGGTCTTCGAGAACCACGACAACGCCCTCTTCCCAAACCAATTCGTCAACATCCGGCTCGTTCTGGAAAACCGGCCAAACGCCCTCACCATCCCCGCAGCCGCGCTGCAAACCGGCAATGGTGATCCTTTCGTCTACGTCATCGACACGGACCACCCTGCCAGCCCGGAGCCGGCTTCTGGCGGAAGCTCCGGCAGGCGTGCGGGCACGGGTGCGGGTGCGGGTACCGGCGCAGGCACAGGTGCCGGCACCGCGAGCGCCGGTGCGCCGGGGCGTGGCAGCGCCAACGGCTCGCCCGGGGCCGGCATGCGCCAGACCAGCTATCCCGTCCGGGCGCGGCCCGTCCGCGTCGACGTGACGCAGGGCACGCCCAATGTGCTCGCCAGTGGCCTTTCGCAGGGCGAAAAGGT
>CAXTSF010000018.1:0-2371 GCA_964246865.1 uncultured Terriglobus sp.
CTGCGTTGGTGCCCGACTGAAAGGGATTGGCGGCACCGGCTGCAAGAGCGACGAGGATGACGAGGAACTGCATACTGCTTCGATGCGGCTGCTCTGCACCTCCGGCAGTCGTTTGGGAAATAGCAGCTTGCCGTGGACCTGCCAGCGTCCGCTATCGAAGACGGGTGTGATGCGCTGAACGCGCGCTGGTGTCCCCGTAAGTTTTCACGGAGCCGTCACCCCTTTGTGGGATAGCTGCTGATAGCGTTCGGTGCAAGGAGTACTACCCCCTATGCAATCGAAGTGGATTTCCAGGTCCCTAGCCGCGTCGGCCTGTGTTCTTGCCGCGGCCGGCAGCATGCTCGCGCAGGATGCGCGAGCGAAGCGCAACATCATCATTTTTGTTGCAGACGGTCTGCGGAACGGCTCGGTGAACGCGCAGAACGCGCCGACGATGCTTTCGGTCCGCAACAACGGCGTGTACTTCTCCAATAGCCACTCGATGTTCCCGACCTTCACCACGGCGAATGCGTCGGCCATTGCCACCGGTCATCAGCTTGGCGACACGGGTGATTTCAGCAACACGATCGCGTCGGGCTTTCCGGTGTACAACACAGGGAACTTCGGACTGCTGCCGGGAACGCAGACGCCGTTTATCGAGAACAACCTGATCCTCTCGGACCTGAACAGCCACTTCAACGGAAATTTTCTCAATGAGACGGCGCTGATGGGCCTGGCTCGCTTGCAGGGGTACAACACGGCTTCGGTCGGCAAGGTGGGTCCGGTGGCGATCCAGGACGTCTCTCAGATCAGCCCGATAGCGAAGGTAATCCCAACCCCGAACACGGTGTTCGTGGATGATGCGACCGGTTCGGCTGCGGGCATCCCGCTCTCCGCGCAGATTCAGTCGGCGCTGGCGAATGCGGGTTTGGCGACCGCGGCACCGAACCGCTCGAATGGTTGCGGTCCGACGGAGGCGTGCAATAACGGCTTCTCCGGCAACAACACGACGCCGGGGACGACCTCGGCCAACACAGTGCAGCAACAATACTTCGCGAACGGCGTGACAAAGGCGATTCTGCCGGCATTTCAGCAGAGCACGAAGCCGTTTTATCTCCTCTTCTGGTCGCGCGATCCCGATGGCACGCAGCACAACCAGGGCGACAGCCTGAACTCGCTGACGCCCGGAATCAACGGTCCGACCTCACAGGCCGCGGTGAAGAACGCCGACACCAACCTGGCGCAGATCATCGCGTACGTGCAGAGCACTCCGGCACTCGCGAACAACACGGACATCATCCTGACGGCAGACCACGGCTTCTCGACCATCTCAAAGCATGAGGTCGATAACACTGGCAAGAACTTCGTAAACGATTTTGCTTCGACGATTACGTACAAGACAGCGACGGGCCGGCAAGAGGTCAATACTGGCTTCCTACCGGTGGGTTTCCTCGCCATTGATCTGGCGCACCAGTTCAACCTGCCCCTGTATGACCCGGACACGGTATTGACGACGAACGGCGTTCGTACTTACGCACCGGTGAACCCCACCATTGCACAGGCGACGGCGACGGTACTGCAGCATCCGGCGGCGGGCGACGGCCTGATCGGCGGCACCGGCGCGATCCTGAACCGGACGGACGCGAAGATTGTGGTGGCCGCGAACGGCGGTTCCGATCTGATCTATGTTCCGAGTCACGATACAGCGACGGTGCGCGCCATCGTCGCGTTCCTGGCAAAGCAGAGCTACATCGGCGGCATCTTCGTGGACGACTCGTACAGTGGAGACATCCCCGGTGCGCTGCCGTTGAGCTCGATCGGTCTGGTGGGCAGTGCGCAGACGCCGCGTCCGGCAATCTCGGTCAACTTCAAGGACTTCTACCTGGATCCGACGAACCTGCAGACCGGCATCGAGATTGCGGACAGCGGGCTGCAGGAAGGCCAGGGTATGCACGGCAGCCTGAGCCGGGCGGATACCTTCAACAACATCGCCGCGATCGGGCCTGACTTCAAGGCCGGCTACGTGGACCCGGTGCCGATGAGCAATGCCGACATCGCACCGACCCTGGCGTCCATCATGGGCATCGATCTGCCGTTCATGGGTACGCTGAAGGGCCGTATTATGCGTGAGGCGCTGAAGGGCGCGACCGATATTCCGCAGTACACGCGTGACCAGCACGTGTCCGGCGACTCAGCCGGTGCGGTCACGGTGCTGCGCTATCAGCAGGTGGGCGACGAGCGGTACTACGACGAGAGCTGCCTGGTGAACGTGAACACGGCAGCCAGCAGCAATCCCTGCCGGTAGCCCGGATAGTGGAATAAAGAGAAGGGGGGGGGGGGGGGGGGGGGCGGGGGGGGGGTGGGGGGGGGGGGGGTGGGGGGGGGGGGGGGG
>CAXTSF010000018.1:2381-5985 GCA_964246865.1 uncultured Terriglobus sp.
CGATTGCGCCGCCCTTCTCTTGTTTGCGAGTGAGCTACTTCTCGGCCGGGCTGGCCTGCTTCTTGTGCATGGCGGCCTGTACCGCCTCGGGAACGATGCCCATGACGGCACCCTGGAGCTTGAGAGCGAGGGCGTGCGCATAGACGTGCTCGTCTCCCTTGAGGAGGGCGTCAATGCCGTCTACAGCCACGTCGTAGGGCTCGGATTGCTTCTTGCCTTCGGTGCCGACCTCGGTATCGCTCATGTGGCCGCGGTCGAAGAACTCGGTGTCGGTGGGGCCTGGCTGCAGAGCGGTGACGGTGACGCCGTCGTCCTTCATCTCGTAGCGGAGCGATTTCGCGAGCGAGAGCACGAAGGCCTTGGAGGCGGCGTAGACGGCCTCGCGCGGCGCAACCATCTCCGAGACAACGGATGCGGTGAAGAGGATGCGGCCACTCCTGTTGCGCACCATGTGCCCGGCGATGTATTTCGCGAAGTGTACGGTGGACTCGCAGTTGAGCCGGACAATATCGAGCTCCTGCTCCAGTGAGGACTCGGTCGCGAAGAGGCCGCCCTCGCCGATGCCTGCGTTGATGCAGGCGATGTCAAGATTGCGGTGGAGGGACTGAATCTCCGACCAGACGCGCTCGACCTCCTCGGGCTTGCGCGCGTCGGCCTGGATAGCAGTAACGCTGACTCCATGCGCGCGGAAGTCGTCTGCCGCCTGCGACAGCTTCTCCTGCTCGGCGGTGATGATGAGGTCATATTTACGCTCTGCGAGGACCTTGGCAAGGTTGTAGCCGATGCCTGCGGAGGCGCCGGTGACGAAGGCGAGTGGATTAGCCATGGTGTGGATCTCCGATTCTGCGAACGTGCATGCAGAGATGTGGATGCACGTTCCTATGAACCTGCAATGGTCTGGCAGGAATCGGCGGAGATGGCCAACGACGAGGAGCCCCGGTTGCAGCCCGGGGCTCCTCGCGGGCCTGCTTTTGTTCTCAGGAAGGACGTGCTGTGGAGCGCCGCAGAAAGGCGAGGAGGTCGCTGTTGAGACGATCGGGAGCCGTGTTGGTGAGGCCGTGTGGCTCGCCCTCGTACTCGAGTATCTCGGCACCCGGAACGAGTTTGACGGCCTCTCGTGCGGAGATGTCGATCGGCACGGTGGAGTCGCCGGTGCCGTGGATAAAGAGGGTTGGCACGGAGATCTTGCGGAGATTGTCGCGGAAGTCCGTCTCACTCCAGGCGCGCACGAGTTTGATGGTGGCATCTGGCGAGGCGGTGAGTGCCATCTCGGAGAAGAACTCAAGGGTCTCTTCGGAGACAGTGTGACTCAGCAGGGTGCGGTTGTAGAACTTCCCGGCGAACTCATGGAGGAAGGCGGGGCGGTCCTTGGTCAGGTTGGCGACGATGTCGTCGAAGATGGACTTTGGCGCGCCGTTCGGGTTGCTGTCCGTTTTGAGCAGATAAGGCGTGACGGCCGCGATGAAGACCGCACCCTTGATGCGGGACTGGTCGTAGGTGCCGAGATAGCGTGCGACCTCGCCGCCGCCCATGGAAAAGCCAGCAAGGGTGACGTCGTGCAGATCGAGGGTCTCGATGAGCTGGTGCAGGTCGCTCGCGAGCGTGTCGTAGTCATAGCCGGTCCAGGGCCAGTCGCTGCGGCCGAAGCCACGGCGGTCGTAAGCCAGGACGCGATAGCCGTTTTCCGCAAGTGTGCGCGCCTGGTACTCCCAGCTGGCGGAGGTAAGGGGCCAGCCGTGGATCAGGATGACCGGCGCACCCGTGCCCCAGTCGTAGAAGAAGAGTTCGGTTCCGTCTTTGGCTTGAAACTTTGGCATGGAAATCTGTGTCCTCAGGCTGTCAGATGCGGCTCGGCGGAGCCGCGTACCTCCGAAGGGTTCTGCCGGCTGCCCGGGAACAAAAGGGAACAGGTCCGGTGTCTAACGTAGGGGAGTGAGCGAGAGCACTCCGCATCCGCCGGCGGGTGGTCAACAACAGCTCTGCCGGCGTCCGGCGATCCGTTGCCGGAAAGCTGGAAGTACGGCGTATGGTGAAGGGAGCAGGACTCTTGGGAGCGATCGCGTTGCAATCACTGGCAGGCACCTTTGGCGATCTACCGGCGCGGGCCGAGGTCCGTCCGGAGGAGCTGGCGCTGGTGCGGGCGTTGCAGGCCGGCTCCGAGGAGGCGTTTGCACAACTGGTGGCTCAGTACAGCGGATCGCTGTACTCGTTCATTGCGCGGTCGCTGCCGAATCCGGCGGATGCGGCGGACATTACGCAGGACGTCTTTATCAAGATCTTCCGGTCCATCGGTAAGTTCAACGGAGACTCAAGCCTGCGCACGTGGATTTATCGTATTGCCGTGCACGAGGCCTCGAATGGGCGGCGCTGGTGGTCGCGGCACAAGCGGGCGGAGGTAACGATCGACGCAGAGATACCGGGCGGCGGGGACGACGGCGCACCGATGCTGCGCGACACTCTTGCGGACCGCCGGGAGTCGCCATGCGATGCGGCGATGCATGCGGAGCTGAGAGCGACCGTGGATGAGGCACTTCGTGCGCTGCCGGACCTCTTCCGGACCGTCGTGGTATTGCGCGAGATGGAAGGTATGGCGTATGACGAAATAGCCGAGATCCTCGAATTGCAGATGGGTACGGTCAAGAGCCGGTTGATGCGGGGCAGGGCCCTGCTGCGAAAAGAACTGAGCGAGCGTATGCCGGAGTTTGGCACAAGGATGGTAACGGCACAGGAAGGGAAGCGATGAGGACCTTCAGGCGGGCGGAGACAGCGACACCGGAGGAAACGCACCGGGAGCGGGTGCTGACGGATGAGGCGCTGCGTCTGGCGAGCAATAGGCCGGTGCCTGTGGATCTGGCGCTGCGCATGCGGCTGGCGATCTCGCATGAGCGGGTGCGCGCGGAGCGCCGCTGGGCTGGACGCGTGCAGCACCACGTGCAGCGCTGGTATGACAGTACGCTGCGTCCTATGGGCGTCCAGGTCGCCGTGGCCGCTGCTGCCGTGGTGCTGATCGGCGCTGGGGCCGCGATGCTGGGAGCGGTGGCTCCGCAGCAGGCGGTGGAGGCGAACGACGCTCCGCTGGCCGGGTTCTCCGCACCGCGCTACCTGTACTCCGTGACCGAAGCGGCGGCACTGACGGGGAGCGACGAACAGCCGTTGGTGGTGCAGGCAGAGGTAAATGCACGGGGCGAGGTGTACACGTACCGCGTCGTTTCCGGAACGCTGGATGCGGAGACCGCGGCGCGGCTGCAGGAGCGCATGCTGTCGAGTGTCTTTGAGCCGGCAAAGGTGTTTGGCGAACCGGTGCGGGGCCATGTGGTTCTGACCTTCGCCGACGTCGTCGTACGAGGGTAGGACTTCCTATGGGCGGACGGGCGGCGTGATCGCCGCCGGCAGGTTTCCGGCGGCTCCCTGTGCCGGCCGGGAGCGCAACCGGGCAAATGTCTTTTGGAGCGCGCGGTAGAGTGCCCTCGCGGCGAACACGGCGGCCGCGATGCCGAAGATGGCGACGGATGCGGCTGCAATCGGGTGATGTGCCGCAAGCCAGGTCAGGCCGATAGCGGTGGCGTCCTCCGTGGTGGAAAGAATGATATTGGAGATGGGCTCG